>NZ_CP065359.1:0-332500 GCF_019904295.1 Ruegeria sp. SCSIO 43209
GCCTTAAGGCCAATAATGAATGGGATGCGTGAGGCGCCGAATGACACAAGAGAAATGGGGACAACTGCGTAGCAAATTGATGAAGGCGGTTGGGAAGAACAATTTTACCACCTGGATTGAACCCTTGGAGTTTCAGGAGTTGCAGGATGGTGTAGCGGTGTTCTCGGTGCCGACCAACTTCATGGGCAACTATGTCAGTCAGAATTTTGCGGACCTTATTCTCTATGAGTTGAACACATCGGGCGAAAAGGTTCAGCGCTTGGCATTTCGCACAGCGGCCAATTCGTCAGCCCGTCCCACATTGGTGGAAGAGCCCAAGCCGTCTCCCGCGCCAGAAACCCGGCCCGCTGTTACAGATACAGCCAACGATGCGCTTGAAGCACTACAGGCTGCGCCACTGGATCCACGGTTTACCTTTGATAGCTTTGTTGTTGGCAAACCCAACGAACTTGCACATGCCGCAGCTCGCCGCGTATCCGAGGGCGGCCCGGTAACTTTCAATCCGCTTGTTCTTTACGGTGGTGTTGGACTGGGTAAAACCCACCTGATGCACGCGATTGCGTGGGAGTTGAAAACCAAGCACCCCGAGTTGAATGTGCTTTATCTGTCAGCGGAACAGTTCATGTATCGCTTTGTGCAGGCTTTGCGTGAGCGCCGCATGATGGATTTCAAGCACTTGTTCCGTTCGGTCGATGTGCTGATGGTCGATGACGTGCAGTTCATCGCTGGCAAGGATTCGACGCAGGAAGAATTTTTCCACACGTTCAACGCGCTGGTGGATCAGAACAAGCAGATCATCATCTCGGCCGACCGCGCGCCGGGCGAGATCAAGGACCTTGAAGACCGCGTAAAGTCACGCCTGCAATGTGGCCTTGTCGTCGATCTTCATCCCACAGACTACGAATTGCGTCTGGGAATCCTGCAGAACAAAGTGCAGCAGTACAGCAGCACTTATCCCGATCTGACCATTGCTGATGGTGTATTGGAGTTCCTTGCACACCGCATCTCGACCAATGTGCGCGTGCTGGAAGGGGCGCTGACCCGCCTTTTTGCCTTTGCCTCGCTGGTCGGGCGCGAGATCGATATGGAGCTGACGCAGGATTGTCTGGCCGATGTACTGCGCGCCTCCGAGCGCAAGATCACCGTCGAAGAGATCCAGCGAAAGGTCTCGGATTATTACAACATCCGCCTCAGCGATATCATCGGCCCTAAACGCCTGCGGTCCTATGCGCGTCCGCGTCAGGTGGCGATGTATCTGTGCAAGCAACTGACCAGTCGGTCGCTACCTGAGATTGGCCGTCGATTTGGCGGGCGTGACCACACCACGGTCATGCATGGCGTGAAGCGCATCGAAGAGCTGAAGTTGACCGATGGCCAGATTGCCGAAGATGTTGAGATGCTGCGCCGGGCCTTGGAAGCCTAAACCGCACTGAATCCTTGAAAAACACCCCGGACTATTGCGTTCGGGGTGTTTTCTTGTGCGCTATTGTCCACGGTTGAGAATGATCTGGTGTGTTTCACGCGCGCTGCTCTTGACCACCGAGGCAATCCGACCCAGAAATCCGTAAAAAATCCTTGTGCCTCAGGGCTGAGACGCTAACGTGCCAGTCCCGCCTATTTCGGCACGCAAGTCAAAGGAACAGAGGGTATGAAGATCAGCATCGAACGCGGCACCCTTCTCAAGGCCGTTTCGCAGGCCCAGTCAGTTGTCGAACGTCGCAACACGATTCCCATACTTGCCAACGTGCTGATCGAGGCCGAAGGCGATCAGGCGCTGTTTCGTGCCACCGATCTGGACATCGAAGTGGTCGACAAGGCCCCCGCGCAAGTCGAGAAAGCGGGCGCTACGACTGTTGCGGCCACAACGCTACATGAGATCGTACGCAAGCTGCCCGATGGGGCGCTGGTGACCCTGACCGCAGATAGTGCAGCTGGGCGGTTGACCGTGGAAGCGGGGCGCTCGAATTTTTCTCTGGCGACGCTGCCGAAAGAAGATTTCCCGGTTATGGCGTCTTCAGAATACCAATCGAACTTTACGGCGTCGGCGGCATTGTTGCGCCGGCTGTTCGATAAATCGAAGTTTGCCATTTCCACGGAAGAGACGAGATATTATTTGAACGGCGTTTACATGCACGTTGCGGATGGTTCCGAGGGCGGCAAGGTATTGCGTTGCGTGGCGACTGATGGTCACCGCTTGGCACGGATCGATGCGGATCTGCCGGATGGTGCAGCGGATATGCCGGGCGTGATCGTGCCCCGCAAAACCGTGGGCGAACTGCGCAAGCTGCTGGATGATGACGAGATGGACATCGCCGTCTCGGTCAGCGAAACCAAGGTGCGGTTTGCAACACCTGACATCACGCTCACCTCGAAAGTGATCGACGGAACGTTCCCGGATTACACACGCGTCATCCCGCAAGGCAACACGCGCAAGTTAGAAGTGGACGCGGCTGAATTCGCGCAGGCCGTGGATCGTGTGGCGACAGTTTCGTCCGAACGGTCGCGGGCCGTCAAACTGCAGTTGGATGCGGATAAGCTGGTTCTGTCAGTGAATGCACCCGACAGTGGTGCGGCTGAGGAAGAGCTGGCAGTTGCTTACGGGGATGAGCGCCTGGAGATCGGGTTCAACGCCAAATACCTGCTCGAAATCGCGTCTCAGGTGGATCGTGAAAATGCGGTGTTTATGTTCAACTCGGCGGGTGATCCGACACTGATGCGCGAAGGCAACGACCAAAGCGCAGTATACGTCGTAATGCCGATGCGCGTCTGATTGCCTCGACTGGGTGATCTCTAACGAAAGAGAGGGGTCATGGGATTGGCCCTGACCGAGCTTACGGTCTCGCATTTTCGGTCTCATAAGCTGGCGCGCCTGTCGTTGGACGGACGGCCAGTGGCGATCCATGGGCCAAACGGGGCCGGTAAGACCAACATCCTGGAAGCGGTTTCTCTGTTCTCACCCGGGCGCGGGATGCGGCGGGCAAGCGCCGCTGAGATGACACGGCGCCCCGAGGCGCTGGGGTGGAAGCTGATTGGGCTATTGAATGCGCAAGGACAGAATTTCGAGATTGAAACCTGGTCCGAAGGTGGTGCGGCGCGGCAGGTGCGGATTGATGAGAAGACCTCAAGCCAGATTGAATTGGGAAAGCTGGCGCGGGTAGTTTGGTTAATCCCATCGATGGACCGTCTCTGGATCGAAGGGGCTGAAGGGCGACGGCGTTTCCTCGACCGGATCGCGTTGAGTTTTGATCCGGCACATGCCGAGGCATCTCTGACCTATGAAAAAGCGATGCGCGAGCGGAACCGGTTGCTGAAAGAACAAGTTCGCGATGCCCATTGGTACGCGGCGCTGGAAGGGCAGATGGCCGAGATGGGGCATCGCATCCACGCCGCGCGGTTGAGTGCGTTGGAGTATCTGCGCTCAGCACAGGATAAAGCTGAGACTGCCTTTCCGTCAGCGGATCTTGAATTGGTTCAAACCGAAGGTGCAATGCCTGAGACGGCGGAAGACTTGCGAGAAGCTTTGGATGAAAGCCGGTTTCGCGATCTGGCCGCCGGGCGGACTTTGGTCGGCCCGCATCGATCAGACCTGTATGGTGTATATTCCGCCAAGGGCGTTCCTGCCAAAGATTGCTCGACCGGTGAGCAGAAAGCACTGCTGGTATCGCTGATCCTATCAAACGCGCGAGCGTTGGCGGAGATGGTTGGAGCACCTCCTATTGTATTGCTGGATGAGGTGGCCGCGCATCTGGATGCGGGTCGGCGCGCTGCGTTGTATGATGAGATTTGTGCGCTGGGCGCACAGGCCTGGATGACGGGCACCGGGCCTGAGCTATTTGCGGAATTGGGGGATCGAGCCCAAACGCTGGTCGTTACCGAAGGCGACGAGGGCTCGGTCGTCAGCGTTTAGGCAGGCTCGCCGACTTTGCGTTCCCAAAGGAAGCCGCGCATCACTTCGTCGACCGGGGTTTTGGCCATGTGGTTGACGTAGTTCGACATGGTTTTTTGTGCCAGACCCAGTACGACATCCAGGACCGCACGGTGGGAATAGCCAGCGTCAAAGAAGGCCTGCAGCTGTTCTTCAGTCGGGTTTCCACGGGTTTCCATCACTTGCAGGGTAAAGGTGCGTAGCGCTTCCAGCTTGGCCGTGGGCAGCGGAGTTTCGTTGCGCAGCGCCTCGGTGATCTCGTCAGAGACTTTCATCATCTTTGCGATGCCGGTATGCGCAGGCACGCAGTAATGGCATTCGTTTTCGACATTGATGGTTTGCCAGACAACGGTTTTTTCGTCGTTGTTGAAATCGGTCTGCAGAAACAGGCCGTGCAGAACCTGATAGCCTTCCAGATGCTGGGGGCTTTCGGCCATTACTTTATGAAGACCGGGCAGGCGGCCGAATGCAGCCTGAGATTTCTCAAGCAGCGGCTTGGACCCTTCCGGGGCGGTTTCTAGGTCGTGAGACGGGAAATTGGCCATGTCAAAACTCCTGTTTCTGGCGCGATGAGTCGTATTTAGGGTTTCTTGAGCGATCACTCAAGTATATATTTGAGCGAACGTTCAAGAATTGGTGAAACGATGCCCCGCAAACCCTCATATGACCGAGACGCGCTTATCGCGCAGGCGCGAGATATTTTCTGGCGTCACGGTTGGGCGGGGACGTCGCTTAAGGATCTCGAGCGAGAGCTGAAGCTGAAACCGGGCAGCTTCTACGCGGCGTTCGGGTCGAAAGATGCGCTCTACGCCCTGGCGTTAGAGCGGTATACTCAGGAAGGGGTTGCCAATATGAAGGCTTTGGCGCAGGAATTGGGCCCGCTTGGTGCTCTTAAGGTGCAACCTCGTCGTGTGATCGAGGCGTCGGAGCTGCCAACAAAAGCCTGCATGTTGGCGAAGACTTATGCGGAATTGCAAGCCAAAGACCATGATTTGGCTGATCAGGCGCAAACCCACATGGCTGACATGAAAGCTTGTTTTGCGGACCTCTTTCGCAGCGCGCAGAAGGCCGGAGAAATCGCGCCAAGTCATGACCCGGATCGCTTGGCGGCGCGCTATCAATCCGACCTTCTGGGGTTGCGATTGTCAGCCGAACGGGACGATGTGAACGCGGCAGAAATTGCCGAGGATATTGCAGCAGACCTTGATCGGCTTTGATCCGCAAATTAAGCGGATCAGAACCACAAAATATGGGGGGAGCACGTGACAATCCCCACCAGAAAACGTATAAGTTACCAAAATAATATAGGTACTAACGGCATGTCCGAAGACGCACAGGCACCCCAAGAATACGGCGCTGATTCCATCAAAGTTCTCAAAGGCTTAGAGGCAGTTCGCAAACGTCCCGGTATGTATATCGGGGATACGGATGATGGTTCGGGTCTGCACCATATGGTGTACGAGGTTGTCGATAACGGAATTGACGAGGCACTGGCCGGTCATGCCGACCATGTGACTGTAAAAATTCACGCGGATTCCAGCGTTTCGGTCAGCGACAATGGACGTGGAATCCCGGTGGATATACACCCCGAGGAAGGCGTTTCAGCGGCTGAAGTCATCATGACCCAACTGCACGCTGGCGGTAAGTTCGACAGCAACTCGTACAAGGTGTCAGGCGGTCTGCATGGAGTGGGCGTCTCGGTGGTGAATGCGCTATCCGATTGGCTGGAACTGCGCATTTGGCGGGCCGGCAAGGAACATGTGGCGCGTTTTGAAGGTGGAGAGACGGCGGAACATCTGAAAGTCGTTGGCGAGTGTGGCGATCGCACGGGAACCGAGGTACGATTTCTGGCCTCGACCAACACGTTTTCGAACCTCGAATACTCGTTTGAGACGCTGGAAAAGCGCTTGCGCGAGCTGGCTTTCCTGAACTCAGGCGTGCGGATTATTCTGATCGACGAACGCCCTGCTGAGCGGCTGGAAACCGAACTGTTCTACGAGGGTGGCGTCAAAGAGTTTGTCAAATATCTCGACCGGTCCAAGACACCGGCGATGCCCGAACCGATTTATATCAAGGGCGAGCGTGACGATATCGGCGTGGAAATCGCGATGTGGTGGAATGACAGTTATCATGAGACCGTGCTGCCCTTCACCAACAACATCCCGCAGCGCGATGGCGGCACCCATGTGGCTGGCTTCCGTGGTGCACTGACCCGGACGATCAACAACTATGCTCAGTCCAGCGGGATCGCGAAGAAGGAAAAGGTCAGCTTTACCGGTGACGATGCACGCGAAGGCCTGACCTGCGTGTTGTCTGTGAAAGTGCCCGACCCGAAATTCTCGTCCCAGACCAAGGACAAGCTGGTCAGCTCTGAGGTGCGCCCGGCGGTCGAAGGTCTGATGAACGAGAAGCTGGCTGAATGGTTCGAAGAGAACCCGAGTGAGGCTAAGGGGATTGTCGGTAAGATCATCGAGGCAGCTTTAGCGCGCGAGGCCGCCCGTAAAGCTCGCGAACTGACCCGCCGCAAGACTGCGATGGATGTGAACTATCTGGCTGGTAAGCTCAAGGATTGCTCTGAAAAAGATCCGTCCAAGACCGAAGTTTTCCTGGTCGAGGGGGACTCGGCTGGTGGTTCTGCCCAGACCGGTCGGGATCGGCTGACACAAGCTGTTCTGCCTTTGCGTGGCAAAATCTTGAACGTGGAACGGGCGCGGTTTGACCGGATGTTGTCGAGCCAAGAGATCGGTAACCTCGTGATGGCGCTTGGCACCGGCATTGGCCGCGACGAATTCAACATCGAAAAACTGCGTTACCACAAAATCGTCATTATGACGGACGCAGATGTTGACGGCGCGCATATCCGCACCCTCTTGTTGACCTTCTTCTACCGGCAAATGCCAGAGTTGATCGAGGGCGGGTATCTCTACATCGCTCAACCACCACTATACAAGGTTTCTCGCGGTAAATCAGAGGTTTACTTGAAGGACCAGGCCGCGCTGGATGATTATTTGATCAATCAGGGCGTCGAAGGTGCAGTACTTAAATTAGGCTCGGGCGAGGAAATCATCGGCCAGGACCTGACCCGCGTAGTGGATGAAGCGCGCCAGCTGAAGCGAGTGCTGGACGCCTTCCCAACGCATTATCCGCGCCATATTCTGGAGCAGGCTGCTGTAGCCGGTGCCTTCGTGCCCGGCGCTGTTGATTCCGATTTGCAGGGCGTGGCCGACAAGGTCGCGGCGCGCCTTGACTTGATTGCACTGGAATACGAACGCGGCTGGCAAGGCCGCATCACACAGGATCACGGCATCCGCCTCGCGCGCATCCTGCGCGGTGTGGAAGAAGTGCGCACACTGGACGGCCCCATGTTGCGCTCGGGTGAGGCCCGTAAAACCGGCAGTTTCACCCAAAGCCTGCAAGAGGTCTACAACACCCCCGCAACGTTGGTGCGTCGCGATCGGGGTCAAGTCATACACGGCCCGCTCGACCTGCTGCGCGCGATTCTGGAGGAGGGCGAAAAGGGCTTGTCGCTGCAACGCTACAAAGGTTTGGGAGAGATGAACCCCGATCAACTCTGGGAAACAACGCTGGACCCGGACGCACGGACCCTGTTGCAAGTACGCGTGGATGATATGGTCGAGGCCGATGATCTGTTCACCAAGCTCATGGGCGATGTGGTAGAGCCGCGTCGTGAATTCATTCAAAAGAATGCTCTTAGTGTGGAGAATTTGGATTTTTGAGCGGTTGTAGGTTTGCGCATAACACTTCGCACACCCCATAAATTTGCGCAGTTCGCCCACAGTTTTGCGCTGCGCGATTGTCGGCATTGGCGACGAATTCAATCAGTTTTGGCCTAGTCGTTGTGGTTTCGACCCTTTGCATTTCTCAATCCCGCAAAGGGCCACTCTAAGGAAACTTGGATTCTCGCGAAGGTCTGCGATGCGCAGAAAGCTGACATTGCAAAGTTGCCGTTCAAAGTTTCGCTTGCCCGACCTGACCGTCCCAGATGGTCGGAGGCTCTTCTTGGAAGTGCGGCACTTTAGATTGTTGGCCTAATTGAGGCAAATTTAGGTACAGAGCATTTTTGGGCTACGTCAGCCAACGTAAACGCCAGGGAATATGGGCAATACGAAATCCAATTATCCAGATGACAATTGACGAACTATTGGTCGACTAATCTCATTGTCCGAGTAAAACCTACCATGCGAGCTTCAGCGCTGCTTTCGTTTGACCGAAATAATGCATCCAGAATGTTTTGGATGCCTTGCAGGCACATCCCTTGCCATAGCGTCCACGTTTCCGAGGTGCCGCAACGCTCCGTTGTTCAGCAATACGCCTCGCCCAGCATCAAACCGGCGCTGTCCAAATCCGCTGGCAACGCATTCCCAGTCTTCCTTGGCCGCCGCGTTGCGGAATCTCGGTAGGTCGTGCGGGTCATGTCGTCCAGGTGTTGCTGCGACGTGATCGTGTTTCTTCGCATTACTTTGGTGGGTTAAATGGTGGGTCACTTGTGTTGTGCTGGGTTGCTGGACACCACCGGTTGTCGGCCTCGGCTTGGGGCGCATGATTGTCACGACGCCTTGAGGTTTCGGATGTCCTGGGACGGCCACGTGAGTTGCCGTCGGTTTCGGTGTCAACTGTGGAACCTGGCTAGGAACCGCCGTGGGAACCTGATTGGGGGTTGCGGTTGGGACAAGCGGGGGTGTCGCCGTAGTACCGCTGGGTTGCGGAACACGGCCGGGCACTGCGACCGGAATCTGGTTTGGTGTTGCAGTCGGGACGAGCGGTGGCACAGCAGTTTGTCCAGTGGGCTGAGGTGGGACCTGACCAGGAACTGCGACTGGTATTTGGTTTGGCGTTGCGGTTGGCACAAGTGGCGGTACCGCTGTTGGGCCGGTAGGTTGAGGCGGAACCTGGCCAGGGATAGCTATCGGAACTTGATTAGGAGTTGCAGTCGGAACTTGCGGCGGCACCGCGGTAGGACCGGTAGCCAATGGTGGAACCTGATTGGGAACGGCTGTCGGAACCCGGTTTGGTGTCGCGTTTGGTGCCAAAGGCGGAGTTAGCGTCGGCGCTACTATCGGTGTGGGAACCTGACCAGGAACCGCTATTGGTGTCGCAATTGGAACCTGACCGGGAATTGCGTTCGGAACCGCGCCCGGAGCAAGGACTGGAACAGTAACGGACGTGGGTGTTTGCTGCGTTCCCTTAAGCGGCAACTGATTTGCCACCGGCTGAGTTGGGCCAGTAACTTGATTACCTGCCCCTTGCCCACCAGCCTGCCCGCATCCTTGGCTCGACTGGTGCGGGTTCCCTACGCCTCGGCACCACCCGTAGTGATTTCCGCGGGCAACGACCTGAGTAGCGGCCAGTTCTGCAATCAAACAAGCTGCAGTAAGTAAAACAATGCGGTTCCGTTTCATAACATCCTCACCAACTTGTTGTCAGAGCAAGATACGCGCCAGGATCGCCAGATTCGGTTAAAGGGCCGTCTCTCAAAGGGACACCGACGTATCCGGACAGAAATAGGTTTCGCTTGAACTCGATGTCCAAACCCAGACCTGTGGATGCCAGCGTAGCATTATCAACTTCAAAACTCGCAGGGTCATTGTTCGAGATGTAACCCACGTCGAAAAAGGCAAAGGGCGTTAGCCGATGAATGCTCTGAGAGCTGGGGAAGTAGGAGTGAGATACTTCGAATATCGCAGAAATCCCGGAATCACCGTCTACTTCGTCAAATCGATATCCGCGCAAAGCATAACGATCACCAAGGAAGTACTCTTCAACAGAGGGCAACCGGTCTGTTGTGTACTGCCCCCAAATCTCGGTGCGCCAAGCTGTGTTGGGCGACAAGCCCGTAAGTGGGCTTTCGTATCCGACGCCGCCTCGTAGATGCCAGAAAGAAGAGTCCCCGTCGTCAAAACTCGCGTCTGTCGTGTCGTTGTCATTGTCACCAAAAGATAAGGTTAGCCCCGCTTCCAGAGCTTGTCCCTTTGGATAGTTTTGCCCGTAAAGATACGTAAGGCCAACGACATTCGCGTCACTGGATAGTGGAACGCCACCACTGACTGAATCCGCTTTTGAAAGGCGATAGTCCAGCAGAAGATACCCATAACGGGCCACATCGCGGATCACGGGGTAACCCATCGCGACTGTGAAGTTCTCGCCGTCAATATCTGTTCTCGCAAAGTCCCCCGAGAGGTCACGTTTTGCGTTTATGTTCCCGTAGAAGATCTCACCGTATAGACCATTGCTGTTCAGCGGCGTGCGATAGGTAAGTGCGCCCCACAATGAGTGTTCATCGTCTTTGTCCCAATTGTAATTGCCTGATCCCTCAAATCGCAGCAAATCTCCGACGGTCAGCGTCGAATAAAACTCTTGTACGACATAAAAACTAAGCGCTTCTCCAAGCTCACGCGGAGGGTTGTCGAGTGTCGCACTACCGGCTTGTTTTCGCAGTGGCTCTCCCAATACTCTCAGCCGAGCACCAGTCTGATCCGGGTAATCAAGTTCGGTCGACAATTCCAAGTCAGGTATGTCCTCGGCCAGCATCACTGCCCGCTCAAATCGTTTCAGCGTTATGGGATAGGAGGTGGTGAGGGGCTGAAAAATCTTCTCTAGTGTTTGAAACGTACGCGTATCTACACCTTCAATTTCGATGGTTTGAATGCGCCCTTCATCAACAATTATGCTCTGCCCATCGGGACCGGGCCAGGCTTCAGCCAAAAAATAACCGTCTTCTCGGTAGATCTGAGTGATCGTTGATGCGACCTCCACCGCTGTGATGCGCCCTGACCGATTGAAGGCCAATTGACCGGCAAAAGTTAACAGCTCATCCGTATCATACACCGTTACGCCGTTGACTGAGTGCTGTGATGCTATGTCCCAGGTTTGTGCAATGCTGTATTTTGGAACCGAAACAATGGCCACAAAAGTGCAAATGATCGCAATTACAACTGAGTTGGTTACGGGCATTTTCTACAACCTTTGCATGATTGAGAATGTTAGAGCCTAATCCTATTACGAGGTTTGAATGTCTGAGCTTGCCGTTATTCAAATTTGATCACGACTGGTGCTTTCGAGATACACAGCAAACAGACTACAATGCGCCTTCGTCGCCCAGGAACTCGATACCAGCGGTCGCGCCATCACTGTAGGCAATGCAATTCCAAGGAGCACGATCCTCGCCAACACCGACAGTGACTTGTGTTCCAGCCTCGCTAAACGCGGATGAGAGCACAACGACTTGCGAATTGTTCGTCGTGTTGGCTACATCTCGCAAACATGCTTGCTGAGCCGGTGTGAGCTCGGCGGACGCACTGGATGTACTCGTGTCGTCACAGGCCGCAAGCATTGCGAAACAAGTTGCGCCTGAAATCATCACCATCTTGTTGGTCATTTTCTTCTCCCTCTGGGTCCGTTGAAATTAGTGAAATTGGATGCGTTTATTTGAAGCTCTCGCGTCTGCGCAGCCAATAGAACTTACCTCGATCCTTTGACTATCTTTCCCAAAACTTGCCGCGTGGGGCTTGCTCGGCGGAACAACATTTCGTTGACCATCGGGGCCGCCGACAATGTGCGAAGGCCGAATGACGACACTGGCGAAAGCTAGAACAAACTCTGGAAAGAGGGGGAGTACGTTAAGCTTCAGCATCGCGTCCTCCCAATGCTTGATCTTTGTTTGAGGGCCTCCGACCGCCAGCACTCACTCCAGCAGTCGGAAGGGCCCGACAAATCGGGCGACAGCGACATCAACGGAGGTAAAATGAAAGTTATGTCGAATTCGCATGTTTGAATCTATTTTTTCATAAATCAACATTTTTTCCGCGCGTAAATTTCTCTACGCTCTCGTACGATAGGCCTCTGCATTCAAACAAAAAGGTAAGTGAGAGCATCCATACAGGCGAGTTTGTTCTTCTAGGTGGCGAAACGTTTTGAGGCCGCACAGAGATTAAGAAAGGAATGAAAATGGGATTTATTGAGGCCGTTAAAACGTGTTTTTCAAAATACTTCCAGTTCTCCGGCCGGGCTATACGTTCAGAATACTGGTGGTTCTTCTTGTTTGTGGTTCTAGTGAGTGCTGCTTTGGCTGTGCTGGATACGATCCTATTCGGGACTAACCCCGAGACAGGGCAAGGATCTCGGGTTCTGTCCTCTGTTTTTCAACTGGCTGTTCTCATACCTATGCTGGCCGCCGGTTGGCGAAGGCTGCATGATACAGGACGACCTGGCTGGTATTTGCTGCTGCCGATGGCGCTCAGCATTACAACGCTTTTTGTTATGCTGGGTGGCGTGGCGTTCTTTTCGGTATTGGAGCAAGGGACCGAGAACCCTGACGCATTACGAGGACCCGCGGCAGTCCTGGGCGTGACCGGTATTGTTGTTGTCTCAATTCTTCAATTGGTTCTGTCCATTCTGATGATCTGGTGGTTGACGCGCCCTTCGGAAGAAGGCGCAAACGAATACGGCGAACCTGTTTCCTGACCTGGTTGCCGGGGCAATTGGCCGGAATCTCAGGCTGAATGACAGTGCGAACCGTAACACCATGGAGAGAGAAAATGAGTTTCAAAACGATTTCCACTGGGACGCTAATGATGGTTATGGCGACCACTGCATCAGCGGAGTGGTCGTTCAACTCTGGGCCTATTCCCAATGCATTTATTCAAACCGGAAACATGACGCTGGAACTTCAGTGTAACCGTATTCGCTTTGCTCCGGCTGGATATGAGGACAGCCAGGACATTACGGACAAGCAGGGGCTTTCCATTCGTTTCTTGAAGAACGGAGCCACCGAAGTTGGAGCATTTCAGGTTGGCGCAGAAAACGCTGCCGTACAGATCGTTGATAACTATCCCGTCGAAGTTAGTTTCAATAGTCAAGAGGACTATGGTTTTGTACTGGGCCAGCTTGCGGCCAATGCATCTGTTAACCTGTCGATGATTGATCAAGATGTCAGCTACGGAATCTTTGACATGAAAGGTTCCAGCGCGGCAATTCGGTCCCTTCGTTCCGCCTGCGATTCAGATCCTAGCCAGCGGTCCTCCTACGAACCCCCCGAAGGCATCGTATATTGTGGTGGCGGAGCGATAGAGCGCGTGATCGAACCCGTAATTTTGGACAACTCGGGGGAAGAGTGGGACGCGCGAGTAACAGTCAACGGCGAGTCGATCAGAGCCATGACTGCTTACAGTTACTTCGGAAATTCTGAGCCGCCAGCCGGATTTGTCGTGGCCCTGCTTGGGGAGGACAGGTCCGAGTTTCTGATTTTTAACGAAGGCTCGGCAAACTGGCTGGAATATGGGGACTACCGATATGATCAGTGCAATTGATACCTTGTGCCAACCAGCTTTCCAAATAGCGCGTCAGATGAAGTGTTTGGTCGCCGGGATTGTGCTTGCTTCGGGCCTTGTTTGGACCTCACCAGATGTCGCGGCTGATGTATCGCGCCTTCCGCCCGGTTTGCAGGCGAAGGTTGATCTGGCGGCACGAGCCTGTGCGGAATTCAACGACGCTCAATTTGACTTAGATTGGGGTGCGGTTGAAAAGGTCGATCTCGACGGAGACCTACAACGCGATTGGGTTCTGAATGAGTCCGGTCTTGCGTGTTCAAGCGCCGCCTCTCTTTTTTGCGAAACGGGGGGTGCATGTCGCACTTCCTGGTAGAAGAGGAGGCTCATTCCTTGCTCAATCAAGGCTGGACTGTTGCTGATTTGGGCGTCAACGCATTGTCCTCGCAAACGTCCATGGATCCAATTGCGACGGAATAAATCCCACGTCATGCGTCAGCGCCAGTGCTTGGGATGGCCAAGCAAACACTTGGCGCTCGTCTGCTTGTTATTGGGAGTAAGTTGCATCTGGGCATCGCAGATAAACCTGAGAGCCTGTTTGTTCAACGAGTTCTATGTAGCATGCAAACTTATGGGCAAATCGTGCAGACTTATGCGCAAATACCGCGCAGAGTTGAAGTGGTCCCAGGAAACCGGACAGTCAGCTAAGGTGTTTCCCGAACCTTTGAAGGGATACGAACATGGCAAAGCGCCGGAACTTTACAGATCAGTTTAAGGCCAAGGTGGCGTTGGAAGCGCTGCGTGGCGACAAGACCGTGCAGGAGATCGCGGCGAAGCATCAGTTGCACCCAAATCAGGTCAGCACATGGAAGCGGCAGGCCATCGAGGGCATGGCCGATGTGTTCTCGGGTGGCAAGCAGAGCGGCCCGACCGAGGCGGAAGTAAAGGAACTTCACGCCAAGATCGGGAGGCTGGCGGTCGAGAACGATTTTTTGTCGGAAGGGCTGAAGCGATGAGCCCTGGAAAGAAACGCGCGATGATCAACCGGGATCACCCCAAGCTGAGCATCAGCCAGCAGTGCAAGCTGGTGAGCCTGAGCCGGTCGGCGTTCTACTACACGCCCGCCGGGATCGACGCCGACACGCTGTCGATGATGAAAGAGATCGACCGGGTGTTCACCAAATACCCATTCTTCGGGTCGCGCCAGATCGCGGCCTATCTGCGCCGGGAAGGCATTGTTGTTGGCCGCCATCGCGTCAGGCGATTGATGGCGAAGATGGGTCTTGAAGCGGTCTACAAGCGCCCACGAACCAGCCAGCCGCATCCTCAGCACCCGGTCTTCCCGTATCTGCTGAGGAAGATGGTGATTGACCGACCGAACCAGGTCTGGTGCGCCGATATCACCTTTGTGCCAGTCAGAAATGGCTTCCTCTATCTGGTGGCAATCATGGACTGGGCGACGCGCAAGGTGCTGAGCTGGCGGTTGTCGAACACGATGCACGCCGACTTCTGCGTCGAAGCACTGAGCGAGGCCATCGCCAGGTACGGCCCGCCTGAGATCATGAACACAGATCAGGGATCGCAGTTCACCGGATCGGCCTGGATCACGACGCTGACCGAGGCGGGCGTGCGCATCTCGATGGACGGGCGCGGGCGTTACCTCGACAACATCTTCATCGAACGCCTCTGGCGATCCCTGAAGCAGGAGGCCATCTATCTCGAAGAAATCAATGAAGGCTTCCGGGCCCGTCGTGTCATCAAGGGCTGGATGGCATTCTATAACACCAGCCGACCCCATTCCGCGCTTGATCGGCAGACGCCGGACGACGCATATTGGGCAGGCTTGGAAGAGCGACACGCAGCATGAAACCTAAACCCGATACACCTTAGAAACGCTGCAAACCTGTCCGAAAAGATGGGACCACTTCAAGTTATGGGCGAACTTCCAAGATTTTTTTAATGAAATCAATGTCGGCATTGCAGCGTTATGAGCGCCCCTACAGCGGTTTGTAGGGGCGCGAATAGCATTGCATTTCGTCTAAAGAATTGCGTATTTGGCATCCAAAGATAATTCTGCACAGTGCAAATTTTAGTTGGATTCATGCCATGATCGTGGCTCACGTGAAGCTTGAAGTCTGCCGCTTCCAGCTCAATGCGGCCTTTCGCGGTGCGACCCGCAACAGTATTCCGCAGTAGAGAAGATCAGGATCGTGCTGGACGGCCTAAAAGGCGAGGACAGCAATGCAGAGCTGAGCCGTCGTGAGGGCATCGCGCAGAGCGTTCCCTACTTGGCAAGTATAATTGACTGGATATGAATGATAACGATACGGAAAATCCATTTGTGTGTATTTTAGAAAGTGTGAAAGTTCATTTCGCATTGTGATGCTTAGTTAGGCTTATGAATTTGTCATCTACCTCTCTTTGGGTTGGCAGAATCCAGGTTTCAGCAGATACCGCGCCCGAAAAAGCGAGCCGCGTAAGCAAGCCCAATGTCTATTGGCCTTATCTGCCGCGCAGAGTTGGTCCTTCGTATTTGCTGGTAGTCAGGTAACGTTAGTTTGGGAGTAAGATATGGAATTACCAACACTAACGTACGAAATGATAGCCGTGCTGAGTCTATTGTCTTTTACGGTCTTACTTTTTGTTACCGAAATCATACGGATCGATGTTGCAGCAATTCTTGTTATGGTTTTGCTTGGCGCACTGAGCTATCTACCGGGGCTGGGTAATCTAGCCGATGTATCTAAGCTCTTTGAAGGTTTCTCCTCCAACGCTGTGATGTCCATCATCGCAGTTATGGTAATTGGGGCGGGGCTTGATAAGACTGGACTTATGTCAAAGGTTGCGGCCTTGATCCTCAAGAATGGTGGCACGACAGAGGCCCGGATAATCCCCATAATATCAACAACGGTTGGTGTCATCAGTTCCTTCATGCAGAACGTCGGAGCTGCTGCGCTTTTTCTGCCTGTTGTCAGCCGCATCTCAGCACGTACGGAAATCCCGATGAGCAGGTTGCTGATGCCCATGGGGTTTTGCGCGATACTGGGTGGTACCATCACATTAGTCGGGTCGTCCCCCCTCATCCTGTTGAATGACCTGATTGTTTCGGCAAACTCATCCCTTCCTGCTGACCAGCAAATGGAGACATTTGGGCTGTTTTCAGTCACGCCTATCGGTGTGATGTTGGTGCTGACTGGGGTGCTTTACTTTGTGCTCTTTGGTCGTTGGGTTCTCCCTGCGCAGCGGGATCGTGGAGAAGACGCAAGCTCAGCGCGGTCCATGCAGACCTATGTCGAAAACACCTATGGGCTAAGGGCTGATATGTTCGAGATACGTGTTCCTGAAGGCTCGATCATCATTGGGCAAACGCTCGCAGATCTAATGGTAGCCCATAACATGTACATTCTTGGCACGTCCTATCGTGGCCACAAGGTCATCGCGCCGATGGCTGATACCAAGATCGAAGCCCCGGCGCGGCTCGCAGTGCTTGGCCTGCGTCGGGTGGTTGAGCATCAGTTTGCTGAGCCTTACGGCTTGGAGATCCTGCCCCAACTAGATGTCTTTGCGGATGATTTCGCCGCGACGCAGTCTGGGGTGGCCGAGGTTGTTATTCCGCCCGGTTCTTCAGTGATCGGCCAAACTCCGATTGATCTGCGCCTCCGTCAGACACATGGTTTGTCTCTGCTGGCCATTCAGCGCGGCGAAGAAACACTGAGCCATGTAGAAACCGAAGATCATTCAGCAACGCATATCGGACAAGTCCCTTTGCAGGCCGGTGATACGTGTGTGGTGCACGTGCAGTGGGATCGTCTGACACGACTGAAGTCAGACAGGGATTTCGTCGTTGTCACCTCGGACTTTCCCCAGGAAGAGTTGCGGCCGCACAAGGTCGGCTGGGCGCTTGCCTTCTTCCTAATAGCGTTGAGCCTAATTCTGTTTTCAGATCTGCGCTTGTCGTTGTGCCTATTAATTGGCGCTGTTGGCATGGTGTTGAGCAGGGTGCTCTCGATTGACGAAGCCTACGAGTCGATTAGTTGGAGTACAGTTTTTCTACTCGCTTCACTGATCCCGTTGGGCCAGGCAGTCCAGAACACCGGCACTGCGGATTGGATTGCCGCGCATGTGTTGGCCCTCCTGAAGGGTTGGCCGATCTGGTCGTTGCAAGCAGGAATAGCCGTTTTGGCAACGGCATTCACCCTGGTCATGTCCAACGTAGGTGCGACCGTCCTGCTGGTGCCGTTAGCGGTTTCTATTGCGATATCGGCGGGTGGTAACCCGGCTGTATTTGCCCTCACAGTAGCAATTTCAACGTCCAACTCATTTTTGATCCCAACACACCAGGTGAACGCGTTGATCATGGGCCCAGCAGGCTACCGGGTGGTGGATTTCGTTCGCTCCGGTGGAATCATGTCTCTCCTTTTCTTGGTTGTCTCAATGACCGGGCTTGCGATTTTCTTCTGAGCCGCCTCTCGGCGATCCGTACAGAAGAACTCGCAATATAAGGTTTTTGAGACCAAATTTTTGGGCGCGGATTCAAAACGTCTGCAAAAAGGGCCTCCTCCGCGAGGGACCGAAGTAATGTGTACAACTCAACCAAACCTGATGTCGGTATACGCTGGAACTGGACCGTTCTTGTTTTATCGATCACTGTTATTGGACCAAGACCGTCGGCATTTTTGGAGAGTTCACGATGAAGTTCCTTCGTACACCGGACCATCGGTTTGACGGGCTGCCAGATTTCAACTTTGGCCCGAACTATCTTGATGTGGATGACACCGAGGGAAGTCTTCTCCGACTGCATTATTTGGACGAGGGACCGGCTCATGCATCACCAGTATTGTTGATGCATGGAGAGCCAACCTGGTGCTTCCTTTACCGGCGCATGATTCCGTTATTCAAGGACGCTGGCCATCGAGTTCTGGCTCCTGATTTGATTGGGTTTGGAAGGTCGGATAAACCAACAGAGCGATCCGATTACACCTACCAACGCCATGTAGACTGGATGTCCGAGTGGTTGCGGAAAGTTGACCTGACGGGCATCACGTTGGTTTGCCAGGACTGGGGTGGTCTAATAGGCTTGCGGTTGGTTGCGAGTATGCCCGAGCGGTTCTCGCGCGTAGTTGTGGCAAACACGGCCTTGCCCACCGGTGACGCACCCTTGAGTGAGGCATTTCTTTCATGGCGGGAATACTCGCAGTCCGTGCCTGAATTTAATTCGGGACGCATTGTATTCGGCGGCACATCATCCAAGATTTCCGATGAAGAAGTCGCAGCATACAACGCACCGTTCCCAGATGCGCGCTATCTGGCAGGCGCTCGAGAGTTTCCAGTGTTGGTGCCCGACTCGCCCGACAATCCAGCTTCAGAAGCCAACCGAGCCGCATGGAAAACCTTCAAGACCCTCAACACTCCGTTTCTGACTGTTTTTGGAGATGATGACAGGGTCATGGCGGGAGTAGACAAACTGTTCCAAAAGTCGATCCCTGGGGCAGTTGGTCAAAATCATACAGTTGTGCCAAAAGCCGGGCATTTCATTCAAGAAGATGCCGGCACAGAGCTAGCACATGCGACTTTGAAATTCATTGAGCAGACATAGCAGCCATCAGATTAGTGTCTTCCCCTGCGGCCTCAACTCACACCAAATTTGCGACGCAAATGCTCAGCTATGGCTGTTATGCGACGTGGTTGGGCCCGGCTCGGTGGAAACATCATTTGCAAAGGTTTCGGCGGTGGGAGGAAGTCGCGCAAGACAGAAACAAGTCTGCCAGATCGAACATCGTCGCCGACATCCAGCTCGGACTTCAATACGATCCCATGGCCTGCAATCGCCCAATCGCGGATGAGTGAACCATCATTGACTATTCGATTTCCCTTTACCGATACGCGCTGGGCATTTGGTCCTGATCCAAACTCCCAAACGTTGTCGATCATGTCGCCAAACCTCATGATCAAGCAGTTGTGGTTTAATAGATCTTCTGGTTTTTCAGGCGTTCCAAATGAGGCCAGGTAACTTGGGGACGCACAAACGAAACGTTGGTAGCTTCCCAGATTTCGCAACCTGAGCGAGCTGTCTGTGATGTTGCCGAAGCGAACGGCGAGGTCAAAACCCTGGCCTACGAGGTCGACATAACCGTCCGAGAGGGACAGTTCGATTGAGACGGCAGGGTTCTTTTCGGTGAATTCGGCAATAACCTTGGAGACAATGCTCCGTCCCAAGTCAATGGGCGCGCTTATGCGAATTGGACCAGACAGAGTTTCGGCGCCGTGCCGAACAAGTGTGTCCAAGTCCGCAACCTCACTGAGAACGTTTCTTGCTCCATTAGCGAGTGTCCGGCCTTCTTCGGTCAGGCTAATGGAACGGGTGGTGCGGTTGAACAAAACCACGCCGTAATGTGCCTCCAGAGCCGCGAGCCGTTCGGACACTGTCGTACTCGACAACCCTGTCTCGCGCGCCGCGGCCACCAGACTGCCTTTCTCGGCTATGGTCAGAAACAAGCGAAGATTGTCTAAAAGCATTAAACGGAATTTCCGGATTATATGTTCGATCTTGCCCTGTTTATCCCGAAGGAGCTGCGGCGTAAATCTTGCGCATCGCTCAATAACACAAGGGATCTATTCCAATGGCCAAGCTGACAATCGTCGCCAACATCAAAGCCAACCCTGACAAAATTGACCTCGTAAAGGCCGAGCTGATCAAGCTCATCGACATAACCCGAGCCGAAGAGGGTTGCATCAACTATGACCTGCACCAGGACAACGACAACCCGGCTCATTTCGTGTTCTACGAAAATTGGGAAAGCCGAGAGCTTTGGCAAACCCACATGGGTGCTCAGCACCTTGCGGCTTACCTGGAAGCAACAGAAGGCGCCGTTGCAGAATTCGCCCTAAATGAGATGACAGTCATCGGTTGATAAAGAACCGGACAAAGGAGCACGTTATGAAAGCCGTGGGATACCTAAAGACAGGGTCGATTGATCGGGCGGACGCCTTAATCGACTTCGAGGCCGATAAACCGACGCCGAAAGGGCACGACTTGTTGGTGAAGGTGCAGGCCGTGTCAGTGAACCCAGTCGATACGAAAATTCGTCAAAAACGTGCTCCTGTAGGTCCAGCACCAGATATTCTGGGGTGGGACGCAGTAGGGATCGTCGAAGCAGTTGGCGAAGCGGTTGAGACTTTCAGTCTGGGAGATACAGTTTGGTACGCCGGGGCAATAAACCGGTCGGGAACCAATGCCGAGTTTCATCTGGTGGATGAACGTATCGTCGGGTCAGCGCCAAAGTCCATACCTGCAAAAGCAGCTGCGGCGATGCCGCTAACGACGCTTACTGCTTTTGAGATGCTGTTCGACCGCTTGCGGGTCCAAGATGCCGTTTCCGGCGGAACCAATACGTTGCTGGTTATTGGTGGCGCAGGCGGTGTAGGGTCAATCACCATTCAATTAGCACGGGCCCTCACTGACATGACAGTGATAGCGACGGCGTCCCGACCCGAGACACAAGACTGGGTTCGAGAGTTAGGTGCACACCAAGTCATCAACCACGCGGAACCTTTTGGCTCACAACTCAAGGCTCTCGGTATCGACAGCGTGGATTTCATCTATTCGACAAACCATTCCCAGCTTTATGCGTCCCAAGCTGGAGAGGTGATGACGCCCCAAGGTCGCTTTGGGTTGATCGATGATCCTGAGACCTTCGACATCGCGCCGTTCAAACCCAAATCGATCTCATTGCATTGGGAGTTCATGTACACTCGGTCGCTTTTTGGGACTGGAGATATGAATCGTCAAAGCGAAATCCTGAATCAGGTCGGCGGTTTGATAGACAATGGAAAGATCAGATCCACAGCAACCGATACACTTGGTAGGATCAATGCTGCAAACTTAAAGAAAGCGCATGCTATCCTTGAAAGCGGTAAGGCCAAAGGAAAACTCGTGCTTGAGGGTTTTTAGATGAGAATTGAGCGGCTGGATCATGTGAATATCGTGACGACTAGGTTGCCTGAGATGGTTACTTGGTATGAAAAGGTCCTGGGTTTGAAACCCGGGGCCCGGCCCGATTTTCCGTTTCCCGGAGCATGGTTGTATGCGGGTAATCACGCCGTGGTTCATCTTGTGGGTCACGAAGGAACACCTAACGTTGGCTCTGAAGTGAGGCTCAAGCTCGAGCATTTTGCGCTCTCAGCCACGGGGTTGAGCGCATTCGAAGAAAAACTGATCTCGAGTCAGATCCAGTATCGCAAAACTGAAGTCCCTGGGGCTGGAATGGTGCAAGTCCATGTGGCCGATCCTGATGGAAATCACATTCACATAGACTTTGAAGAAACCGAATAAGTGGCTAACCCGCGAAATAGTCGCAACGCAAAATCAAGCCGGTAACTTCTTGCCGATTAGGGAATGAGGTCCTTGCCGGGTTGCTTCCAAGACTTGCGTGGGACAACATTTTTTGGGCGGTGCAAACGTCGATTTGGAGATCAGTATGCCGGACCTCAAAACTAACAAGAAAAACGTCATCGCTTTCTACGAAATGATGTTCAACGAGTGTCGACCTGCCGAGGCCATAGATATCTTTGTTGGGGAAACCTATACGCAGCACAACCCGCATGTTGGCGACGGAAAGCAAGCCTTTGTTGAGTACTTCGAGCGCATGGCCGCCGAATACCCGGGAAAGCGTGTGGACATCAAACGTGCGTTTGCTGAAGGCGATCACGTTGTTCTGCATTGCCATCAAATCTGGCCCGATGGTCTCGAGTACGCAGGGATTGATATTTTTCGCCTGGATGCTGATGGCAAGGTTGTCGAACACTGGGACGTTCTTCAGGAAGTTCCAGCAAACAGCGAGAATGACAATGGTATGTTTTGACTTCGTCGTTCTGACAGCGGTGCATGGAACTTCGAATGGGCCTGTCAGCTAAACCACCATAGTCAAAGGGCATAAGTCTGATCCAAGAGATCCGCCGAAGCGTATCTATCAAGAACCAATAAGGAAGGAGATAAATATGCTCCCGAAGAGTATTCTTGCGGCGACCCTTGGACTATTTGCAGCCACTTCGCTTCAAGCCGGAGTTCAAATTCGCTTCATAGAAGGCGCACCCAAAGACCGTTTTGTTCTGACAAATGTCGGATCGTGCGAAGTAGAAACCTCGACCGTTAAAATTGACTTGTCGCAATCTGCTGGACGTCTGATTTTCGACGTTACCGAAAAAGGCGCGGGTGTAGAGGTATTCCAACCGCTCGAATTCGTTGAGGGTGCGGATGCACTGCGTCAATTTCCTTCGGTCGTGGACGGGCAGAATACAATTGAACTTGAGATCGTTTCCCTCGCAGCCGGGGACAAATTAGCCTTTACCATCGATGTGGACGACACGATCGGGCAACGCGAAATCACCGTAACGGAGTCGGAGATCGAAGGCGCCACGGTGTCATATACCGACGCGGATGAGACCAGTACTGCGACCTTCTCTTCCGAAGCGCTTGTCAACGTGACGACCAAGGGCTGCTGAAAGCTATCCCACAATGTCGAATTGGATGGTCCGCATAGCATTTCTTGCGCCCGTGTTGGGAGGCGGCATCCTGATCGGGATATTGACCGCGCCTGGCGATTGGTATGCGCAGCTTTCTAAACCTGCTTTCAATCCACCAAATTGGATATTTGGCCCGGTCTGGACGGTGCTTTATGTCTTGATCGCCATGGCGGGTTCACGCCAGTTCGAAACAGACCGAAGCTCGACTGCCATGAAGCTGTGGTGGGCACAGATGGGTCTGAACTTTTTGTGGTCCCCAACCTTTTTCGTAATGCAACTACCGTGGATTGCCTTTGTGATCATTGTCGCGTTGCTGATTGTGATCGTCATGTTCATCGCTCTGGTCAGGAGCTCGGATCAGGTTTCCGCACTAGCCTTCCTGCCGTACTTTGCATGGGTCGCATTTGCCACTGTCTTGAACCTTTCTATTGCAATACTGAACTGAGAAAAAACGATATGCGTGGAAACTTCGCTGGGCTTGTTTCAGGTCTTGTTATCATCGGATCTATAATGGCACAGGCTGATGAAAATCTTGCAGAAGACTTCTCCAAGTCTCCGGAGACGAGTTGGGACTACGTTGCCGACACCGTCATGGGAGGAGTTTCTTCAGGACAGGTGCAGTTTCGTTCGGAACGTGATGTTGCGTTCGCCCGGTTGACCGGAACTGTCAGCACAAAAAACAACGGCGGCTTTATCCAGTTCCGACGCAAGTTGTCTGATCGACCAGATGAGGGTGTATCGGGCGTCAGGCTGTTGGTACGGGGGAATGGCGAGCAATACTTCGTCCACCTCAGGACACGTGGCACGGTGCTTCCATGGCAATACTATCAGGCCGCGTTCGCAACTTCTGACAACTGGACCGAAGTCTGGTTACCTCTCCCAGGCTTCAAAGCTTCAGGTGCCATGTTGCGCGCTATTCCCGTTGCTGACGAAATCACCTCAGTTGGAGTTGTAGCCTACGGGAGAGATCACGAGGCCCGCGTAGATGTCAGCGAGATTGGTTTCTATTGAAGGTTTCCCAAGAGAGGGCTGCAATCTTCAAATAGGTCTGTTTGGAACCGCGCGGGATCTAAATTTACAAACCATCTTCCCGATGGAATACATTCCGTTGATGCCCGAGCATCAATTTGGACAGGTCTGATCAGGCTGCTCAACAACAGCAACCGACATTGCCAATCCAATTGTCTTTGCTCATCGTTTTCAAGCGACTAAATTGGGTCCATGGAAGAAGTCACTCGACTGACCGAATGGATGATTACAGAAGGTCGTCGCTCCGGTGATCCTGTAAGGGTGGTGTCACAGTTTTGTTCCTCCTTGATCGAAGCCGGAGTGCCGCTATGGCGGGCAAACATTGGCCAGCGCTTTGCCAACCCATTGCTTATTGCCTGGGGGGTAGTTTGGACGCCTGAAGGCACCGACAGCTACGACGTCACGCATGAGACGATGTTGACAGATGGTTATGTCGGGAGTTCATTCGAGTATATTCTTGCGAACAGAAAGCCACTTCACAAAAGTCTTCGGCGACTGGACTTGGAAACAGAGCATTCATCCTATCTTGAATTTGCAGAGCAGGGCGGCACCGACTACTACGCTACTTTGCTCTATTACGGCGATGGATCGCTGCATGGATGTACGTTCGTTACTCAGGCAAAGGATGGATTCTCGCCCGAACATCTTAGGCTGATTGAAGCGGCCTTACCGGCCCTTTCTTCCGCCTTGGAACCTGTCACGATGCGAAAATCGTCTAAAGGTCTGCTTCGAACTTATTTAGGAGATGGACCTTCCGAGGCCGTCTGGAGCGGCAATATAAAGCGCGGAGAGCGAACAACTTTGGATGCCGTGGTGATGTTCTCTGATCTGCGAGGCTTTACAGCACTTTCCGAGACCTCTCCGGAAGAAGATATCTTCGACACGCTTAGCGACTATTTTGATCTGGTGGTTAAAGCCGTAGAGGACAACGGTGGAGACGTCCTCAAGTTCATGGGCGATGGCATCCTGTCGATCTTTACTATTGAAGCGCAAAAAGACCATGCCGACCGCTGCAGAATGGCGGCTCTTGCAGCGCAGAGTGTGCTGAGTGGTTTGAACGATCTCAACACCAGACGAGACGGGTTTCAAAAACCGCCTTTGGATGTTGGTATTGGAATTAACGTCGGGCAGGTCAGCTATGGTAATATCGGCAGCCCCGGCAGGCTTGATTTCACAGTTCTGGGCGGGGCGGTGAACGTTGCAAGCCGAATTGAAGGTTTAACAAAAGCAATTGGTCGGAGGGTGTTGGCGACGTCAGCCGTTGCAAGTGCTGCTCCGAGCATGTTCGTTAGCTGTGGGGATCACGAAATACGTGGCCTTGCGCAGCCCATTGAATTGTTCTTTCTCACTGAAGTTGCACAATAATCAGCTATAGTTATTCAAAACAATCTACCTTCGGCATCTTACGAGATTAGACGATCGCTAGAAATGAAACACAAAGCGCAAAAATCCACTAAGGCGCGGCAAGCTGAACCTAACTGTTTGAGTAACCGGAAAACGGGACTTGCCCGTTGTCGTTCAGCTTCCCTGGAATGATGAACATGGCCATTGACTTTGGTAGCAGGCATTTTCCCGCCAGCATTTGATAAAATGAATATCTAGTCTGTATTAAGAATTGGATATTGGGAAATATCTGCGACTGATGACCTATGTCTTTTCTGCCGCCATCTTCGCAGGCGCCGGTGACGGCCAAGCGATCAAGTAGTTTGCAGAAACCTAAAGCTGGGACCCAATTGGTAAAATACTTAATAGCCCGGCAACTATGTGATCCCAGGCCGATCCTGTCGGCTCGAATTGGTATTCAAGAATGGTGCCATCATTGGCTCTTGTCGTCCATTTAAGCTGGCCAGCTTGCTCGAGCGTCACGTTATATGTGTATGCGGGTAGTGCGTCGTCCAAGGCTCCCATCGTCTGCGCAGTCAATGCTGGAGAGTCAATCAGAATTCCCATCTCGGTGTTGATGTTGACAGATCGCGGATCCCAGTTGAATGAACCCACGAATAAGTACTGGTCATCAATTGCAAATGCCTTGGAGTGCAGGCCTGACCTGGATTGAGCCCAGTTAATACCGCGGCGTTGGACTTGATAAGCGTCGGGTCGCAGCTCGTAGAGTTCTACTCCACCGCGTAGTAGTGCTCGGCGTTTCTTGGCGTAGTGTGCGTAAACGGGTGCGACGTCGTTAGATGCAAGTGAATTGGTTACAACCTTTACGTCGACCCCACGGTTCTCGAGTTCGGTCAGCCATTTCACACCGTTGTTGCGCGGCACGAAGTAGGCGGACACGATGTTCACTTCACTGCTGGCATTCTCAAAGTACGGAAGCAATTGAGATGCAAGAACGGGACCTGAGTTCTCGAGGCCCGCGGCCTTTGAAGGCGGATCAGCATAAAGTTTCGCTGGCAGCCAATCCAGTAACAGGGCGCCATCCGCGAAGTTCTCTTTTGCCGACTTTCTGAGCGCTGCGCCGTACTGCGTTTGCTTCGCTTCCTCGACGAGTTCATTCAACCTGCTGCGTGCATCGCTCAGGTCAAATTCTTCGGGTTCTCCGACAACCACGCGAGCCGGAACTGCGAATTCGCTGTTCCAGTAAGCGTCAAAGCTACGTGACACTTCGCGTACAACTGGGCCTGCGGCCAGCACATCCAGATCAGCATAGTTCATTTCTTCCCGCGCCAAAAAATACTCGGCACCGATGTTTCTCCCACCCACAATCGTGAACACGTTGTCTGCTGTCATGGACTTGTTGTGCATTCTGCGATTGATGCGTTTGAAATCAGTCAGACCCGCGATCAAAAGGCTCTGATCTCGCCAGAACGGGTTGAATAGCCTTATTTCAATGTTTTTGTGATTGTCCAACGCAGCGGTCATCGCGTCGTAGCCCGACGTATCCATATCATCCAACAACAGCCTGACACGAACACCCCGATCCGCCGCTTGCAATAGGCTGGCAGCGAACAGGTGACCGGTTGGGTCGTCGTGCAGAAGATAGTATTGCGCGTCTATCGTTCGCTCGGCCGCAGTGGCCAACAACAGCCGTGATACGAGCGCTTCTTCTCCATCACTGATCAGCTTGATGCCTGACCGACCGTCTTTAGGATCCCCAAGGCGATTGGCCGCCTGACCCAGAGCCGTGCTGGAATTTGCCGGTAGCGCAGCTGATACCGTCTTTTCATACGTGCGGGTTTTCGGAGCGCAAGCGACAAGAAACAGCGCGCAACAAACACTAATCACGAACTTCCATTGCGCCATAGACTTCCTCCAACCCCATGTCCTAGGTGACTACGCCCGAGCGTGCGATTGCAAGTTTGTTCTATGAAGCCTGAGGTTGTTTCGTTCGCTGGTGTTGATTTCGTAACTCTCACAAGCGCCATGTTGTTGGTTTGCGATTTCGACACTCCCCTGTTCCAACGGACTATGGCAGAACCCAGATGCGTTGAACCACACCGCTCGTAACCAGTTTCCGTGTTATAAGTCTCTGATCAGGTAAAATGATGCTCTCTGATTTTGGAAGTTTAGGTGCTCTTAGCATTGACGTGTTACGATTCCGCCCCACAGTTTTGACGCAGATTTTCGGAGCATCCTGAGTGTTTGTGAGGACCACCGCCTTATTGATTTTTGCTGTGTCGATCCCGGCCACGGCATTGCAGCTTCGCGAAACAGGGCGTTATGAACTTAATCAGCCCGCAAGTCTTGACTACGATCCGACCTTTTGTGGGTTGTGGATTGCGAACGAGGGGCCCGAGGCAATTCTCGTTACATTGCAAGGTGATGAATTGCGCCGTATATCCAGCGATCTCTTTCGGATCAAAGCAATTGCTGTTGAAGGGGATCACTTGTTGCTGGGCGATGGTCTCGGCAGTCTTCAACGTGTCACCAAGGACGGATCGCGCCTGGGAGCACCCTTCGAATTGGAAGGTGGTTTCGCGGATACGGAAGGAATTGCGATCAACGCCAAGGGACAGATCGTGACCGTAGAGGATGACCCCGAACGGTTGTCGTGGTTCACCTCAGAGGGTGCTTTGACGGCGAGGTTGGATACCATGAAGCTCTCTCCTCCCTTGAGTGAGGCGCAGGGCATCGCGATTGATCCGCGTACAGGCCACATGTTGATTGTTGATGACTGGGAAGGGTCAAACAGCCTGTATGAGTTCACGGCAGATGGCCAGCTTCTCGCCCAGCAAAGCTTGTTGGAGTTCGGAACCGACCCAGAAGGCATCGCCATTAGGCCGGGATCCAACCAACTGTTCGTGGCATTCGATGGCGGCGCGAAGATTGTGACATTTGACTACACGCCCACTTTGCCTGAAGGATCGCTGCCGCTCCCGCCGGGCGCGGATTGCATGATGTTCTGAAAATTTAGTTGCTTGCTTCGGCTGGCGCAGGTTTCGGCTAGTCGCGCTCGCTGTCCAAAGTTTCGCGTATGAACGTCAGATTAGGCAATGATTCATGGAACGGTTCAGGCCCGATTTCGGACAAAACTGGAGCCAGGGATTCCGACATCCGCTCCATACAAGCTTTCAAAAACTCCGCGCCTTGCGGTGTAGGCCGAGCAATTTTCGAACGCTTGTCATTGGGGTTGGCCTCAAGAGTAATCAGGTTATGATTTTCAAGACTGGAGAGCATGTGCGTCATCGAAGTTTTAGGCACTTGAAACGCGTTCGAAAGTTGCTGTGGAGTTTCACCCTCGGGGCGCCGTACCAGATGGCCCAAAATTCCGAATTGAGTCGCCGTCATTCTACCAGGCAAGAACGCTTCCAGCTTGGTCGAGATCAACTGATTGATGATCCCGACTTCGGTGAAGAACCGGTAAACTTCCTTGGTCTCATCTTCAGGCTTCATTCAGAATTCGTGTCTCCAGCGGCCAGCGGGGTGTGGCAATTGGTTCAGGTCCATACCCCAAACGCAGCAACATTTGCACCGTGTGGTCCGGTGACGCAAGAAGCTCATGCGCCAGAGCGTATTCATCGGCCATCTCAGGATATTCCTGAAGGGCCTGGCTGACAGGATGAACGCCTAGGCCCATTTCGGTTGTCTTCAGGTAGAAACGCATCAACTGACGTCCTGCATCAAGTTGATCGCTTCGCGTATTTGTGGCTGTCGCGAGGACTGCGTATTGCGGTGTCGCGTCTAGCATAGCGAAGTAGTCTTGCATGTGCGCCTGAGTGCCTGGGTGATCAACGTTCATCAGGGTCTCATTGTCCAATAGGCCAGTAAGTCGCAGCGTTTCCAGCATGGGATCACGCAGTTCAATCCCGTCTGGGTTTGCGTTGATTTCTGCTTTGCCGATCCGCATCAGGTCGACGGATTCTCTAAGGGTCTGTGGAGTTCGCATTTCGATTTCAAAAGCGCGTTTTGTGAGGTCTCGAATACGGGCCACTAGATCCTCATCGGAAATCAGAGTGGCATAGTTTTCAAGGACCGATATTTCCGCCTCAGAGAGCCGCTGTTCAGTGTACGGTTCTTTATTTGAATGTCGGTTGAGGATTTGATCTGAGAGTGGATCGGATGCCCCGCCAGATACAAACATCGCTTCTGCGATAGGTCCGTCATTCCCATCTGGCAGTAACTCGACCTCAGTATCAAACCCGTGAGCACCTGCTGCCAGAACCATCGTTTCAACAAATGCACCGAGGCCAATATAGAGCTGGCGGTGGTAAGGATCGGTTTCCGGAAGCTCGCGATCTGTATCACGGTGGATCCGCACCTTGTCTTGCCCAACCAACTCGATCAGCCAAGGTTGCAAATTGTGCGGATTGGGGGCGAGAATTGCGTAGGACAAAGCAGCCTTGCGTGGGTCATCATACGGTTTCGGCGTCCACGGAGCTAAAGCTTCATGGGGTGTACGTGTCGTGAGAAACCCAGCCGCGCCCGTTGCCGCCAGTATTGTGCCTCCGCCTAGAATCTTGAGAAAACGTCTTCGGTTTGGCATCTTGACTCTCCAATAGTACGATATCGAACTAAATTAATACGAAATCGTACCATTTCAACCCCAATCGATGCAGTGATTGTTTGAGCGACTAGAAAAAAGAATATCAGAGCAGCCGGAGGCAACTGCGGGTTGCCGTTATCGACAAGTATTCGGAGCGCCTTTAGTACCGGAAATAAGCAGTTACTTTAGTTGACTAACGACCGGATACGAGAAGATCAGAGGCTGTTGAGCCGATGCTTTTCGAGTATCTCGCAAAGCATAGCCTTGGCTTGCAGCCTGTGTTCTCGATGACGTTCACGGGCGACATCCGGACGACCTTCACTAATCGCTTGGAAAACAACCCGATGATCTTCATTGGATTTGACGGGCAGGGGTCTGATGAACAAGGTCGTTGCGCGCGCGCGGCGCACCTGGTCGCTCATCATGGCGACAATCGCTTCGACCCGTTTGTTGCCGCCCAACCGAACGAGCTCTTGATGAAATAACTCATCGGCCTCGGCCCAGGCTTCAAGATCTTCGGCTTCGATGGCTCGGTCCATCTTCGCAATTGATCCAGCAAGTACCGAAAGTTCATCTTCTGAATAACCCGCTTCGGCAGCGCGTTGTGCAGCGAGGCTCTCGAGCTCCGTCAGGATGTCGTAGATTTCACGCATATCGTCTGATGAAACCGGCAGTATCCGCACGCCTTTGCGGGGCCGCATCTCCAACAACCCCTTGCTTTCTAACATCAGCGCAGCTTCCCGTATCGGGGTGCGGGACATACCAAGGGTTTCGGCGAGTTCCGACTCCAGGTGGTCCGTTCCGGCTGCAAGTTCGCCGGACAGGATCATCTGCCGCAAATCCCTAACGGCGCGTTGCGTATTGGAAAGAGTTTTTGCGTCTTGACCCTTCACGGCGTCTCCAGGTTGATCTTTCGTCCCTCCGCAGCCGAGAGATAGATGCTCTCTTCGATGCGGATCACGTCCAAATAGTCTCGAGCCGTGTTTTCCAGCGGCGTGCCCTTTACAAGGCCTGAAACGACGTGACTTTGCAAGGCGTGGACGCAATCGCCGCCAAATCCATTATGATCGCTTGGAGGTAGAATTTGCTGCTGCGCCTGCTTTCCAAAAGCGCGGAGTTCAACTGAACCATCGCCGTTAAGAACCAATGATCCTGTTGTTCCTTCAATGAGGGCTTCACCCATAGTTTGACGCAGGTTTTTGGCGCTGTGGTCAAGACACCTGTTCCCATCGAACAGAGCTTTCAAACCATTGGGATGATCAAACAGGATATAGCCGGCATCCTCACCCGCGATAATGGGGTTCACTTGGCGCAAGTCCGCATAAACTGCGCTGGGCGCATCGAACAAGAATCGGAATGTGTCTACCCAGTGAACTGCTGTTTCATGAACCAGGAAACGCGGCATGTCCTGAAAATACGGCTGCCGGTCAAGATAGGCGCGTGGTCCTTGTCCGTCGCCAGGCCGAAGCCGGAAAGTAGCTTGTAGAGGTGTACCAATTCGACCCTCGGTCATCGCCTCTTTGATCGCGCGATACCAAGGTTGAAAGCGAAAGTTCTCGTGTACAACAATAGTTGCTCCTACCGCTTCGGCCTCTGAAACAATTTTCTCAGCTTCATGCAACGACATGCAGAAAGGTTTTTGGCAGATCAACCACTTTATTCCAGAGTGCAGCGCCGTTCGGATGGCATCGGCCTGCGCCACAGGCGGGAGGATGATGTCAACGAGATCTGGTTTTTCCGCCTCCAGCATTTTTGACAGATCATCGTAAGCGGCCAGTCCTGTTTCTTTCGCCTTTTTGATGTCACGGTTGCAGGATGCAATCGGAACCGCTCCGGGCATTCGAGACCAGCTTTCGTAGTGGAACTTGCTGAAATACCCCGCACCTACGCACGCGACCGTGATGGCTTGTTGAGTATTCATGCCAGCAATGCTTCCAATACCGATGAGGCTGCGTCCTGCGTTCCGGCTGTGCCACCTAGGTCACGCGTCAGGTTTTGACCGCTCTCAGTCACCTTTTCCACGGCTTCCCGTAAACGTTCGCCATCTTTGGACAGTTCTGGATGATTATGGGTCAACCCTAACCATTCAAGCATCATTGCTGCAGACAGGATCATCGCGAAAGGATTGGCAATGTCTTGTCCCGCAATGTCCGGAGCAGAGCCGTGACAGGGTTGGAACACGGCGTGGTTCAACCCGATATCTGCTGAAGGAGCCAATCCAAGACCGCCCATAAGGCCGGCGCCAAGGTCAGAAAGGATGTCGCCGAACATGTTTTCAGTCACCAAAACATCGAATTCCCAAGGCTTCTGCACCATCCAAAGCGCAGTGGCATCAACATAAGCATGGTCTGCCCGCAATTTGGGATGGCGAGCGGCTTCAGCGTCAAACATCGATCTGAAGAATGCAAAGGCGCGGAACACATTGGCCTTGTCGACACAGGTAACCCGCCCCTTGCCACGCCCTGAAGCCTTTCGGTTTTTGGCAAGTTCAAACGCGAACCGGAATAGCTTTTCAGATATCTCGCGCGTGATCAAAAGGGTTTCACGTGCCTCGTCTTCGGTGACTTCCCCCGCGCCTTGAGTGAAGAACAACCCTTCAGTGCTTTCACGAATCAAGACAAAGTCGATCTCTTTTCCGGGAGGCAGCGCCAAGGGGGTCATTTGTCCGCTGCTAACCTTTACCGGACGCACGCCGGCAAAAAGGCCGAGCTGCTTCCGCAGGTCGATCTGTGGTGAAATCTCGGTTCCGTCAGGGTAGCGAACATCCGGCAAACCCATTGCAGATAGCAGAATCGCATCAGCCTTGCGTGCAGTTTCAAGTGAACCAGTCGGAAACGATTCTCCAGTTTTGGCGTAGTGGGCTGCGCCCGCCGGAGCGTCTGTAAACACCAGTTCGTAGGAAGGACTGCCGCGCGAGAGCTGACGCAGAATTTCAAGCGTAGGGGCCATAATTTCCGGGCCGATTCCGTCCCCGTGGAACACTGCCACATCATAACTTTTCTTCATCTTAGCCCGCTTCCTTCCCGTTTCGCATTCATAGCGCGATAGCAGCTTTCACTACAGTCCGTTGACAACGCATTCTTTAATGTATACGCAAATAAATGCAATAATAAACGCAAAGATGTTTGGGAGGACTTGGAAATGAAACTGAAGTTAGGGCAGTTGGCGGCTGCAGCCGTGATTGCAACCGGGATTTCAGGGGCTGCTACCGCGCAGGATTACCCTTACCGTGATATCACCACAGCTGTGGTCTGGGGGGCCGGTGGCGGCACGGACACGATCAACCGAATGATCATGGCCGAAATGGAAAAACACCTTCCAGTCTCGATCAATGTGATCAACCAAACCGGTGGGGTCGCAGGCTCCAACGGCATGGTCTACGTCATGAACCAACCAGACGATGGCTACACATTGGTTGGTCTGTCTGAATCGAACGTCACCGCTGCTGTGCAGGGAGGTTGGGATAAGAAATTTGACTTTTGGTATCCGTTTATTGTTGGCGGATCACCCGATCTGATCTCGGTTCCGGCGGACAGCCCTTACAACACTCTGGAAGAACTGGTCGACGCTGCCAAAGCCGCTCCTGGCACTATTCCCGCTGCCGCGTCCGGCGCGGGTTCGATCCACCACTTGAATCTTCTCGCCATCGAGAAAGGGTCCGGTGCAGAGTTCAAGTTTGTTCCATACAAAGGCTCAGCGCCCGGGCAGGAAGCGGCGATAGCAGGTGAGGTTGCGTTGGTTGTGACTTCGCTGGCTGAACAAGCTCCTTTGATCGAAGGCGGACAATTGAAGCCACTTGCGATGTTGACACCGGAAGATGCGCAGATTGCCGGAGCTACAGTGCCATCTGCCTTTGGCATCTATGACGGTCTCGACAAGTATCTGCCGCTAAAACAAGCCATCGGATTCGCCGTTCACAGCTCGGCTGGAGATGATGTGAAGGCGGCCCTCGGCGATGCGTTCGAGCAGGCGATTGCATCCGATACCGTCGCTGAATGGGCTGAGGCAAACAATTATGATGTCGGTGGTCAACACGGCGAAGAAGCTCAAGAATTGTTTGCGAACCTTGAGGCTACTTTTGCCTATACCTTGCAAGATTTGGGCGCTGCCACGGTCGATCCAGCCTCGCTGGGTATCGAGAAGCCCTAATCCGATCAACTTTGGAAGGGCGCGTCTGATCGCGCCCTTTCCTCCAGGAGGCAGGCATGGACAAAATCGACGAAACACTGGTCATGCGGACCCGCGATTTCTGGGCTGCGATTGTTCTAATAACAGTGTCCGTCTTTTTCCTTTGGAAGACGTTGGACATCCCACTTTGGGGTGAAAACCGCGCAGGTGTAAGTGGGTCGGACTGGTACAACTCGGCTGCAATTGTACCGTTGTTCATCTTCTGTGGATTGCTTGTGTTGTCCTTCGTCTTGCTGGCTAATTCGATCCGCTCAGGTGGAGCCCAGAACGCACTCACGGCTTTGGGGATTGGATGGGATAAGTCGGAAGCCTATCGAGCAACAACAATAGGCCTGATCCTTCTTGCATACGTCGTCGGGCTGGTTCCCAGAGTGGACTTCATATTGTGCTCGGGGTTACTGATTACAGCTTTGACTTACGGCTACTACGGCGGTCACGCGCGGCGTGCTTTGGTAGCCTGTATCGCAGTTGTTTCTGCCGGGGTTTTTGCGTTCGCCGTGTTTCCCGCGCAGGCGGAATGGAATGCACACGGTGATGATTGGTTTACACTGGCCCTATGGGTCTCGCTATCACTTGTGGTGTTGACCAAAGCGGCTTCCGAACGCGTTTTGCGGTTTGTGCCAGTCGTCGCAATACTGGCCCCGCTGATCCTCGTCTGCGCGATGGCCTTTATTTTCCGACAGAACGTGCCCGCGCGCGGGGGGCTGATCTTCAAGCAAATCGAATACCACTACTACGTGACGCTTCGTCCGTTATGGAAAGACTGACCGGATGGACTTTATCCTTTCGCAACTGGCTGGGTTTGGGACCGCATTCGTTGGTCTGGCAGTGGACCCGCTGACCTATCTGTATTTGATTGCTTCCGTGTTCCTAGGCATCACGTTCGGCGCATTGCCCGGCCTGACCGCAACGCTGGCAGTGACGATCCTGACGGGATTTTTCGGCAACAAGATCCCATTGGACTATTCGCTTATCGCTTTGCTCGGGGCCTATGTCGGCGCGATTTACGGCGGCTCTTACCCGTCTATTCTGCTGAACATACCTGGCACAGCAGCCAGCGCGGCGACGGCCATGGATGGCTACCCTCTGGCCAAAGCAGGTCGCGGGGGCGAAGCACTTGGTCTGACCACAACGGCCAGCTTTATCGGTACGGTTATCGGGACGATCACGCTTTTGATTTTTGTCTGGGCACTGCTTTTGGTTTCGAAGAACATCGCGAGTCCGGAAAAAGCACTCTTGGCTCTGTTTGGCATCCTTCTATCTGGCACACTTATGAGCGAGGATCTGGTGATCAAGGGATGGATCGCCGGTCTGATCGGGCTTGCAATGTCTATGGTGGGGCTCGATCCGCTTCTGTCTGAGCCGCGCTATACTTTCGGCTGGTCTTACTTGTTGAGCGGGTTTCAGGTCGTGCCAGTTTTGATGGGGGCCTTCGCCATCCCCCAAATTATCGACGGCTTGAGGCACGTTGAGGCCGGGAAAGTTCTGGCCCTGAAAGGTCGCATCCTTCCGAACCTACGCTCCATCCGACGCTACCTGCCCACCATTGGCCGGTCAGGAGTGATTGGGACCGGGGTAGGAGCGCTTCCTGGCGTCGGCGAAGATGTCGCCGGTTGGGTCAGCTACGGTGTCGGCAAGACCGTATCTGCTGAGGGCGATAAGTTTGGAAAAGGGTCATTGGAAGGTCTGCTATGCTCTGAAACAGCAAACAACGCCTGCATTGGGGGCGCGCTAATCCCGCTTTTGGTTTTGGGCATTCCCGGTTCACCACCCGCCGCGGCTTTGATGGGGGCTTTCAAGATCAACAACGTGATCCCGGGCCCCACGATAGACCCCGAGATCATTCTGCGCGTAGTCGCAATCCTAGTGCTGGCATCCCTGACTATGTTCTTGATGGGCCTGTTCACTGCTCGGGTCTTTATCAAAATACTCGCCATACCGCAGACCATCTTCTTGCCGGTTGTGATGGTTCTGACAACAATCGGGTCCTTCAGCGTCGGTGGTGGCATCAATGATCTCTACCTGATGCTTGGTGTCGGCGCCGTTGCCTATTTTATGAACCTGATGAAGTACCCAATCGCTCCATTGGTCATTGGGGTTATACTTGGAAGCCTGTTTGACGAAACTTTCCGCCGGTCGCTGTTCTTGTCGGACGGGGATCTTTCGGTCTTCTTTTCGCGACCCGGTGCGGCCATTCTACTTGTGCTCAACGTTGGTTTGATCCTCAGCCAACTGCCCATGGCAAAGCGCGCTTTCTCACGTTTGAAAGGACTTTCCGTCTGATGTTTGTGGTTACCGTCACCTTCACTCTCAAGCCCGGTACGAGAGAAACCTTTTTGCCGCTAATGGTCGAAAACGCTTCAACCTCTCTGCGTGAAGAACCCGGATGCCAGCAGTTTGACGTTTGCCTCGGCGACGATCCCGAGACAGTTTTTCTCTATGAGGTTTATCATGACAGCGTGGCGTTCTCCGCCCACCTAGAAAGCGCGCATTTCCAGTCCTTCGATACGGCTGTGGCTGATATGATCGCCACCAAGACTGTTCAACAGTATTCCGAGGTCATCCGATGAACGATTGGGAAATTCACGCCGTGAAATACGCGGATCGCAATGCCCGCACTCGACGCGACAGCTTCATATTGGATGACAATCACGATGCACCTCACGCGATGGACTATTTCGTTTGGGTGCTCAAGCGTGGCAACAAAGTTATTCTGGTCGATACCGGATACGACGGCGACGAGGCAGCCGCCCGTGGTCGTCCCATTGCGATGGACCCACGCGAGGCTTTGCGCCCATTGGACATCATGCCCGAAGCGGTGACCGAGGTTATCGTGACCCATCTCCATTATGACCACGCTGGGGGGCTGCATATGTTCCCAAATGCGAAGTTGCACATGCAATCGGCGGAAATGGCCTTCGCCACAGGTCCCTGCATGTGCCACGACCACTTACGCGCGCCTTTCTCGGCGGGCCATATCTGCGAGGTCGTAAAGCGCCTCTATACAGGCAAGGTCGTGTTCTACGACGGAGAGGCCGAGATAGCAGATGGGGTGACCGTACACTGTATCGGCGGGCATTCGAGGGGGTTGCAATGTGTTCGTGTAAGAACAGCAGCCGGGTGGATGGTTCTGGCCTCGGATGCCTCGCATTACTACGAGAATTTCATGGCGCGAAAAGCTTTTCCCATCGTTGTCGATTTGCAGGACATGATGGATGGTTTCAAGACCCTAGAGAGGTTGGCCTCACATCCTCGACTTATCGTGCCCGGCCATGATCCACTTGTGCGCGAGATTTTTCCCGTCGGAGCAGCACCGCACATCCATAGGCTGGATCCAGGGCCGACGAAGGACATTAAGATATGCTAATCGGCGTCATAGCGGACGATTTCACTGGTGCGAGCGACATTGCGAACACCTTGGCAAAGGGCGTCGAGCCGGAAGGTGGGTTAAGAACCGCGCAGTTTCCAGGTATTCCGGATACCCCGGCCGACAAAGAGATCGAAGCGGGTGTCGTCTCACTCAAGAGCCGCACTGCACCTGTCGAAGAAGCTGTTGCGGACGGCCTGCGAGCCCTGCGATGGCTTAAAGATCAAGGATGCCGCCAGTTCATCTTCAAGTATTGCTCGACCTTTGATTCCACTAGGCGGGGAAATATCGGCCCGGTTGCGGAAGCGTTGGCCAACGAACTGGGCGCGCAAAAGGTGGTTTTCTGTCCAGCATTTCCGACAACGGGGCGCACCATCTATCACGGCCATCTATTTGTGCTTGGCAAGCTGTTGAACGAGTCCGGGATGGAAAATCAACCTCTTACTCCGATGACGGATGCGGACATCAGGCGGTGGTTGCAGTATCAGGCCCAAGAAGCGGTTGGGTTGGTTTCAATTGACGCCGTGACGCAAGGACCAGAGGCGATTGCTACTGCTTTGCGGAACGTCGACGAACGCTTTGTGATCGGTGATGCGATTTCGGACGAGGATTTGCTGGCCTGGGGCGAGGCTCTGAAGGATGCCCAGCTCATTACTGGGGGATCTGGGATAGCGCTGGGGCTACCCAAGAACTTCGTCAGAAGAGCTTCGTCCAAAAGAGGTGGCAGTGTATTCACAGGTATCGCTGGGCCCGCCGCTATCCTTGCAGGGTCTTGCTCAGGTGCGACCCGTGGTCAGATCGATGTTCATGCTAAATCCCATCCGACCTTCGCCATTGACGTTCCGGGTGTTATGTCCGGGGATGTGACTACGCAAACGCTTCTGGATTTCTTTGAAACGCATCCGGGTCAGGCACCGCTCGCCTATTCATCGGGAAGCCCGGATGATGTGCGCGCGGTACAAGGTCAATTTGGCCAAGAAGCCGTGGCGGAAAAGCTGGACAATCTCTTTGCAGATACCGCGCGCGAGCTTGTTCAGAAGAGCTACAAGCGATTGGTGGTTGCCGGAGGGGAGACGTCGGGAGCTGTCGCCAAGGCTGTCTCTGAGGCACTGGGATCACCGGCCATGTCACTAGGGCCAGAGATCGACCCGGGCGTACCAGTCTTGAGCGTTGGAAAAACTGAACCCATTGCGCTGGCTCTAAAGTCTGGAAACTTCGGCGCTCCGGACTTTTTCGCTAGGGCGCTCAAAATGATGGAGGCCGGCAAATGAGTTCTAAAGAACAGGCGCTGCGAAAGCAGATGTCGGACCTGTGTGCATCGCTGTTTGCGCGCGGATTTTCCGTCGGCACTGCTGGCAACGTCTCTGCGCGTCTGCACGACGGCATCCTCATGACACCAACCAATTCCACCTTGGGCGATATCGACCCCGAGCGCATCGCTAAGATTGATTTGGATGGCAACCACGTCTCCGGCGACAAGCCGACCAAGGAGGTCTTTCTGCATCAAGCCTTCTATGAGACGAGGCCACAAGCTGGTGCAGTGGTGCATCTGCATTCGACCTGGGCCACTGCACTGTCGTGTCTGGAAGACACCGATCCAGACGACTGTATTCCACCGCTTACGCCATATGTGGTTATGCGTGTCGGCACAGTCAAACTGGTTCCATACGTCAAGCCGGGCGACCCGACGTCCGGTGATTTGATCCGTGAACTGGACGGCAATTATAGTGCTGTTCTGCTGGCCAATCACGGACCCGTCGTATCGGGAAAGGACCTCTTCTCAGCGATCTGTGCGGCAGAAGAGTTAGAAGAAACAGCCAAGCTGCTCGTGACACTGCGCGGCCTGCCAACCCGCCTACTGGATGCAGAACAAGTCGCAGAACTCAAAGAGACTTTCGGAAGGATTTGATCTGGCACCAAAATGGTGCGTGTGCAAACTATCGGGCAAATCGTGCAAAGTTATCCGGTGACTTACCTCAGCAGATCTCAAGCGATACAACCCAGCAAACGATTGGCGGAGAACGAGTTTTTTATAAGGCCACGTTCACCACTATAGACGGTACTGATAACTATGTCCTCTACCCTTTAGAGGTATCGACGACAGCGGGTGACTATTATGGCGGGGCAAGTAGCTGGTTCTTTTCGACGACCGGGCCTTGCTAGAAGGCGTTCCGCTTGCATTAGCCAGCATAAGCACAAACAATCCGAACAAGATGAATTACGTATGCTTTGTCGATGGAACGCAATCGAAACAGCCACAAGTAGCGTAATTGTTGAAGGCCTCTCAGGCGGTGATGAGATGATCCAGGCGGATGGGAGACCAGTTAAGATTTGATGGGTTGGCGCTCATGATGTGAGCCTTGCAGAATGCCTTGCAAATCAGAAGCTTTGGCCTGTGAAGACTGATATGAATGCGCTTGGACGCGGAATCCCGAATTGTGATCTCTTTGTCTCGCAACAACACTAAGTTTCTAGCGGCCAAAACGGACTTTCGCCGCGGTGGAACGAATGTCGGTTTTTTGGATTTCAGAAACTTAATGAGCGCTGATCTCCCGCGGTTTTTTCCCCTTGTTTATGCTGTGTTTGCCTTAGTAATTGGACTTTTTTTGAACCAGTGGTAAGTTCATTGTTGACAATTTTGGACTCCATTTTACAGAATCGGCCATGATCCATCCAATTGATCGCACGCTAGATATCGTTGTCCTGGTGAGTCCGCATTTCAATGTTTCGGCGACTACGTCTTTCGTGGATCCTTTCAGAATAGCCAATTACCTGACAGGTTCGGCTCGATTTTCTTGGACCTATGTCTCGGACCTCGGTGGACCAGTTGAGTCTAGTAGCGGCCTAGTCGTTGACACTGCCCCATTGGCGGCCGTGACTGGGCGCAAGCCCTGGCTGGTTCTGGTGAGTACAAGTTGGTCACCTGAACGTCACGGAACATCTCAGTTTAAGGTGGCCCTTCAGAAGTGGGAGGCGTGCGGGGCAATCGTTGGCGGCTTGGATACTGGTGCGATTGTTCTTGCGGCTGCTGGACTGCTTAAAGGCAAGACAGCGACGGTTCACTATGAGCACATCGATGCCTTTGCTGAAATGGCCCATGATACCACAGTGTCAGAGAACATGATTGTTATGGATGGAAAGATGTTCACTTGTTGCGGGGGTTCCGCAGCGACCGATCTGGGTTTGCGGTTTGTGCACTCTGTCGATGGCGAGAGTATCGCCAATGCATCTGCGCGATATCTTTTTCATCACAATGTACGCGGTGAGGGCCAATCACAGAACCCCAAAGACGTGGAGCCACTGGGGTATGTCACCTCTGGGGTGGTAAGGGACGCGATCGACTTGATGGAGGCGCATTTGGAAGCCACTTTGTCGATCCCTGAAATATCAGCGAGGTTGAAGATTTCGCAACGACAACTTAGCAGATTGTTTCAGCAATATGTCCAGAAGTCGCCGATCGAGTACTACCGTGACATACGCCTTGATCGCGCGCGTGGACTAGTAACCCAAACAGAGCTGAAATTCAGCGAGATTGCAGAAGCCTCAGGATTTAACGGGCAAGTTCATTTCAGCCGGGCATATCGAAGCCGTTTTGGCCTCACACCAACTGCAGACCGTATTGAAGGCCGCACGCCATTCGAGTTCCGCGCTTGGCCAATGTTCAAGCCAGATATTAAGTCCGAAGGTGTTGGGTAGCTTTTTGCATCGCCATAAGCATCTTGTCGCGTTGCGCTGATAACTCTTCGGTACTTTGCCCCTGAGTTTGATCGTTAATGCCATCGACCAGTTTATTGATGACATCCTCATCAAGACGAGGGTTGCCCAGGTCGTCCCACCAGCCATTGAATGTATCCTTGAAATGGTCACAGAAGGCCCGCAGACCGCCGTCGCCTGCACCCAGGTGGAAAAGCGTCGTCGGACCCATCGCGGCCCACCGCAATCCGGGGCCGGCCCACATCGCTTTATCGATGTCTTCGACACTGGCAACGCCTTCAATCGCCATATGGACGGCCTCGCGCCATACTGCAGCTTGTAAGCGGTTTGCGACGTGTCCGGGCATGCCCTTCTTGATCCGGATCGTGACTTTGCCCAGGTCTTCGTAGAACGTCTCTGTTCGGTTCAGAACATCTGAACCGGTGGCGTCGTTCGCCGTCAACTCGACCAGCGGAATGAGATGTGGCGGGTTGAACGGATGACCTAAGATGAGCTTACTCGGATCGCGCCATCCCTGTTGGAGAGCCTCGAGTGTTAGGCCGGATGTTGAGCTTGAAACTATTGCATCAGCGCTCAACTCTGGCTCAACTTCCGCATAGGTGGAATGTTTGATCGGCAACCGCTCGGGCACATTCTCCTGAATGAACTGCGCGTTTCGCACGGCCTCAGCTGCGGTCGGTGCGAAGGTGATCGCATCTCGGGTGGCGTGGCCAACTTGGCCCAATTCTTCCAACGCAGGCCACGCCTTTTCAATGTATTTACGGACGGATGCTTCAGCGTTCGGATCGGGATCAAATACGGTCACACTGCGACCCGACGCGAGGAACAGCGCTGCCCAGCTTGCCCCGATGACACCGGCTCCGAGAATGGCGGTTCTTTCGATTTCCGACATCAGAACAGTCCCGGATTCAGGGGGGAGGCCGCAGTCATACCACCGTCTACAGTGAACAGTTGGCCAGTCGCAAAAGACGACTCGTCAGAAGCTAGCCAAACAGCCATCGCAGCAATGTCTGCGGGCTTACCAAAGCGTTTGACCGCATGGCGTGCCAGCGCGTCTGATCTAGCCTTTTCTGGGTCATGGGCGAGTTCGAATGCTGCGTCCAGCATGCCCGTCTCAATCCATCCCGGGCAGATTGCATTGCAGCGCACCGCAGGTCCATGGTCCACCGCGATAGAGCGTGTAAGCCCATGCACAAACGCTTTTGAAGCATTGTAGAGCGCCATCGATGGGTCAGCGGCATTGCCCGAGATCGAACCAATGTTGATGATCGAACCACCCTGAGACATTTTCGGAATAAAGGCGCGGCAACAGTTAAAAACGCCTCGTGCGTTTACTCCCATCACCAAATCCCAATCCGCGTCTGTGCTTTCGGTCACTGTTTTTTCGACCTGAACGCCGGCGTTGTTTACCAGGATATCTACCAGGCCGATTGTTCGGGCAGTACGTGCAACCGCTTCGGGATTGGATACATCCAGCGTGTACCAGGTTACTTGATCCGGTAGAGCATCTGGTTGAGGGCCGCGCCCGCAGGTGGCGACAGCCGCACCTTCGGCTGCGAAGGCCTCAACGATGCCGCGACCAATGCCCTGTTTGCCGCCTGTAACAAAGGCGCGTTTTCCCGCTAACCGCATCAATGTGCCACCATAACGTGACGGACTGCGGTGTAAGCATCCAGCGCATAGACAGACATATCGCTGCCCGTGCCCGAGCCCTTCATCGCGGCCCATGGCATCTCGGGGGTCGCAACCCCATGCGTGTTTACCCAGGTGAATCCATAGCGCAACTTGGACGTCATTTGCATTGCTCTCCCAACATCTCGTGTCCAAACCGATGAGGCCAACCCGTAAGGTCCGTTGTTGGCGATCTTCAACGCATGTTCTGCCTCAGAAAACCGAGAGACAGTTACAACGGGTCCAAAAACCTCATTGCAGGCAATCTCTGCAGTGTTGTCGACATTTGCGATGACTGTCGGCTGGTAGAAAAAGCCGTCTTCTTCGCCAGACACCCCACCGGAAACGATTTCAGAGCTGCTGCGCGCGCGATCCACAAAACCCGCTACACGATCCCGCTGTGTCGCAGAGACAAGCGGGCCCATTTCCGTTCCTTGAGCTTTCGGTGCACCGATCTGGATCTGGCCAACCTGATCGGCAATCGCGGCCACAAGTTTGTCGTAAACTCTGTCTGCAACCATCACGCGGCAAGGCTGTGCGCAGTCCTGACCGGCATTGAAGTAGCTGCCATATCGGATCGTCTCGGCCACAGCATCGAGATCAGCATCATCAAAGACAATGACTGGCGCCTTGCCGCCCAATTCCAGATGAACGTGTTTAATTTTCTGGGAAGCAGCCCGCATTGCAGCCATGCCTGTCGCCGGAGAACCCGTAACACTGATCCCTTCCATCTGTGGGCTGTTCATCAGGGCATTCCCCACGCCGGGCCCGCGACCATGGATCACGTTAAGCACGCCTTTTGGCAGAACATCTTGTAACAGTTCTGCAAGTCGCAGAGTAGATAGCGGCGTGATCTCGGACGGTTTCAACACCACCGAACATCCTGCCGCAATTGGTGCAGCAATCTTCCAGGACGCCATCATCAGCGGGTAGTTCCAAGGGGCGATGGCGGCGACAGGGCCAATGGGGTCGCGCCGGATCATCGACGTATGACCCGCGACATACTCTCCAGAGGCAGACCCCATCATGGTGCGCGCAGCCCCGGCGAAAAAGTGAAAGACATCAATCGTCAGCGGCATTTCATCATCATGAGCCGATGGCCAGGGTTTTCCCACATCTAGGCTCTCAAGTTCTGCCAACTCCTGGCTGTTCGCCTCGATAACATCAGCTATCTGAAGCAAGATTGTAGCGCGTTCTGCAGGGGTCGTAACCGAAAAGGTCTCAAATGCCTCTGCTGAGCCGCGCACCGCCGCCTCGATCTGTGCATCGCTGGCTTCTTTTGCGGTACCAATAACCTCTCCTGTTGCAGGGTTCAGGATGTTCAAGGCGTCGCCGGTGCCTTCAACCATTTCGCCGTTGATCAACATGTTCGTCTGCATATGCGTCTCCTCAGAAGCCAACCTGATCGCCGCCTTTTAGTGCGAGCCGCATGCGCGCTTCTGCTGGCGTCGCGACCGTAAGGCCAAGGTTTTCAACGATTGATCGGATGCGCGTGACCTGTTCCGCGTTAGATTTTGCCAACTCACCCTTGCCGATGAACAGGCTGTCTTCGAGACCGACACGCAGGTTACCGCCCCGCATGGCGCTTTGGGTCGCAAATGGCATTTGGTGACGACCAGCGGCAAGGACCGACCATTCGTAATTCTCTGCTCCGAACAGCTTATCGGCTGTGTTGTGCATGTGGGTCAGATGGTCGGCATCTGCGCCAACGCCACCCAAGATGCCAAATACCATCTGAATGAAAAATGGCGGTTTGATCAGGCCCTGATCCACGAACCATTTGACGTTGTAGAGATGTCCAAGATCATAGCATTCGAACTCGAACTTGGTGCCGTGATCTCCACCAAGTTTTTCGATGGCGTAACGAATTGTTTTGAAAGTGTTGGGAAAGATAAAGTCTTCCGTCATCTCCAAAAATGGTCGTTCCCAGTCGTGCAGAAACTCGGTGTATTTCTGCAGCATCGGAAAGATACCAAAGTTCATGGATCCCATGTTGAGCGATGCCATCTCTGGGCTGGTAGATGTCGCCGCCCGCAGCCGCTCATCCATCGTCATCCCCAAGCCGCCGCCGGTCGAGACATTCATCACAACATCGGTGGACTGCTTGATTACGGGTAGAAACTGCTTGAACAGCTCAGGTCGGGGATCGGGTTTTCCTGTCTCCGGGTGCCGTGCGTGCAGGTGAATGATTGATGCCCCTGCCTGGGCCGCCTCAATACTGGCCGTCGCAATCTCGGCCGGTGTAATCGGCAGATGCGGAGACATTGACGGCGTATGGATGCCTCCGGTCGGCGCGCAAGTGATAATGACTGGCTTGGGCATCAGAGCTTCATCTGCTGCACTTGTGCAGACAGCCCCCCGTCCAGAACCCACAACTGGCCAGAGGCATAGCGCGCCTCGTCCGAGGCAAGCCAGTTGACCAAATTTGCAATATCCTCGGGCGTCCCGTAGGTCCGCATTGGATGAACATCGCGCACGGCCTTTTGCAGCGTTTCAATGTTGCCACCTCCTCCGCCGGATCCATCGCCGTTGAAGAAGCTCTGCAGCATTGGAGTGTCGATATAGCCAGGGCAGATGGCATTCACCCGGATACCTTCTGGGCCATGATCGCAAGCCATTGCGCGGGTCAAAGCGTGAACTGCACCCTTGGTCGCGCAATAGGCCGCAAGCCCAGGGTCTGCGATGAACCCGTCGTAGGAGCCAAAGTTGATAAGGCTTGCGCTATTCCCTGTCTTCGCCGCTTCGCGCATTAGGGGGAGGGCGTATTTCGAGGTCAGGAAAGTGCCTGTGGAGTTTACGGCAAAGCTTTGGTTCCATTCCTCCAGCGTAGTCTCCTCAACCGTTTTTTCGATCTCGATCCCCGCCGCGTTCACTAGGATGTCCAACTTTCCGTGTGCGGCGCGCACATGATCCATCGCCGCAACCGAGTCTGCTTCTTGAGTCACATCCAGCTTAACAAAATGACTGCCGTCGTCGTCGTGTTGATCTAACGACCCTTCCGGTGTGAGATCAGCGGCAAATACCGTTGCGCCTTCTCTTAGAAACCGAGCGACAATCGCGCGCCCGATTCCACCGCGGGCACCAGTCACGAGAGCAACTTTTCCGTTCAGCATCATTGGTTTCAATCCTTCAATGGCGGATAGCGGTAGCGGCGTGCAGCCACTGTCCAATCCATATTGTTGCGTACATACTGCTGACTTGCATCGGACGGCGGGTTGTAGTCCCAAGGCTCGCTGGCACCGGCCTCCATCGCGGCATGTAATGCACGGCGCGATTTTTGCGTGGCGATTATCTTCTTTCGCAAAGCACTGCCGTCCCACCGTTCGGCGACTTCGGCTGCAAAACGAGTTTTCGCGTCGGAGTAGCTTGGGTCCGAAGCTAAATTCTTCGTTTCCATCGGGTCAGCACTCAGGTCATAGAGCTGCGGTGGGTCGCTATCACAATGAATATATTTTAAGGGCCCGCGCCGGATCATGATCACAGGATAGCCCGTCATCTCGGCACAATATTCTCCGATCGCCTCATCAACTGGATCTTCTTCACCCCGAGCCAAAGGCATAAGGCTACGACCGTCGATCGGCTCTCCGATCATCGTCTCATCACCGCCGCCGATGTCGATAAATGTCGGCAACAGATCGACCAGTGACACCGCATTCTGCGCCGTCCCAACCGCAATGCCCGGCCCGGCCATGACTAACGGAACTCGCGCGGAGTGCTCAAAGAAGTTCATTTTGTACCACAGCCCACGTTCACCCAGCATGTCGCCATGGTCGGCTGTGACAATCACAATGGTGCTGTCCAACTCGCCCGTTTCTTCGAGGGTTTGAACCAGCTCTCCGATTTTGCTGTCGAAGTAACTGACGTTTGCCAGGTAGGCATGGCGCGCGCGCAGGATTACTTCCTCGGTCAGTGGCACATAAGACGCTTCGATCCCATCCAATAAACGTCGTGAAAAGGGGTCTTGATCCTCCAACGCGGGCACAAACGCGGGCAAGTCAATTTCATCTTCCGCATACAGGTTCCACCATTCTGGTCGGGCTACATATGGATCGTGCGGGTGAATGAAGCTTGCAACCATCGCAAAAGGCGCGTCATTGCCAAGCGCTTTGTCTCGGGCCGCATCGAACAGCCAGCGTTTGGCAGCAAAACCGACCTCGTCGTCATAGTCGATCTGGAAAGTCGCGTGGGCAACGCCGCTTTCCTTCACCGTTTGCATGTTGTGATACCACTTGTCGATCCGCTCGTCCGGGACCTCCCAATCCGGGGTCCACGCGAAATCAGCAGGATAGATGTCGGTTGTCACACGATCCTCAAATCCATGCATCTGATCCGGTCCGACAAAATGCATCTTGCCTGCCAAACATGTACGATAGCCCAGCGATTTCAGATAATGCGCAAATGTCGGCACCGAAGCCTTGAACTCGGATGCATTGTCGTAAGCTGCGATGCGACTGATGTGCTGACCCGACATAAAGGAAAACCGTGAAGGCGCACAGAGAGGGGAATTGCAGTAAGCTGCATCGAAGCGCATGCCGCGCGCGGCCAACGCGTCAAGATGTGGCGTCTTGGCGACCTTATGCCCGTACGCCCCTGTGAAATGCGGAGCCAATTGGTCCGCCATGACCACAAGGATGTTTGGCCGCGTCACGTGGCACCTTTTGCGTAAGCGTCCAAGACTAAGCCATGGAAGTGATGAACGGCGTGCTCGGACTTGCCAGACCCATCCGGGTCATTGACGATTCGACCTTGGGTGAACGCAGGCGTTTTCATCCCGCGCTGTACGCTTTCGACGAGGCTGATATCTTCGACCTGAAGTACCTCGTCCAGATAGCGAATTGCATCCAGCTCCATCGCGTCAGGTTCCGGCGTCTCAAGGAAGAAGTCGTAAGTTTCAAGCGTCCGATCTGGCCCAACAGGGATAATGTTCAACACGATCATGCTGGACCGTCCCGGATATCGCATCAGGCAAGTGGTAGGATAGAGCCACCAAACCGCGTGGGTTTTTACCGTGGCGTTCGAGACGTCATAGGCGGTATTTGGACTGTTGCCTGCGTCAGCCATATGGCTGGAGTAAATGCCGTAGGTCGTAACCTTGTAGGTACCCATATCCACGAGGTCACAAAAATCCTTATGGGCCGTAGGGCAATGATAGCACTCAAGGAAATTGTCCACGACGTTCTTCCAATTCGACTTGATGTCGTAGGTCAGACGGTGGCCAAAAGTGAGTTGATCCACATCCGGTGCCCAATGGCGCACCTCGGTTTCCAGGTTTCCGGATTGCTCTGACAAAGAGGCAGCAGTCGGATCCAAATTGACAAAAACAAAGCCGCAAAATTCTTCAACCTGTACAGCATCGAGACAAATCTCATCCTTGTTGAAGTCTTCGAGGTTTTCAGTATGTGGCGCACGCGCCAATTGCCCGTCGAGTTTATAGACCCAGGCATGATAGGGGCACATAATCCGTGTGGTATTGCCTTCGCCTGATAGCAGTTCATGGGCACGGTGTTTGCATACGTTGTAAAAGGCGCGAAGCTTACCCTCTTTGTCACGCACGACCGCAATAGGCTGACCGGCAACATCCACCGTTACATATGATCCCGGCTCACGTGTTTTCTCGACATGACACACCCATTGCCAAGTTTTGGAGAGGATGGAGCGAAGGTCTGCGTCAAACCACTTGCGCTCGGTGTAGGCAGCGGCCTGCAATGAGCTGGAGCGTGATGGGTCAGCATGATAGCCAAAGAAAATTGCACCTGAATCAGTCATGATAGCGTCTCCGATGTTAGGTTAAATCTATTGCGCGTGGGATTCGAAGCTATGTTTAATCAGCCGCTAGTTTGATTATTTTCGCTAAGCATTTGGCTTTCGGGGACACCGTATTAACCCATCAAGCACTGCGTTTAGCTGACAAGCGAATGCTGGGCCCTTGACTGCATCTGTTATGCGGTCATTCGTGCACACTGCAGGAATCGGCAAAATGGGCTCGGTGCAGACCTTCGCTGCGTTCCAGCTAACAGACCTCTTTGCGGACAAAGCGGACGTTCGAATTCAGACGCAATAATAACTCCGCGCACAATTGGCAAACCGGCTCAAGGCTGTGATCAGAACCTGACCCTAAACGCCAGCCCAACCAATGGCGCTGTTTCATAGGTCTGACGACTAATTTCCGCTCCATTCGCATCATCTAGCGTCAGGCGGCCGTCAAATTCTGCGCCTGCAAATACGCTCAATGAAACTCCAGGATTTGGGTTGTATCCAACGGAAAGTACGACGGGGATACTCTTGTCTTCGCCCACCCCGTCCTGCGCGAGACCTTCCCCATCTAACCTGAATCGAATTCTCTCCGATCGTGCGGTTAAGGAAAGATCTATGGTCTCAGTCAACGTATAGCTCAGGGTCAACCCGGGGCCTTGTGTCGCACCAATCCCTGAGCCAGTGTTCAAGTTCCAGCGATCATTTAGGTCCCAATCGATCAGCAGGGCCGGAAAAAAATCTGTACCACCATCGTCAAATTGAGAGAACGCGCCAAAGGCCGGTCCTATCGTCAGACGCTCGTTAAGTTGCCAAGCAATACCCGCAAAAACACCGTAGGTCCTGCCATCAGATGAGGAAGCTCCACTTTGATAATCCCACCTGATCTGCGGTGACACAAAAACTGTTGCTGTATCGCTCGCACGAAATCGCAGGGGAACAGAAACGCGAAAGTCACGGATGTTCTCCCATGGCTGATTGTTCGATTGACTAAAGCTATAATCCAGCTTGCCGAAGCTGGTTGAAAGCCCAATGGAGTTTCCTCCTTCCAGATTGTAAAGTGCGGTAGCACGTAGAAATGCTCGGCTTGCAGAGAATTCACCGCCGTCACTCAAATCCGCGTCCCCCTGAAACGCAGCAAGTCCATCAACCTGATACGCCCAACCTAGCCGGGGCTGCGCGGCTGAAGGTGACGCTGCAAATCCTAGAGAAATAGCTCCAAAGCAGCACGTCAGAAAAAGGTTTTTCATTTGGCATTTCCCACGTGACGCTGATTCCTTTTGAGTTGCCATTCCTGAACGAGCGTTTCAAGCCCCTAATGGTCGGCTCTGTGGACTGCGGAGACATGGCTACTCAATGACATATTTATACAATACGAAGCTTAAGCACTGACACTGATAACCTATAGCTGAATGCAGTTTATTCAGCATGATGAGCAAGCTTGCCGTCCCATTCCTCTGACGAAACTTTGGGTTCCGGCGGGTCCGCAATGTACGACGGTGTCATTATCTGTGTTCCGTTTTCATTAAACACATCGACAATGTTTTCGCGCAAATCGGACAAAATCTTAGGCAAGCTCGATCCGCGCGAAGTGTATGCGTTGATCTCATAATTGATTGCGTAGTCAGCCAGCTGCGTCCAAAGCACAAAAGGTTCAGGGTTCTTTCTTAACCCTTGAGTACGATGAGCTGCCTCTATCAGCATCGCTTTGATTTTCTTTGGTGGCTCCTCGTATCCGATCCCTACTGTCGTGTGAACCAACAGCCCTCGACCATCCACTTTGCGCGAATAGTTTACGACTTCGGAGTTGAGCAGCTGTGCATTTGGAATGCTAATCATCTCGTTCTTTATCGACTTAATGAGTGTTTCCATCAGTTTGATCTCGGTTACATCCCCAATCTTGTCGCCAACCTGAATTCGATCACCGACATTGGTACTGCGTCTATAGATGACAAACAGACCGGCCATCATATTCGAGACGACCGTGTTCGACCCTAACGATACCATGATACCGGCAAGGATAGTCAGGCCTTGGAAGGCTCGAGAGTCAGATCCGGGAATATAAGGGTAGGCAAACACCAGCGCGATAACAATCAGCAAAGCCCTGCACAGCATTTTTGTTGGTGCAATCCAATGATCTTCAAAATCTTTCAGTTGGAAAGCGCCGCTCTCGACGTTGTCGAAAAAAAGATCGAGGCCTCGAATTCCCAACCGTGTCACAGCTGCGATGATTGCGAGCATGATCAAGTTGGGGATATATTCAACAATTGCCAAAACGACGGTTACGAGCGGCTCGCTGACATACTTCAAGAGGATCTGGGCAATGCCCTGGGTCTCGGCAAAGGAGAGCAGCACCAATGAAAGGTAGTAGTAGAAAAAGAACAGAAACAGGACCCACATCAATATGTGTATTGAATAGACGATAATCGACGCGATTGCCCTGCTTCTCAAGAGCGATTTCGTGGCTTCCTCAACACCTTCAGCTCTCTTTTCCAAGATGTTTCTAAAGTAGTCTAATAACATTCGCCGTTTCGCAAAAAACGCATAAGAAGTGAGGGCAAAGACTGCTGTCCAAGCAAAGGCAGCCATCGCACTATCTACTCTGCCCTCATTGGACCGAGCATCTCGGTATTGAAGGATTGCAGCCTCAATCGCTTCGGACTGAAGCCCAGCTAGAACTTCAATAGCCATTTGTTCGTGCTCTGCATCAGCTTGGGTGGTTATCGTAACCATCTGCCCGTCAACGCGTATCATTTTCCCAAATTCGGCGTCCGATATCTCAAGCTGAACTGAAGCTTTCGCAGATGCATCGGCGACTTGAGCGATCCGCTCCTCAATTTTTCTCGCTCGTTCGGTTGCGGGCAGCGCACTTGAACCGCGAACCACGAACAATTCTTCGCCATCCACTATGACCGGCGCAATAAACTCGGGATCCTCTCTCTCTTCAGCCGGTGCGAGGATTTCTTCAGACTGAGCAAGCGCTACAGTGCAGGAAAATAGAAGAGGCAGTAACCATAGCGTAAGAGCCCTCATGATTTTGCTCCTTCTGCGGGAATAATATGCACATCGCGTTGCGGGAACGGTATAGATATGCCTTCTTTATCAAACCGCTCTTTTGCTTGACCGGTCAGGTCCCAATAAACGGTCCAATAGTCATCAGACTTGGACCATGGACGGCAGAAGATGTTGACGGAGTTGTCTCCCAACTCACCCACGAAAATTTCTGGTTCTGGTGCCTTCAGACAAAGCTGGTGATGCGCAACCAAGTCTTTGAGCACTTCAATTGCTTGGGCAGCGTTGTCCGAATAGGCGATGCCAAAGACCAGATCGACCCGACGTTCTTCGGATGCACTTACATTGGTAATGACATCCCCCCAAATCTTGCTGTTCGGAACTATAATAATCTGGTTGTCGAATGTTCTGATCTTGGTTGAAACCACCGACATCTCATCCACAAACCCAGATGAACCGCCCACTTGGATATAGTCGCCAGTGTCGAATGGCTTGAGGACCATGATCATCAGACCGCTTGCGAGGTTTCCCAGCGTTTCCTGCAATGCGAAACCTAGGATGAACGACAAACCACCGAGCACGGCAAAAAGCGGTGTGACGTTAACTCCGAACAAAGCTAAAACGACGAGTATACCAAGGACGAAAACGGCCCAGTATACGGCGGTGGCAATGAAGCGTTTCAGCATTCTGGAGATAGTTGGAATTTTGTTCAGACCCCGTTCAGTGACCCGGCGCACCATCCGAGCAATGAACATCATGGCCCAAACTGCCAACAAAACACCCAGACCGGCCATCAGCAGGCCTACGCCACCATCCCACGAGAACAACCAGGCCCAAGCGTTCTGAAAAAGCGTTTGAAGGTCGGTAGTTTTTAGGGCTCCCGTTTTCAACGCGAGAATATAGTCAGAATGTGGTTCTAGATCTTCCGCCTTCGCGCCTTTCAGGGCCCATGCTTCGAGCACCAGACGATAGTTGTTGAGAGTTTCTGATCCAGAGTCGTTCAAAGAGGACAACTGAGAGCGCAAGTTGTCTTCCCGAGCTCCGCTCGCCGACCGAAGTTGCAAGTTTACTTGCGCGACTTCTTCGAGCCGAGAGCGCACATAACTCTGCCAAGTACCAGCGACTTGGGAAAGCTCTTCCGCGGTTAGGGGAACAAGTAGGATCTCGAGATCGTCAGCCGCAATCATCTCATCAACGACTGCATTTTTTAGATCGTCATTCTCGACTTCCACAGCCTCTTGGTCGGCCTCAGTCTCTTGCGCGCCGGCAGGAAAAGCACTCGCTAATGCCGTGAACCAAATGAATGACCAAATCTTCAACGTTCTCAGTGCTCGTCTCATCTGTCTGTCCCTTACTTCTTTAACGGTCGAAGAGAGCACACACAGATGCAACAAATCCAGACTTATGTTTATGTTTGAATATTTCCTTGTGACGAACCCCACGGATTTTTGGGTCGCCGTAGATATAGAGAACCTCTCAAATTCGCGGAACCACAGATCTGCGAATGAAACAGAAATTTCCGCAAAGGGGTCATAGACTTGCCGTGCACGTAGAATTGGGAGCCTTTTCCATTAGACCCATTAAACCGAGAATAACGGCCTCCTGGCGACACCACTCACTTGCGTCTCCAGGAGGCAACCAGACAAGTCTGGCGAATGCGCGAGCAACAGAGGTAATACAAATTCGCCACGCATTCGAATACTTGAATCTAAAATACAACAAATCAAGTAATTTTACGCGCGCCAAAAAGTTTGCTCTCGCGTGCATGAGAAATTCTTGTTTATTCCAGCTTACACGTCCGCTTCAGAAAACGTGGCGGCGCTGTGCAGATGGCGGGTGACGAACTTTGACTGTAGCGAACAGAATTTGCGCTCATGCCAACTTGGTTGACTAACAGCGGCCAACCGCACATTCGACTTAGTCTGGCCAGTCCCATGGTCAGACTAAATCCCCGCGTTGCCCATCATCCCAGATAGAGGTGACGCGGGGAACTTTGATCCATCTTTCAATCAGTACCGTAACACCAACACCCCAAAACTACCGCCCGCGTTGTTAACCTGGTTTCCCTCCGAACGATGCGGGTTTTTTTTGGGGGGGATGGGGATATAATGAGTTTCCATTTTGCAGAGCGACCGACTGGACCTTCTACTTCTGGTTTGGTCGATGGCGCACGTGTTGGCCTCATTACCACCTGCTTTTCAAACCATTCGAAAGGACGCAGCCATTCATTTTAGTTTGAAGATTCGCGTTTTCGGTTTTCCCTCACATCTTCATTCTGCAATATTATAATGGGATTGTTCCTATGAAAACGACAACTAAGACCCTTGTTGCCGCTGCCGTTCTTGCATGCGGAGCAACCGTAGGACATGCTAAGGACAAAAATATTCTGCCAAAAGACAACGCAGAGTTCGTAAACTATGGCGAGGAATCCGGCTGGAATGTGTTTGTGGATTAGAGCCGAAATACTTGCCTGATCGAACGGGTGGATGAAAATACCAACGTTGTTCAAATGGGTCTGACCCCAGACAAAGATTTTGGCTACATGGGTGTTTTTACAAAGGCAGACATCGAATTTGAGGATGATAAAGTCTAGCTGCTCATGGACAACAAATTATACTATGGCGATACAACAGCGGCGCCACCTAATTTGGCGGACGGGTACAAAGGCGGTTATCTCATTGCCAACAATCCCGACTTCGTCACAGACGTGATGGAGCGCGAAACCATGATTGTAATGCCACAGTCTATTTTTGCCTTCGAATTAAGCCTTGCTGGCACCAAGAAGGCAATTGAAGCGGCGCGTGAGTGCAATGCTTCTCTGACCAACTGATCGGTGTCGATACTTCAAGGCCGTCCACTTTGTGGGCGGCTTCGTTTGTGACTGCGCGAACCCTGTGTATCGAGGAAGCCTATAATCGATTTCAGGCTTCAATTTCGATCAACTCTGTTTTGTAACTTAGATAGTTTGTCCCTTTGTTCCAAAATAACTTCTTAGAGGCGCAAAAATACGTCCGCTTCGGGCTCGAAGGGGACGTTCGCCTCACTTTACATGAGTGACTGCTTACTTCCCCAAGCACTCACATGGGAGTGAGCGATGACGCCCCAGTTACTGACCTGAGCCCGATGATCCTTGCGGGAGATTCAACTCAATCGACGACGATGGTGACGCTCGTCTCGGCTCGAAAGTCCGGTGGAAAGTCATCACTTATGCGACAATTGCCAATCACGAAATGCGGACGACTCTTGCTGCTCGCTCAATCTTCAAACGTCGATCTTTTCTGCGATATTCAGCGCGTCTTCCAATTCAACGCCAAGATATCGAACTGTGCTGTCAACCTTGGTGTGGCCAAGCAAAAGCTGCACCGCGCGTAGATTACCTGTTTTCCGGTAGATCAGTGCCGCTTTTGTGCATCTCAGCGAATGCGTGCCGTATTTGCTCAATTGAGGGAGGGCTTAAGCTGAACCGAAAAACGGACAGCATTTTCTCCAACCTTCTAAGTAGCCTTTCGTGTTCCCCGGCACTTGGGAAATTCCACGCACCCAAAGAAAGCACTACCCGATTTCCTGTTAGTGCGTTTGACCATATTAGCGCCGCATCTCGGGCAAGATGTTCGGCCTATTCGCCCGCTAGGCCTGTCTGTCGAGCTTTTTACTTTGGAAGCAGCCATCCTCTCCAGGTTTTTCAGGTGTTCTTTCTTCGTCTCCCTGCTGTTTTCCAATGCTATGTTGCGTAGTTTCGCTACGTACGCGGTCACTTGTACGTCCGAGAGTGCAATCTTCTTCTCGACTGCAATTAGCCTTCCGAGGTCTTGCAGTCCCCAAGCGACGCTTTCTGGCATCGCCGTTTTTGGTCGGGCCGAGCCCGTAAACACCACAAAGTTGTGTAAAAGACTTTCCTCAATACCCAAGATGACTTGGACGGCCTTCACGTGGGCATAGTTCTGCCGAAGCGGATTTTGAAAACTGCGGCGCTTGCCGCCTTTTAGCACTTGGGTCCAACTACGTTGGTCGGAACTGCCAAAAATCCAACCGGACATGTTCTTTGTCTCAACAACAAAGATGCCATAGCGAGAGATCAGGAGATGGTCGATCTGAGTAGTGCCACCGGCTACGGGAAGCGTTAAATCGGACAAGACCTGATAGTCTTTTTCGTTCAATACTGATGTGAGTGCTGAATGCACCCGACGTTCACCTCTGGCGCCTTTTCTTTCAGGTGTATTGTAACTTGCTTCAAGTGCCCAAAAAGCGGATTTCAACAGGAATTTTAGCATAACAATTCAAACCATTCCTTTGTTGAAGTTGATCTAACGCTGCACTGCTGTGCACCAGGCTCAGAATTTGAATGGACATTTTGTTACTTGGGTTTTTTGAAGTGCGACCTCTTGTTAGCGGGCGCCAAAAGGTTGTTAGATTATGACAAATCTGGTGCACCCTAAGTGCAAAGAAGATAGATTGTTTTGAGCAATGCGCACCAAACAAGAGCCTTTATACATCTCGAAGAAAAGCTATTGTCGAGCACTAAGTATCCGATACACGGACGCCCGACCTATACCCAGCCTACGCGAGATTTCCGTAGCGCCGATCCCTTCACTTGCAAGAGCAATCACATCAACCGACTTTGCCTTTGCCGTAGGTTTGCGACCCTTGTACTTACGCGTCTTTGCCTTATCTAGTACTACCGCAAAGTACTTATACACCTGTGTGCGCAGTTCGCCGTGGTTCATGCCCGATGCTTCTATGTGCTTTGTTATTGTGTCGCCGCACACTGCAAGACGCCGTGCCAGAGTACCAGCCTCTTTAGGGCGTCGAGTACGTAAAGACACCCGAAGGGTCCTACGTGTGGTGCATGGTCTAGTGTGGGGTTTTGGTCTTGTGTCGGGCAGTGGCCAACGGAAGTAATAGATGCCGTGTCTGGACAGTGAGAGATACGCATGCAGCTTCATTTTGTGTCACGCCTGTGTGTCACACCGCTCTAATGCTTGCTATCAGTTGTATTGTTAGGTTTTGGTGGAGCCTAGGGGAGTCGAACCCCTGACCTCTTGCATGCCATGCAAGCGCTCTCCCAACTGAGCTAAGGCCCCATAAAGGTACCGTCGTAACGGTGGACGGACGTTTATGAGACGCCGTCGATGAGTGCAAGTCCTAAAATCGGAATCGGCAAAAAATTCAGACCGACTTCGCGGACCGGGTCGAGGCGGCGGGGCCGCCTCGGGATCCATCAGTTTTCGTCTTCTGACGACATGTCCTTTATATCGTCTAGTGAAACGTTGTCGCTGTCGTCATCGTCGTCTAGCAGATCGTCGTCCAATTCGACATCGACATTATCGTCATCATCCAAAACGATGTCTTCGTCCGACGACGCTTCGCGCGCCTTGACCGATGCGGCATCTTCAGCATCCGCGGCGATCATCCGGCTTTTTCCGGTATCCAGCTCCACGACCTCGCCGGTATAGGGGCTGACGATCGGGTCCTTGTTCAGGTCGTAAAAACGTTTGCCGGTTGTCGGGCAGACACGCTTTACGCCCCATTCTTCCTTGGGCATATCAAATCCCCTTGATATCAGGTGAATCTCATCAATGATTCAGGTCACCTGCCACATGCGGCAGGCACTGTCAAAGCCTTTGCGCAAAGGAGGCCCACCCATGGGGCGACACGCATTGCCCGGAACGCCTCCGGTGCCACTGACACTGCGCAAATCGGCGCGCGCACGGCGGATCAGTTTGCGAATTTCCCAATTGGATGGACGGGTTACGCTGACCTACCCGACAGGGGTGGCTGAAGCCGAAGCGCTGGATTTTGCACAACAGAAAGAGGGTTGGATCCGCGGGCACCTGCAGGATCGACCCAGCATTGAAGCAGTTGGCGTAGGGCAGTTCATTCCGATCGAGGGTACGGCGCGGCGAATCGTTCCTGCATCGGGGCGGAGGGTCTTGCTGAGTGGCGATGCGATCGGGGTTCCGCCCGGTGCTGAAGCACGGCGACTAGCGCGGTTTCTAAAAGAGCTTGCCCGCGATCGTCTGACCGGTGCGTGCGATGATTACGCGGCGATGCTGGGGCGGTCGTACAGTAGCCTTACTTTGCGCGATACGCGTTCGCGCTGGGGGTCGTGCAGTTCTGCGGGCGGGTTGATGTTCTCGTGGCGGTTGATCCTCGCCCCGACAGAGGTTCTCCATTATGTGGCCGCGCATGAAGTGGCGCATCTTGCCGAAATGAACCACTCACCTGCGTTCTGGGCGCAGGTCGAGCGTATTTTTGGCCCTTACAAAGAACCACGCCGCTGGCTGCGAGACAACGGGGCTGAACTGCACAGATATCGCTTCGACTCCGTCGCTTGACCTCGGCGCGATTTGTGATCACATAAACTCATGTTAACCTCACGCCCCGCCGAGTCTCATACGGCAACCCATGATCGCGTTTATCGCGCCCTCAGATCCCGCATCATGCATGGAGAGATTGCCCCGGGGCAGGCGTTGACACTGCGCGGGATTGGCAAGGAATTCGGTGTGTCGATGACTCCGGCGCGCGAGGCGGTGCGGCGTCTGGCGGCAGAAGGTGCTTTGTTCCTGTCCACCTCCGGTCGGGTATCAACGCCGGAACTCACGCGCGATCGGATCGAAGAGCTGGCGGCGCTGCGCGCGCTGCTTGAGGTTGAACTGGCCAGCCGGGCCCTGCCGCGCGCGCATATGGCGCTGATTGACCGGTTGCAAAGCATCAACATGGCAGTAGCCGAGATGGTCACGAAACGCGATGCAGTGGGATATATCCGTGCAAATCTGGAATTTCACCGCACGCTGTATCTACGCGCACAGGCCCCCGCGATGCTTGCCATGGCCGAAACCGTCTGGCTGCAGCTGGGTCCCACGATGCGTGCCCTATACGGTCGGTTGCGGAGGACCGAGCCACCGCACTACCATCGTCTGATCATCGCAGCGCTCAAGGCCGGGGATGAGCCTGGATTGCGACTAGCAGTGCGTTCGGATGTGACCCAGGGCTTGCGGCTGCTTGTGACCTGAGCGGCTTGTTGCCCATCTTCCAATTCAGTTGATTTCGGATGTCGCTTTGCTGGCTTGAGCGACCGGGCTGCGCTATTCTGAACGCAAATCACAACAAGAGCAGATTTAACCATGATTAATCGAAGAGTGTTTTCCTTAGGGCTTGGTTCAACCCTGTTGACGGCCTGTTCCACAGGCACCGCACCCAACAGTGCTCCGGCTTCGCGGATGCGTGCGGTTCCGAACGCAGGATGGGATGCCTGGGTGGCCAGTTTCAAAAACCGGGCAGCGTCACAGGGCATTTCACAAACGACCCTCAACCGGGCGTTTCAAGGCGCAGGATATTTGCCTGAAGTGATCGAACGCGATCGCAATCAGGTCGAATTCAAACGCTCGCTTGAGGATTATCTGGCGATTGCTGCCTCGGAAGAACGGATCAACACTGGCAAGCAAATGCTTGTGCGGCATGCAGGAACCCTGTCGCAGATCGAAGCCCAATACGGTGTCGACAAAGAGGTCGTCGTGGCTGTTTGGGGCCTGGAAAGCCGCTATGGCGCACGGCGGGGCGATGTACCGGTGATCTCGGCAACGTCGACTCTGGCCTATGACGGGCGGCGCGGAGCGTTTTTTGAGAAGCAACTGGTGGCAGCGCTGAAGATCATTCAAGAGGGCGATACGACCCCGGCTAACATGACCGGCAGCTGGGCCGGAGCGATGGGCCACACACAGTTCATTCCGACGTCTTACCTTGCTTATGCGGTCGATTTCACCGGCGACGGGCGGCGCGATATCTGGTCCGATGACCCAGCAGATTCACTTGCGTCAACGGCGGCTTATCTGGCACGTGCCGGTTGGGTGCGAGGGCAGCCTTGGGGCGGTGAAGTGGGCACGGTTTCGGGCACGCCGGCGGCAGTGCTGCAACCGCAGACGCCCGGCCCACGTATTGCTGTGTTCCGCAATTTTCAGGTGATCAAGCGCTACAACAATTCGGACAGCTACGCGATCGGCGTGGGTCATCTTTCTGATCGCATTGCTGGCGGCGCGCCGTTCCAAGCGTCATTCGGGCCGGATGCGACCGGTTTGACGCTGGAGGATCGTAAAGAACTGCAGCGCCGCCTGACATCCGCAGGCTATGACACACAAGGCGCAGATGGTGTTATCGGCAAGAATACTGAGGCGGCAATTAGCGCCTACCAGCGCGCCAACGGGTTGTCCGTGACTGGCCAGCCTTCGGTGGCTCTGTTGCAGCGGTTGGGTGGCTGACGGGTTAAGCCGCCAGCCCTTTCGAACCGATATCCAGGAACTTCTGACGGCGGTCCTTGATCAGGGCTGCCGCGTCTTTCCCATCAAGCTCTTCCAGCATCGAGGCAATTGCAGACCGCACGGCTTCGACCGCCGCCGGGCGGTTGCGATGTGCACCGCCCTTGGGCTCGGTGATGATGTGGTCACAAACGCCCAGCTTGTGCAGATCCTGAGCGGTAAGGCGCAACGCCTCGGCGGCCTCGCGCATCTTCTCGGCATCTTTCCACAGGATCGACGCGCAGCCTTCGGGCGAAATCACCGAGTAGACCGAATGCTCCAGCATCGCTACGCGGTTCGCAGTCGCAAAGGCGACCGCGCCACCCGAACCACCTTCGCCGATGATTACGGACACCAAAGGAACGCCAATCTTTAGGCACATCTCGGTTGAGCGCGCGATCGCCTCGGACTGGCCACGTTCTTCCGCCCCCTTGCCGGGATAGGCCCCAGCTGTATCGATCAAGGTGATTACCGGCAGGCCAAAGCGGCCTGCCATTTCCATCAGGCGTACAGCCTTGCGATAGCCCTCGGGGCGGGCCATGCCGAAATTGCGTTCAATCCGCGATTTGGTATCGCTGCCTTTTTCGTGGCCAATCACCATGACGGGTTGATCGTTGAACCGCGCCAGACCGCCAATTACCGCCAGATCGTCGGCAAAGTTCCGGTCACCTGCCAGTGGGGTGAATTCGGTAAACAGCGCATCCACGTAATCGTTGCAGTGTGGACGTTCAGGATGACGCGCCACCTGACATTTCCGCCATGGGGTCAGATCGGCATACAGCTCGTCCAGAAGCTTGGCGGCCTTGGCATCCAGCGCGGCGGCCTCTTCCGTCACATCCATTTCTTCATTGGCACGGGCCAGCGCGCGCAGCTCTTCAGCTTTGCCTTCGATCTCGGCCAGCGGTTTTTCGAAATCCAGATACTGGGTCATGACGCCTCTCAACGCGGAAGTTCCCTGCTATATGACCAAAGGTGGTCCGGGATGCAACTCAGCAAGATTTGTGGTCGCGGAATATGCGACCACGGACGGGCAAAGAGAAGGAAGGATACCGAAGGCCGCCAGCTACGAAGATCGCGTGTTGCGCGTGTTGGCCTACATCCATGATCACCCCGCCGGGGATCTGTCGCTGGATGCTTTGGCCGAGGTCGCAGCCATATCGCGGTTTCACTGGCATCGCGTGTTTCGCGCCATTACTGGCGAGACCTGCGCGCAGGCCACCCGTCGGATACGCCTGCACCGTGCCGCCTGCTGGCTGGTGCAAACAGACAGACCGGTTACGCGGATCGCGACCGACATTGGCTATCCGAACCAAAAATCCTTTGCGCGGGGCTTTTCCGAGGCCTACGGCAGCAGCCCCACCGCGTTTCGACGTGCGGGGCAAATACTGCCGGCCCATCCAATGTTCAAAACCGGAGGATATCCGATGCATCCCGTAACAACCCGAACCGAACCGTCCCGCCGAGTCATAGCGCTGCCACATAAAGGGGCGTATGCCGAGATTGGCCGCAGCTTTGAGGCCTTTGGTGCCCTGTGCGAATCCCGCAAGCTGTGGCCGCAAGTCGGCCCGATGATCGGGCTGTATCTCGACAGTCCGGACGATGTGCCCGAGGATGATTTACGCAGTTTTGCAGATGCTGAATTCTGCGGTGATGATACGCCCGAGGGGATGGAAGACCTTGAAATTCCGGGTGGCAAAACAGCGGTGCTGACCTTCAAGGGCCCTTATTCCGGCCTTCACGGCGCGTATCAGACATTATTTGGCAATTGGTTGCCCGAGTCTGGCGAAGAACCTGCGGACCATCCGTGTTATGAGATCTATCTCAACGATCCACGAGAAACGGCCCCCGAGGATATGTTGACAGAAATTTGCCTGCCGCTCAGGTAACCTAATTCGGCCACAGCACCGGATAGAGCGAGGCCACAAGCAGGGCCGCCATCGTCCAGTTGAATACCAGCAATCGGTGCGGGTTCGTCAGGATTCGCGCCATTTGCTGTCCAAGAACCGTCCAGGTGCTGACCGAGGGTAGGTTAATGGCGCCGAACACCAGCGCGACCAGCAGAATCGCGTTGATCGTTTGGTCGGGCGCATAGGCGGCTGTCGCGGTCAGCGCCATCGCCCAGGCTTTTGGGTTGACCCATTGGAAGGCTGCAGCTTGCAGAAACGTCATCGGGGTGCCCGCAGCATCGGCACCTTTTGCGGGCGCTGCATGGGCGATTTTCCATGCCAGATACAGCAGATACAGAACCGAAAGAACTTTCAACACGGTATGACTAATCGGATACCGGTCAAAGACCTGAACCAGCCCCGCCCCCACCAGAAGCACCATAAAGGTGAAGCCCAAACCGATACCCAGCATATGCGGGATCGTGCGGCGAAAGCCGAAATTCGCACCTGATGCCATCAGCATAAGGTTGTTGGGGCCTGGAGTGATTGACGAGACAAAAGCAAACGCGATCAGGGCCATCAGGATATCGTAGGTCATGGCTGCATTTTCTCGCTGAACCCGGCAAATGAAATTGCGTATTCGTGCGTTCAAAGGTTAATGTTGCAATAAATGGCGAAGATTGATCAGATCAACCAACATATATTGCAAGAGCTTTCGCGGGACGGTCGCATCAGCAACCTCGATCTTGCCGAGCGGGTGGGCCTGTCGCCCTCCGCTTGCTTGCGCCGGGTGCAGGAGCTTGAGCGGGCAGGGATCATTTCCGGCTACCGAGCAGTGCTGAACCCGGCGGCGCTGGGGGTGGGTTTCGTTGCCTATATCGGCGTTGGTCTGGGCGAGCACACAAAAGCGGCGCAGGAAGGGTTCGAAAGGGCCTTGCAACAAGCGCCCGAAGTGGTGGAATGTCACAACATCACCGGCACGATCGAATACCTGTTACGGGTCGAATGTGCCGATCTGCCTTCCTACAAAACCTTCCACACCGAGGTGCTGGGTACACTGCCGCATGTGACCTCGATCACCTCATATGTTGTGATGGGATCGCCTAAGGATATGCGTGCGTGACCATTAAAAAGTGATTTTTAACCATCTTGCGAGGTCAAAGTTCAGCGCCTAGTGTCATCTCAACAGGATCGTCGGCAGGGATTAACCCCGAAGCAGGCGCAAATTCAGGGAGTAGACCATGACATTTTTCCGCACCGGAGCGCTGGTGGCTGCCTTGGCAATGTTTGCCGGCGCTGCGACAGCAGCACCTTTGAAGTTACAGCCAGCTAGCCCTCAGCCCAGCCCAAAAGCCGGCTTGAACGTAAAATACAGTTGGGAAGGTAACCCGCCTCGCAAAATCCAGAACCTCTCGAAGGTCAATCATCTATTGAAGAAGGCAAAGCCGGGTCAGCCCCTCAGAGGTTTGGACTACAGAGACACGAACGAAGGTGACCCTGTCCTGACCTACAATCAGGCGTTCAATGTTGCCGCGGAAATCAGCGGATATATCCGCTTTGATTCACCCGGAGTTTACGAGCTTGAGACCTGGTCGAACGATGGGATTGACGCCTGGGTCGGCGGTCAGCAGATCGGCTATGTCAACGGCCGTCAGGGCTGCGAAGCCAACCAACGCACCGAGGTCGAGGTGCCGCAGGCGGGTTGGTATCCAATCAAAATCAAGTATTTTCAGAAATACGGTACATCCTGCCTGATGATGAAATCAGGAAAGAAGGGTGAGCGTTTCACATGGACACCAAACAATGTATTTGGACGCTGATCAGATCGATTGGGGCGCTCAGCTGAGCGCCCTTTTTTCTTAGCTACCCGCCGCGATTAATTCCGCCTGCGCCACAATAACCTCGGCTTGCTTAATCGAAGCGATATCGACCAAACGCCCTTTGTAGACCGTCGCGCCTTCGCCGTTGGCTTTTGCCCGTTCCATGGCAGCCAGAATCTCTCGCGCTTCGGACACTGCTTCATCCGACGGTGTGAAGACCTGATTGGCCAATGCGATTTGCTTGGGGTGGATGGCCCATTTGCCGACCATCCCCAGTGTGGCAGACCGTTTGGCCTGCGCGATATAGCCCTCATCATCCGAAAAATTGCCGAACGGACCATCCACCGGCAGCACGCCATGGGTGCGGCAGGCGGCGACAATTGCGGCCTGCGCCCAGTGCCACGGATCGGACCAGTGCTTCTCACCCTCGCGCAGCATATAGTAGTTTTCCTGCGTACCCCCGATGCCGGTTGTCTGCATGCCCATTGAGGCTGCAAAATCTGCGGCGCCAAGGCTCATGGCCTGCAGGCGCGGGGATGAGGCTGCGATTTCTTCGACATGCGCCAGTCCGGCGGCGGATTCGATGATCACTTCGAATGAAATTGGCTTGGTTCGGCCCTTGGCACGCTCGATTGCGGTAACCAGAGCGTCTACGGCATAGACATCGGCCGCGCAGCCTACCTTGGGGATCATGATCTGATCCAGACGGTCGCCTGCCTGTTCCAGCACATCAACCACGTCACGGTACCAATAGGGTGTATCCAGCCCATTGATCCGAACCGATATGTATTTATTGCCCCAATCGACTGTGTTCAGCGCCTCGATTACGTTAGCGCGAGCGGTATCCTTGTCGGAAGGAGCCACCGAATCTTCTAGATCCAGATTAATGACGTCTGCAGCTGATGCAGCCATCTTGGGAAATAGCTTGGTGTTCGAGCCCGGGCCAAACAGTTGGCAGCGATTGGGCCGGGCCGGAGCGGCAGGTTGGATGCGGAAGCTCATTTGGACCTCATGCGAGTAAGGAAATTGCGTTTAGGGTTGGTCATGGGATATTAAATTGCGCAATGCTGCGCAAGCTTGATTGTGCATATGCGGCAATGCGTATGCAGCAAGATTGAAGATACTGGCAAAATGGGGTGCTTAAAGTTTGATCAGTTTAAAAACTTCGAACAATCTTGTGTAAGAATGCCCAAATTCGCAAAAACTTCCCGCTGTGGGCTGGCAGGCAAGAAGAATTTGAGAAACCCTCGTCAAAACGGTTCTCTAGCTTAAGCCAGAATCAAAGGAGTGCACCGCAATGATCGAGACACCGTACCTGTTGTTTTTGGGCGATGCGCCCGACTTGTTGGCGGCCAAAGTGGCCATTGGTATCCGGGACTGGCGTCCTGAGAATGCCGTGGGTCAAATAAGGCTGGATGGTTGCAAGACTGATTTGGGTCTTACCGAAATGACACTTGCCGAAGGTAAAGCTGCTGGTGCCAAGACTCTTGTCATTGGTGTTGCCAACCGGGGTGGTGTCATCAGTGAGGCCTGGAAAGAGGTTCTTATCGCAGCGCTGGAGATGGGTTATGATCTGGCGTCGGGCCTGCACAACCTGCTGCGCGACGAAGGCGATCTGGTTGCTGCGGCGCAGACTCACGGCTGCACGTTGCACGACGTCCGTGTGCCGACCGTAGGATATCCTATCGCAAACGGCCGCAAGCGTACCGGTAAGCGGTGCCTGGCCGTTGGAACCGACTGCTCTGCCGGCAAGATGTACACTGCGATGTCCATGGACGCTGAAATGCGCAAACGCGGCATGAAATCCACCTTCCGGGCCACCGGTCAGACCGGAATTCTGGTCACGGGTCAGGGCGTCCCGCTGGATGCGGTTATCGCCGATTTCATGGCGGGATCCGTTGAGTATTTGACACCGGACAATGATCCGGATCACTGGGATCACATCGAAGGGCAGGGCTCTTTGTTCCATGTGTCCTATTCTGGCGTGACCATGGCGCTGATCCATGGCGGTCAGCCCGACGCGCTGATCCTGTGCCACGAGCCGACCCGGACCCATATGCGAGGATTGCCTGAGTATTCACTGCCGACGCTGGAGCAGTTGCGCGACACAGCACTGCCGCTGGCGCGCGTGGCAAACCCAGAGTGTCAGGTTGCAGGAGTGTCGATCAACACCCAGCATCTGAGCGAAGACGACGCACACGCATACATCGCCAAGGTTGAGACCGAGATGGGTATCCCAGCAACCGATCCTTACCGGTTTGGTGCCGGTAAACTGGTGGATGCGCTGGCCGCACTGTGATCTAAGCAGGTTGCCGATCGCCCCTTGCTGTCGGCAACAGACACCACTTTCGATGAAAGGTTGAACGCGTGCAGATTGACGTTTCCCGCGATGTATTTCGGCTGGCGCAGGTATTCACTATCTCGCGCGGCTCACGGACCGAGGCAAAGGTCCTGACGGTTCGGATCTCGGATGGTGTGCATCATGGTTGGGGCGAATGCGTGCCCTATGCGCGCTATGACGAAACGCTGGATTCAGTCGAGGCCGAGATTGCCGGCCTGCCCGACGTATTCTCTCGCTATTCCCTGATGGATCTGCTGCCTGCCGGCGCGGCTCGGAATGCAGTGGATTGCGCGCTTTGGGACCTTGAGGCGAAACGCTCCGGCAAACGGGCGTGGGAGCTGGCGGAACTTGCCGCACCGGGGCCTGAAGTTACGGCCTATACTCTTTCCCTGGACACTCCCGAGGCAATGCAGGCACAGGCGGCAGAAAATGCGTTCCGACCCTTGTTGAAGATCAAACTTGGTACACCGGACGACATGCCCCGGCTTGAGGCCGTGCGGGCTGGTGCGCCGGAGTCCAAAATCATTATCGACGCCAATGAGGGTTGGTCTGCTGAAGTGTACGCCGATCTTGCGCCGCATCTTGTGCGACTGGGCGTTGCTCTGGTTGAACAACCTCTGCCAGCCGGTGAGGATGATGCGCTGATCGGTATGGATCGTCCGGTGCCGGTATGTGCCGACGAATCCTGTCACGATCGGGCCAGCTTGCCTAAGTTAAAGGGCAAATATGATGTGGTGAACATCAAACTCGACAAGACCGGCGGTCTGACCGAGGCGCTGGAGCTGCGCAAGGCCGCGCTGGCCGAGGGCTATGGCATCATGGTCGGATGCATGGTTGGAAGTTCGCTGGCTATGGCACCTGCGACGCTGGTGGCGCAGGGCGCGATGGTGACAGACCTTGACGGACCGCTTTTGTTGGCAGAAGACCGCGACACACCCCTGATTTTTGATGACGCCGGAGTGCATCCGCCCAAAGCGGCACTTTGGGGCTGAGGAGAAGAACATGACCCGCACCGTTTATGTGAATGGCGAATACCTGCCTGAAACCGAGGCAAGCGTCTCGATCTTTGATCGGGGTTTCTTGTTTGCAGACGCCGTCTATGAAGTAACCAGTGTGCTGGATGGTAAGCTGGTCGATTTCGAAGGCCACGCGGTGCGCCTGAAACGCTCGCTGGACGAGTTACAGATGGCTGAACCCTGCAGCAAGGATGAACTTCTGGAAATCCATCGCAAACTGGTCGAGCTGAACGACATCGACGAAGGGCTGATCTATCTACAGGTTTCGCGCGGCAGTGACGGCGACCGGGATTTTGTGTTTCCGTCAGCGGATACCAAGCCTACGCTGGTTTTGTTCACGCAGAATAAGCCAGGTCTGGCCGACAGCCCCGCGTCGAAGAAAGGGGCCAAGGTCATTTCGATCGATGACATCCGTTGGGGCCGCCGCGATATCAAAACCGTGCAGCTGCTGTATCCGTCCATGGGCAAGATGATGGCGAAGGCGGCTGGCTGTGACGATGCGTGGCTGGTTGAAGATGGCTATGTCACCGAAGGCACCAGCAACAACGCCTATTTCGTCAAGAACGGCAAGATCGTCACCCGCCCGCTGTCCAACGACATTCTGCACGGCATCACCCGCAAGGCGGTTTTGCGCATGGCAGCCGAGGCGCAGATGGAGATTGAGGAGCGCCTGTTCACCATCGACGAGGCGAAAGAGGCGGATGAAGCCTTCACCACTTCGGCCAGCGCTTTTGTCATGCCGGTGGTTGAGATTGATGGCGTGGCACTGGGTGATGGCACGCCGGGCCCGATTGCCAAACGCCTTCGCGAGATCTATCTGGACGAAAGCCGAAAGGCCGCAATCTAAAGCAAAGGCCCGCCAAAACGGCGGGCTTTTTCGTTTTCGGGGCGTCAGCCTTTTTTCGTGACGTTCTCTTCAAACGCGACCTTGAAGGCGGCTTGTTTCTCGGCGTTCGCTTCGGTTTGGTAGTTGGCCTTCCACTCATCCATGGTCATGCCATAGAAAATCTCGCGCGCTTCGTTTTTGTCCATGTCGATGCCCTTGGCATTGGCGGCTTCCTGATACCAGCGCGACAGGCAATTACGGCAGAACCCGGTCAGATTCATCATATCGATGTTCTGTACGTCGGTGCGATCCTGCATCAGATGCTGCTGCAAACGGCGAAACGCTGCGGCCTGAAGTTCGATTTCAGTTTGCTTGTCCATTGTCGGGCTCCGAATGATTGTCTTGCGATCTGGACCTGACCTAGCAATCCGTGGGCCATGTTACAACGAACAGGAGAGGCCCTAAGGCCCCTTGGAACGTCAGGTTTGGATGCTTTATGCCAGTTTGAGGGCCAACCACGGCACAAGGCAAAAAATGATTGTCAGGATTTTGTAGTTCGCAAGATACCTGAAATAGGCCCTCTTTACGTCGGCCCGCTCCATTTGGAACATTCTGCCATGTACGCCTGCGATCCAGTCCTGCATGATGATGATCATCAGCGTGCTGAACAACAAAACCGCAATGTTAAGGGCGGTCATCCAGCCGAAGACAGTTGTCAGGAATTCCTGAGTCATGGTCGTCTCCTTTCCCTTAATATATGGGTGTCAGTATATTGGCTCACAATATTTCGAGGATCGGAAGCGGCATGAAGTGACCTTACGTTATAGTCCGCTATCGTTCAGTGCATCCTGCAGAATAACGGCCAATCGTTCGGCCCAGCTGCGTTGCCCGTAATGATCCGCAATCAGATCATTACGCAGCTCGATCAGTGCATTAGGACGGCCGAAACTGCTGCAATGCTTGTCGATCGCATCGCCGGGTAGCACACCTGTATAGGGTTCATTTACGCCAACGCACAGATCATCCTCGGCGTTCAACCGGTTGATCAGCGGGCGCGAGAACCGCTCATCCGGTGTGTGCAAGACGCCGATGTGCCACGGCCGAGGATCGCGGCCACGGAGCTGGCGCGTAAAGGAATGCATCGAGATGATGACCGCATGCGGCAAGGCCGCAAGCTGTGCCAGCGCATCGTGATAGGGCCGGTAACACATATTTAGACGACGCTCACGCTCGGTCGCATCTGCGTGGCGGTTACCAGGAATGATCGAACCGTCATAGAGCTTCATCAGCAGCGTTGGATCGTCCTCGCCCCGGTTGGGGTCAATTACGAGGCGCGAGAAGTTGGCTGCGATTACGGGGGCGTTCAGGACCTCACCCAGATGCTTTGAGACCTCGTAGGCGCCCACGTCATAAGCGATATGGCGTTCCATATCTTCGCGCGGCAGGCCCAGGTTTCCGCCGTTGATATCGGGCGGCACCATGTTGGTGGCGTGGTCGCAAGTAATCAGCCAACGCGACGGGCGATCCGCGCCGTGAACAAAAAACGGAGAGTATGTCATGAGCCTGTCATCTTGTTTGCCGCAGGTGTAGGACAGTTGCGTTGGAAAGGGAATTGCGCAATAAGCAGCCTGAGCAATGTTTGCGGTAACATTTACGCGTTTGAGGAGAGCCTGATCAATGCGACGCCTGAGAAATGTGAAAATCGTGGCGACGCTGGGACCGGCGTCCAATGACTATGACACCATCCGTGCGCTGCATGAGGCCGGGGCCGATGTATTCCGGCTGAACATGAGCCATGGCAGCCACGATGAGATTCGCGAGAGGCACCGTATAATCCGGCAGATCGAAAAGGATCTGGAAAGCCCGATCGCGATTCTGGCCGATCTGCAGGGGCCAAAGCTGCGCGTTGGCGTGTTTGCAAATGATGCGGAAGAACTGGAGGAGGGCGCCGCATTCCGTCTGGATCTTGATCCGGCAGCCGGGGATATCACCCGGGTCTGCCTGCCACATCCCGAAATTTTTGCCGCTTTGGAACCGGGTGCACGCCTGCTGGTCAATGACGGAAAGATTCGTCTTATCGTGCAGGATTGCGGACAAGATTTTGCACATTGCAGAGTCGAAGTCGGCGGCACGATTTCGAACCGCAAGGGCGTAAACGTGCCTGATGTGGTTCTGCCGTTGGCTGCGCTGTCCGCCAAGGATCGCGACGATCTGGAATTTGTCTGCCAACTGGGCGTCGACTGGCTGGCGCTGAGCTTTGTTCAGCGTGCCAAGGATGTGTTCGAAGCGCGGGCTCTGGCGGATGGCCGTGCATCGATCCTGTCGAAGATCGAAAAACCTGCTGCGGTCGAAGCATTTGACGATATCCTTGACGCTTCGGACGGGATCATGGTCGCACGGGGTGATCTGGGCGTTGAACTGCCTGTTTCGGCAGTCCCCCCGATCCAGAAACGTCTGGTGCGTAAATGCCGTACAGCCGCGAAGCCCGTGATTGTCGCAACCCAGATGCTGGAAAGCATGATCGAAAGCCCGATGCCCACAAGGGCCGAGGTTTCGGACGTGGCCACCGCCATCTACGAAGGCACCGATGCGATCATGCTCAGTGCAGAATCGGCTGCGGGTTCTTATCCCATCGAGGCGGTTCAGACGATGAACAAAGTTGCCATCGAAGTTGAAGCTGACCCGACTTATACACAGATTATTGCCGCCTCACGCACTGCCAAAGGCACAACCATCGCGGACGGGATCGTGGCAGCAGCGCGTGAGATCGCAGAAAAAACCGACATCAAAGCCATCTGCTGCTTCACCCAAAGCGGGACCACCGCATTGCTTACTGCCCGCGAGCGTCCCGGTGTGCCTATCATCGCGATGACTCCCGCCACCGGCACCGCTCGCAGGCTATGCCTGAGCTGGGGCTGTCATTGCGTCTTAACCCCTGAACAGGAGCGGTTCAAAGGCGCGGTCGTCAGCGCCGCTCGCGCCGCCCGATCGGGTGGTTTCGCCGCTGAAACTGATCAGATTGTGGTCACCGCCGGCGTCCCTTTCAATGTTCCTGGCACCACCAACATCTTACGTATCGCCCCTTGTGATGAACGGCTGATCTACAACACTGATCCGGGCTAAGCCCGGATCACCACTACTAATTTCAGTTTGATACCAGGCGTATGCCTAATATTTGGGCATATAATAATATTTATTTACAGTACCTTAGAAGTTTGAGGGTTGTATCCAGCAATAATCTCTCTGTTTTTGCGTGTTTTTTCGGGATACTTGCCCTTAGGGCGGTCTACTCAAGCAAGTTCCAGGTTCCGGCTGCCCTGCCGGGGGCGAGGGCCCCGGCCAAAGCAACAATAACGGAGGAACGGCATGACAACGAAAATTGTCATAGGACTGGACGGGACAGAAACCGGAGAACGCGCGATCGCCTTTGCCAAAGACTTGGCCGGGCGTATCGGTTCATGCGAGCTTCTGGCGGTTTACGTCATCGAATGGTCTCCTTTCACATTCCAGACACCAGAAGAGAACGCCCTACGCCACAAACGGCGCGAAGAAGAGGTTGCGTTAGCTACGTCACGGATCATCGAGCCAGCGGTTGAAGCGTTGAAGGCTGCAGGATTCGAGGCGCGCGGCATCGTCCGTCACGGAGATGTGGCGGAAACGCTGAATGCAATCACGGTTGAAAACGGTGGCTCCCAGATCGTTGTGGGTCGGGCCTCGGCAGATGGGTTTAAAAAACGCCTGTTTGGCAGTTCGACCCAGAACCTTGTCATGCACGCCGATGTTCCGGTTACGGTCGTGAACTGAGGGGAGAGATTATGATGAATATTCAGAACAAACTGAGTCTGGCAGCACTTGCCGCTCTGGTTGCGAGCCCCACTGCCGCACAGGAGGCGGTCGGTTTGGACGATAAAATCAACCAGGCCTTTGCTGATTTCACCGGGCCTTTCGTCAGCTTTATTTTTGCCCCGTTTCCGGGCACCGGGTTCCCTTGGATCGTGGGTTGGCTGGTGATCGCCGCGACCGTCTTCACGCTTTATTTTGCCTTTGTACAATTGCGTTTCTTCGGTCATGCGATCAGCCTTGTGAAAGGTGACTATTCTGATCCCAATGATGCGGGTGAAGTTAGCCACTTTCAGGCGCTGGCAACGGCGCTGTCCGGTACAGTTGGCCTCGGTAATATTGCTGGTGTTGCGGTCGCCGTCGGTATCGGCGGGCCAGGTGCAACTTTTTGGATGATTGTCGCAGGCCTGTTGGGCATGGCGTCGAAATTCACCGAATGTACGCTGGGTGTAAAGTACCGCAACGAATATGATGACGGCACCGTTTCTGGTGGTCCAATGTATTATATGTCGAAAGGGTTCAACGAACTGGGCCTGCCGGGCGGTAAAATTCTGGCCGTTCTGTTCTCGATCTTCTGCATCCTTGGCGCGCTTGGTGGGGGCAATATGTTCCAGGCCAATCAGGCGCATCAGCAGATCGCAGGCATCGTCGGAGATTACCCGGGCTGGATCACTGGCCTGGTCTTTGCAGGCATCGTCTTTGCAGTGATCGTGGGCGGCCTGAAATCCATCGCGCGCGTGACTGAGAAAGTCGTTCCTTTCATGGGCGTGATGTATGTGGCCGCGGCGCTGGTGATCATCCTGATGAACGCGGATCAGATCGGTTGGGCCTTTGGCCAGATCTTCGCAGGAGCCTTCACCGGTCTTGGTGTTGCTGGCGGTATGGTCGGCGCATTGATCCAGGGCTTCCGGCGTGCGGCGTTCTCGAACGAAGCGGGCGTTGGTTCTGCGGCGATTGCCCACTCGGCGGTTCGCACCAAAGAACCGATCACCGAAGGGTTCGTGTCGCTGCTGGAGCCGTTCATTGATACGGTTGTGATCTGTACCATGACCGCGTTGGTGATCATTATCACGCAGCAGCTGATCGTCGATCCGGAGACCGGAAACTATATGCTGAACGAAGCCGGTAATGCCATCGCAACGGTTGACGGAAACTCGGGCGTCAGCCTGACTTCAGCCGCCTTTGGCAGCGCGTTCAGTTGGTTCCCTTACGTTTTGGCAATCGCAGTAGTTCTGTTCGCCTTCTCGACCATGATCAGCTGGTCCTACTACGGCCTCAAGGCCTGGACCTACCTGTTCGGTGAGGGTCACACCAAGGAACTGGTGTTCAAGGTCATCTTCTGCATCTTCGTAGTCATCGGTGCAGCGGCCAACCTTGGCCCCGTTATCGACTTCTCGGATGCGGCGATCTTTGCCATGGCGGTTGTGAACGTCTTCGCGCTCTACTTCCTGATGAAAGTGGTACGTCAGGAACTGGCGTCCTACGCCGAACGGCTGAAGAGTGGCGAAATCCGCAAATTCGAACATTAATCCAAACTACCGGGGCGGCGCGCGTCGCCCCGGTGCCTAGCCAGCCTGCAAAAAGCGCAGATTCTGGCCCAAACCCCCTTGCCAGTATGACCGAACTTGCGTAAACGGCGCTTCTGATCGCGTGACCGGCCGAGATGGCATGCCGAGTCGCGTTTGAAACCGAACCCCGAAAGGAGACGGAAATGCCTAAGATGAAGACAAAGTCGAGCGCCAAAAAGCGCTTTAAGGTGACTGCGACCGGTAAGGTCCTTGCTGGCCAGGCCGGCAAACGGCACGGCATGATCAAGCGGACCAAGAAATTCATCCGCGACGCCCGTGGCAACACCACCCTGTCCGCCCCCGACGCCAAGATCGTCAAGGGCTACATGCCCTACGACCGCTAAGAGGAGATTAAGAGATGTCCCGCGTTAAAGGTGGAACCGTAACTCACGCCCGTCACAAGAAGGTCATCAAGGCTGCCAAAGGTTACTATGGCCGCCGCAAGAGCACCTTCAAGGTTGCCCGTCAGGCCGTAGACAAGGCCAACCAGTACGCAACCCGCGACCGCAAGAACCGCAAGCGCAACTTCCGCGCGCTGTGGATCCAGCGTATCAACGCCGCTGTCCGTTCGCATGACGAGGCACTGACATATTCCCGCTTCATTAACGGCCTGAACCTGGCCGGTATCGAAGTGGACCGCAAAGTTCTGGCCGACCTGGCTGTGCACGAACCGGAAGCGTTCGGCGCGATCGTCGCCAAAGCACAGGCCGCGCTGGCTGCCTGAACCTCTTTCGAGAGACAGTGAATGAAAGGCCGTCCCAGTTGGGACGGCCTTTTTTTGAATCCGTAACGGGTGTCGATTGCGCCAGTTTGCCAAATTGAGCTTTCTAGGGCGACGAAGATAGATATCTCACCGCCTCCAACATCCTGGGCTGAATTGTACTGCAGACAACGCACCAAGCTCCGGCATCAGGGTGCAATGGTTGATGCGAGCGATCCAATCCGCCTTGAGAAATGGTAGTGTGCAACGCCCGTGAAATGCCGTGAATTCAGTGGGATGACTTTATGAGATCGTTCAGACCATGGCAGGCATCGCAGGTGATGCCCGGTATGGGTGGCGGAGACGAAGGGATTCGAACCCTCGAGACGGTTTCCCGCCTACTCCCTTAGCAGGGGAGCGCCTTCGACCACTCGGCCACGTCTCCGCTGGCCGGTATATCCTTGCCTGTCATCCAGATACAAGGCGATTTTCTATGTCTGGAAAATTTTTCTGAATACCGATGATCAAACCCACAAGAAGGAGCGCTGGGGCTACCGGAAGCAGGGGTGCGAAACCCCCGAAATGCTGAAAAACATGCAAAACCTTGCCAACTCCACCTGTTCTGGCGCATATTTGTCTAGTTTTAAGGCTCTAATAACTATTCAGATTTAGCTTTCTGAGGCGACAGATATCGGGCGTGGGGTGTTTGGCACCCTGGTAGGTACCTTTTGGGGGAAGGGGACTTGGGTTTGGCCTGGTTGAAATTGTTTTGTGTTTTCTTGGTTCTAGCGACGCTGCCTGCGTCGGCCATCGCATCAATCGGAAAAGTGCTCAGTGCTAAACCGGGCGCGGATATTATCCGGGCCGGTAAAAAGATACGCTTGCGTGAAGGGATGGATGTTGTTTCAGGCGATACTATTTCGACCGACAGATCAGGCGTGGTTCAATTGGTGTTCGTAGATGAAACCAAGATCGCGGTTGGTCCGAACGCGCGAATGATCCTGGATGTCTCGATGCTGCGAGGCAATCGGAAGGCAAAAAACTTCACCGTGCAGGCGCTGGGCGGCAGTTTCCGTTTCATTTCGGGCAAAAGCAGAAAGCGCGCTTATTCGATCAAAACGCCCGATGCCACCATGGCCGTGCGGGGAACGACATTTGACATGTGGATTACATCCGGCAGCCAAAGCGCGATGCTGGTAATCGAGGGCACCGTTCAGATGTGCGGCCGACGCGGGTCGTGCCGGTCGGCAAGCCGACAGTGCAGTCTCTTTGCGACCGGTTCGGGCGGTCAGGTGGGGCGCCCGATAGATCAGGAGCAGTATGACAAAGCGCTAAAAGGTGGTTTCCCCTTCATACGCTCGCAAACGCAACTGCTGCCACCGTTTCGGGTGAGTGCCGAAGGGTGTTCGGGCAGACAGGCTCAGGCCCTAAAGATTGAATCTGAAAGGCCAGAGCGGCGCGAAGCGCGGCGGCAAACGGAACAAGGTCGTTCTGAGGTGTCGGCGGCCCGCGAAAGCGGGCGATCCGAAGCGCCAGACCGGGCCTCAGCCAGCGCCGAAGGGCGTTCTGGGACATCAGCGCGCGCAGGTGTAAGCGCCTCGGGTGAAACGAGAACATCCGTAAACGCATCCAGTGGAAATAGCGGTGGATCGGGTGTCAGGGCAACGGCGACGGCAGGTAACGCTTCAGCGATAGCTGGTTGGTAGCATCAGGTTACATATATTTTCATGTTCCCCTGCGCCTGGAAGGTGAACGTGGTGGGTAAGATAAGAGACAAAATTGGGCATCGATTAGTATTCAGGCTTGTAGGCTTGGGGCTGATCTTGATGGGCTGCTTCATTAGGGTCGCGGATCCGTATCCCGTTCAAATGTCCAGATTGATTTACTTCGATATCCTGCAGCGGATTTCACCACGGGCCTACAACCCGGATCTGCCGGTCCGCGTAGTAGATATTGATGAAAGGTCTCTGGCAGAATGGGGCCAATGGCCTTGGCCTCGTACCCTGTTGGGTCAGATGGTCGAACGATTGGGCGAATACGGTGCCGCTGCGATTGCCTTTGATATGCTGTTTGCCGAGCCCGACCGATACTCTCCGATGCGACTGTTGCAAGACCCGACCTTGTCCGGACTATTGCAGGTGGATCAGGCCGCGATCGATCTGGACAATGACGTCAGATTTGGGGACGAAGTTGCGAAATGGCCAGTGGTTCTGGGTGTGGCAGCCCGGCAAACCGATAGCGGTTCGGCCATTGTACCGAAGGCGGGGTTAGTCGAAATCGGAGAGAACCCCGCAGCTGGCCTTGTCAGCGTTGCCCACTGGACCTCTCTGGCACCGCCATTGGGGGAAGAAGCGGCCGGGATCGGGGGTGTTAATGTTTCGCCCCAAGGAAGTTTGGGTGTGGTGCGACGGGTCCCTGTGCTTTGGTCCGGGCCCAACGGTGTATTACCTGCGCTTGGGGTTGAAGCCCTGCGGGTGGCCATGGGCGAATCCGTTTATTTTGCCGAAGGATCGCAGGACGAGATCGGCATCATGCTTGAGGTTGGTCTGGGTGATTTTGTGCTGCCGACCACCGAGAATGGCGAGATCTGGGTGCGTTACAGGCGGGACAATCCTGGCCTCTATCTGTCGGCCGATGATGTCATGCGCAGCGGTAGTGATCCAACGCTTCAGTCAGAGATAGAAGGACGGATCATTCTGGTCGGCACCTCTGCGGCGGGCTTGTTCGATATACGCGAAACGGCACTGGGTGAATCTGTTCCCGGTGTTTCGATCCACGCCCAGATTATCGAACAGATCATCCTTGGCGATGTGCTGAGCAGATCGGATGTTACCTCTGCACTTGAGCTGCTGGCGTTCGTGATCCTGGGCGTCGTTGTCACAGTGGTCATGTCCAACTATGGGGCGGTCGCTTCTTTTGCTGCAGGCGGTGTGGCCGCATCGGCCGTGATTGCCATCAGTTGGTTGGCGTTCCAGAACCAGTCGGTTCTGTTTGATGCGACCTTCCCTTTGGCCGGAGGTATGGCCAATTTCGGGCTTCTGGCCGGGTACCTCTTTGTTTCGACCGAGCGGGAGAAGCGGGTGATCCGCCAGACTTTCTCGCATTATGTCGCACCGGAAATCCTCGATGAGATGGAGGCCAACGGGCATCAGCTGCAATTGGGAGGTGAATCTCAGGAGATCACGGTGATGTTTTCGGACATTCGGGGCTTCACGCCATTGTCCGAGTCTGTATCAGCCACCGATCTGGTGGCCTTGCTGAATGCGCTGTTCTCAGAGATCGGGGATCAGATTCTGGTCGAGCGTGGAACGATCGACAAGTTCATCGGCGATGCGGTTATGGCTTTTTGGAATGCACCGCTGCCCGTGGATGATCACCCGTGCCGCGCTGCTTTGGCCGCGCTGAAGATGCGCGGCGCGTTAGATAAGTTCAACACTTTGCCCATCATGCGCGGGCGTCCTCCGATCGCTCTGGCGACAGGCTGCGCAACCGGAGTCGCCTGCGTAGGCAATATCGGCTCGCGGCGCCGGTTCAATTATACAGTAATCGGAGATGTGGTGAATGTGGCAGCGCGGATCGAACAAAACTGCCGACATGTGGATTATGATATTCTGGTCTCAGACTCTATTCGCCGTCTCACCAATTCTGATCTTGCGCTGCTAGAGGCGGGCTTCGTGGATTTGAAAGGCAAAAGCGAGCCAGAACCTGTTTATGTACTGGTCGGAGATCGGGAAGTTGCAGGCAGTGCATCGTTTCAAAAGCTGCAGACCGCACACATAGGTCTACTAGAGGCGATACGCGCACGGGAATCACAGACCGTAGTCGCTGGGTTGTGCAAGGAATGCGCCAAGCATGCGATGGCGGTTGAGCCAGGTTTGGCATCATTCTATCGCGCGCTACCGGGGCGCATGGCGGATTTCCGATCAGAGGTGCTTCATGCGCGGCCGGTGTTTAGTCATCATCATGGTCTGCGCGAAGGTGCAGAGTAAGTACTTCGCCATATGCTTTAGAAAAGAGAACGGGGCGCTGTTGAAAATCAACTGCGCCCCGCCGGAAGTATCAATCTCGCCCCCTCGAATACCATCTAAAACAACACGGGCTAAAACTTTCGATATATTCGAGATCGACCTTCTGTCCCCATATTTAACGAATTCGGCAGGGTAGACAGTGAAGAAGTTCACATTACCCTGAAATTGTTTAAATTTTTTCTTAGCGCCAGTCGAAAAACCCTGGTCCGGCCTGTTTCAGCAGAGAGACGGCCATCGACTGACCCAGTTTTGCGCCGTCTTCGAGCGCTCCGGTGGCCTCTTCGCTGATCGCCTCGGAACCGTCCGGGCGCAGAACTTCTCCACGCAGATGCAGTTGGCCATCTTGGACTTGTGCCAGACCGGCGATCGGTGTTTCGCATGAGCCATCCAGCCCGGCCAGCAGGCTGCGTTCAGCCGCAAGGCGTTGGCTTGTTTCGACATGATGAATCGCCGCCAGCATCTCGGCGGTGCGGTTATCGTCGCTGCGCCGTTCAATGCCGATGGTGCCCTGCGCAATGGCAGGTAGCATGTCATCAGGTGATATGGCAGTCGCGGGGACGTCTTTCATATCCAAGCGGCGCAATCCGGCCATGGCCAGAAAGGTACAATCGGCCACGCCATCGGCCAGCTTCTTCAGGCGAGTCTGAACATTGCCGCGAAACTCGACCACTTTCAGATCGGGCCGCCGATTCAGCAACTGCGCCCGGCGGCGCAACGATGAAGTCCCGACAACTGCGCCCACTGGCAGATCGTGAATCGAACTCAGAGTCGGCGAGATAAACGCATCGCGCACATCCTCGCGCGGCAGGAATGTATCCAGCACCAGCCCGTCAGGCTGTTCGACGGGCATGTCCTTGGTCGAATGTACGGCGATGTCGATCTCACCTTTCAGCATCGCCTCTTCGATTTCCTTGGTGAACAGACCCTTGTTGCCAATCTCTTTCAGCGGCCGGTCCGCGTCGATCATGGCGCGGTTGTCACCGGTGGTCTTGATAACCACGATCTCAAACGCGTCCTCAGGCAGGTCGAAAGCGGCGCCAAGTCTCTGACGGGTTTCATAGGCCTGCGCCAGCGCCAGCGGAGATCCACGGGTGCCGATTTTCAGAGGCGATGCGGGGGTAGGCAATATCAGACTCATGTGCACAGCTTTAGTCGCGTCACATTGCCCTGACAATGGGGGCAGAGCTTGACAAATTGCCACTGAGGGCCGACGCGTTGCACCAAACCGGAACACTGGGGGCACGAATGGCCGAGACAAAGAAATTGCTACGGGCGCTGGCGGGGGAAGTGCAGGATGTGCCGCCGATCTGGATGATGCGACAGGCCGGGAGGTATTTGCCTGAATATCGTGCAACGCGCGCACAGGCCGGAGATTTCCTGTCTCTTTGCTATAACCCCGAGCTTGCCGCCGAAGTCACGCTTCAGCCCATTCGCCGCTACGGCTTTGATGCCGCGATCCTGTTTGCTGATATCCTGCTTGTGCCGCAGGCGCTGGGTGCGGATTTGTGGTTTTTCACCGGCGAAGGTCCTCGCCTTTCGACAATTACACGGCAGTCGGAGTTTGATGCGCTGAAGCCCGTTGAAGCAATTCATGAGACGCTTTCTCCGGTGTATGAAACCGTGCGCATCCTTTCTCGCGAGCTTCCTTCTGAGACTACTTTGATTGGCTTTGCTGGCGCGCCTTGGACAGTGGCGACCTACATGATCGCCGGACGGGGTACCCCGGATCAGGGGCCAGCCCATGCGCTGCGCGAAGAAAATACTGCGCTGTTCGAGGCGCTGTTGGATCGGATCACGGCCGCGACAATTGAATACCTGTCTGCCCAAATCGAGGCAGGGGCCGAGGTTGTCAAAATATTTGATAGTTGGGCGGGATCATTGAAGGGCGAAGCGTTTCAGAAATACGCCGTAGAACCCTGTCGCGAGATTACTGCTGCCATAAAGGCCCGCCATCCGGGCATTCCCGTCATCGGTTTCCCACGCGAAGCGGATCAGGGTTACATCGGTTTCGCCAAGGCCACCGGTGTGGATTGTGTCGCGCTGGACAATTCTGTGTCGCCCGAATGGGCTGCTGCGAATGTGCAAGTCGATGGGTGTGTGCAGGGCAATCTGGCTTCATCGCATATGGTGACAGGCGGGCAAGCGCTTGTCGATGAGACGCGGCGGATTGTCGAAGCCTTCTCAAAAGGACCGCATATCTTCAATTTGGGTCATGGTATTACGCCAGATGCGGACCCTGAGAACGTTCAATTGATGATCGATACAGTGCGCGGGCGGTAAGCCTGGCGAGGGGGGCAGCCCCCTCTTGGCCTGCGGCCAATTCACCCCCGAGGTATTTTTAGCCAGATGAAGCGGGAGGAAGTTCGTTCAAAATCTCATTTGTATGCTCTCCGCGTTTGGGGCTGGGCCGCGGTTGCCAGTTGTAGGTTGAGAATCTAGGAGCGGCTGCGGCTTGACGTGTTTCGTCGTGGTCGATCCATGTTTGGCGAGCCGAATTCATAGGGTGATCCCGTGCTTCTTGTGGACTTAGGACCGGCGCAACGCAGGCGTCTGTCCCCTGGAATAGCGCCGCCCATTCGTCGCGCGGTTTTCTGGCAAAGACTTCGCTCAACCGTTCTGTCAGGTTGGGCCACGCGGTCTGGTCGTATTGCTGAGCGAACTCCGCATCATCGCTGAGCCCGAGGATGTCCAGGAAGTGAGCATAGAATTTTGGCTCTAGACACTGAACTGAGATGAAGCCGCCATCTGCGCAGGCGTAGGTTCGGCTCCAATGCGGTCCGTCAAGCAGGCTTTGACCCCGGGTGTCGGACAGGTTGCCGGTTTGGCGCAGGCTCATCAGCAAATTCATCATGTGTGCCGAGCCATCGTAGATGGCGGCGTCCACCACCGTGCCTTTGCCTGTGCTTCGGGCATTCAGAAGCCCGGCGAGCAGACCTGCAACCAGATACATCGCACCACCGCCGATATCCCCGACTAGTGTTGCGGGCGTCAAAGGCGGTTGGCCGGGCGGCGACGCGTAGGATAAAGCCCCTGAAAGGGCGATATAGTTGAGATCATGGCCCGCTGTCTCAGAAAGTGGGCTATGCTGCCCCCAGCCTGTCATTCGGCCATAGACCAGCTTTGGGTTCAGGTGATGACAGTCTTCCGGCCCCAGCCCCAGCTTTTCCATCACGCCGGGGCGAAAACCCTCGATCAGCGCATCAGCCGTTGCGATCAGCCGTTTTGCAACGCTAAGGTCCTGCGGGTCTTTGAGGTCCAGCGCAATTGATCGTTTGCCGCGATCCAGCAGCGAACGTTCAGGCATACCCGGAGTGACGGCGGACCCTTTGCGATGGATGGTAATGATATCGGCGCCCATATCCGCCAGCAGCATGGCCGCGAAGGGGGCTGGGCCCAGCCCTTCGATTTCGATGATGCGTATGCCGTGCAGCATGTCTTCCTCCTGCGGCGCAGGGTTTCTGTTGGGCGGAACGAATGCAAGCGAAGAATCCCGATCCAGTGCCTTAGTTTGTGCAAACTGGTTGCCTGCATCGATGTTTCAGGGCTAGGTCTTTGTGGTCTGCCGTAGGATTAAAAAGAGGTTGAGAGATGCAGTTAAGCGATACCCGTGAAATTCAGGCGCCGCCTGCCGCCGTTTACGCTGCGTTGCTGGACCCTGAAGTATTAAAAGCCTGCATCAGCGGCGCGCAGGAGATTACCGGTGATCCAACCGAGGGGTATAATGCGACTGTGGTGCAAAAGGTTGGCCCTGTGAAGGCGACTTTCAAAGGCACTGTGACCATGTCCGACATGGTTGAGCCTGAACGCCTGACCATCGCTGGTGAGGGCAAGGGGGGCGCTGCAGGCTTTGCCAAGGGAAGCGCTGATGTAACCTTCGCGCCCAGCGAGGCTGGTGGCACCCTTCTGACCTACGAGGTCGAGGCTAAGGTGGGTGGCAAACTGGCTCAGCTGGGCAGCCGCCTGATTGATGGGTTTGCCAAGAAGATGGCCGATCAGTTTTTCGCCAATCTTCAAGAATATTTCGAAGGTCCGCCACCGCAAGAAGACGCTGCCGAAGAAGAGACCAAGTCAGGCTGGCTAGGTCGCCTGACGGGACGAGACTGAACCCTGCGCACACGCGCATGGCACTGTGCGGAATTGGACTGTTCGACGATGGTCCGTCACGATAGGTTGCGGGGTCAGAACGAGGGTACGCATGACGACCATATTGTCGATCCGGGATTTGCGGAAGTCTTATGCCGATGGGTTTGAGGCGCTGAAAGGTGTGTCTCTGGACATTGAAGAAGGTGAGATTCTAGCGCTGTTGGGCCCCAATGGGGCGGGTAAAACAACGCTGATCTCGACTGTGTGCGGTATTACCACGCCGACTTCGGGCTCGGTCACCGTAGGTGGCCATGACATCCAGACCGAGTATCGCGCGGCCCGCAAGATGATTGGGCTGGTGCCGCAGGAAATCGCGCTGGAACCGTTCGAGAAGGTCTGGAACACTGTCCGCTTTTCACGCGGGCTGTTCGGTCATAGCGGAGACAACGCTAGGATCGAGGAAATCCTGCGCAAGCTGTCCCTATGGGACAAACGCCGTAACGCAATCAAGGAACTATCCGGAGGCATGAAGCGACGTGTGCTGATCGCGAAAGCCTTGGCGCATGAGCCAAGGGTGCTGTTTCTGGATGAACCCACCGCCGGCGTAGATGTCGAGCTACGTAAGGACATGTGGGAGATCGTGGCCGAATTGAAGCAGGCTGGTGTCACCATCATCCTGACCACTCACTACATCGAGGAAGCCGAGGCAATCGCCGACCGTGTGGGTGTCATCGACAAGGGTGAGCTTTTGCTCGTGCAGGACAAAGACACATTGATGGCGCAGATGGGCAAAAAGCAGATTGAGGTCATGTTGACCGAGCCCATTTTATCCGTTCCCGACGTTCTGTCCGATCATCAACTGACGCTCAATGGTGCAGGCGATGCGCTGATCTATACTTACGACACCAATGCCGAGCGCACGGGCATCACCACTCTTCTCAATGATGTTGCACAGGCCGGTCTAGTGCTGCGTGATGTGCAGACGCGGCAATCGAGCCTTGAAGAGATTTTCGTCAACCTCGTGTCCGGAGAACCCGCATGAACTGGTCCGCTATTGCTGCCATCTACCGGTTTGAAATGGCCCGATTCTTTCGCACACTGGCGCAGAGTTTTTTGTCTCCGGTCCTGTCGACCTCGCTTTATTTCGTGGTGTTTGGCACTGCCATCGGCAGTCGCATTCAAGAGATCGAAGGCGTGTCCTACGGGGCCTTCATTGTGCCGGGTCTGATCATGTTGTCCGTAGTGATGCTATCAATCTCGAACGCGTCCTTTGGCATCTACTTCCCCAAATTCTTGGGTACGATTTATGAGTTACTTTCAGCCCCCATCAATTTCATCGAGATTGTGATTGGTTATGTGGGCGCGGCCGCAACTAAGGCACTGTTTGTAGGTCTTGTCATTCTGGCCACTGCGACGTTCTTTGTGGACATTCGCATTGAACACCCGTTTGCTATGGCGGCTTTCCTGATCCTGTCCTGCCTCAGCTTTTCCTTGCTGGGTTTCATCGTGGGTATCTGGGCGGGTAATTTTGAACAGATGTCGCTTGTCCCCCAGCTTGTTGTGACGCCCCTGATTTTTCTGGGTGGGACGTTTTACTCGATCTCGATGCTACCTCCGCTTTGGCAGACGATCACTCTGTTCAACCCTGTGGTTTATCTGATTTCCGGGTTCCGCTGGTCATTCTACGGTATCGCAGATGTCCCGATATTTTGGAGCCTTCTGGCCATACTGGCCTTCACCGGAATATGCCTCGCGATCATTGGCTGGATCTTCAAAACCGGTTGGCGCATCCGCAGCTAGGGCGTTGCATTTTTGCCCATCAGGTGTGTGAAATTGGTTCACGTCGCGTTTATGGCGCTTCGGGTCTCTTGTTTACGGCTCCGGCGCGCTCTACATCGGCTTCCATGAAACTCAGCCTGCCCTTCATGAAAAAGCCGCCACTTGTGGCCGTTGTTCGCCTGTCCGGTGCCATTGGAATGGCCGGGCGAGGGTCGATGAACGCGACCGCTCTGGCACCGGTGTTGGAGAAAGCCTTTCGCAAGGGCAAGCCCGCTGCGGTCGCGCTGGAGATCAATTCGCCGGGCGGCTCCCCCGTTCAAAGCTCATTGATCGGTGCGCGTATCCAGCGACTGGCGGAAGAGCTTAAGATCCCTGTTTACGCTTTCGTCGAAGACGTGGCGGCTTCGGGTGGATATTGGTTGGCGGTTTCAGCGGATGAGATTTGGGCCGATGACAGTTCGGTTTTGGGGTCGATCGGCGTGATATCGTCGGGATTTGGCGCGCATGTTTTTCTGGCACGTCAGGGCTTTGAACGACGCGTACATACTGCGGGTCAGTCGAAATCAATGCTCGACCCGTTTGCTCCGGAAAAGAAAGAAGACATTGCACGGCTCAAAGTGCTGCTGGGCGATATCCACGAGAATTTCATAACCCATGTGAAATCTCGCCGGGACGGCAAGCTGGACAGCAGCGCTGATCTGTTCAATGGCGAGGTCTGGCTGGCCCGTCGCGCGCAACAGCTGGGCTTGATTGATGGTATTGCCCATCTGAAGCCCAAGATGCAGGAGAAGTTTGGCGACAAAGTCAGGTTCCGCCGCTATGGCCTGCGCAAACCGATCTGGTCGCGCTTCGGCGCGACGCTGGCGCAGGATGCCATAGCCGGTATTGAGGAGCGCGCTGCCTACGCGCGTTTCGGGTTGTAGAGTGATCATCAAAGCAGTCACCTTGTTCCTGATCGCCATGGGCGTTCTGGCGATGTTCGGCAAGCTACGCTTTCCTGGACAGAAACGATTGAGTTCTGCGAAATGTCCGCGTTGTGGGCGGTTTAGGATCGGCAAAGGCCCGTGTCCTTGCGAAGAAGGAGGCCGTGGATGACGGCATGGCTGTTCTCCGGCCTCGGGCTGCTGATCCTGTTGTTGGCAGGCGACGCGCTGGTGCGAGGGGCCGTGAACCTCAGCCTGCGGTTGGGGGTTCCCGCCCTGATCGTCAGCCTGACAATAGTTGCCTTTGGAACTTCGGCCCCTGAGCTGCTGATTGCAATCAGCGCCATCAAGGAAAACGCGCCGGGCATTGCGTTGGGTAACGTGGTGGGCTCGAATACAGCGAATATCTTGCTGGTTCTGGGATTGCCCGCGCTTCTGGCGACCTTGCACACAAGTGAGTGCGACAGCCGCAAGAACTACATCTTCATGCTTCTGGCGTCGGTGTTATTTATCGGGTTGGCTTTTTGCGGGGTCTTTAATCTGCTCAGCGGGGCAATTTTGCTGGCTGCGTTGGCTCTGATCCTCGGCAACGCGTTTCGCGAAGCACATGCGCACCGTAAAGCCTGTGGTGAAGCTTGCGCCGATGAGGACGAGCTTGAGGGTCTTGAGGAAGCAGATCCTGACATGCCTTATTGGAAGGTGGCGATCTACCTGATCCTCGGCTTGATCGGACTGCCAATGGGTGCGCATCTGCTGGTCGAAAATGCGACCGTCATTGCCCGGAACTATGGTGTGAGCGAAACAGTGATCGGCCTTACGCTGATCGCGGTGGGTACGTCCCTGCCGGAACTGTCGACAACCGTCATGGCTGCCCTGAGGCGACAAGCGGATGTGGCACTGGGTAACGTCATCGGATCGAACATGTTCAATCTGCTGGCCATTGTCGGCATTACGACCTTGTTTGGGCGTATTCCCGTCGATCCTGAATTCCTGCGTTTCGATCTGTGGGTGATGCTCGGCGCGTCGCTCTTGTTGGTTCCTTTTGTATTCTTCAAGAAAGATATCACACGCGTCTGGGGCCTGATCTTGACAGCGCTCTATGTGATCTATGTTGCAAGCCTGTTAGCCTGACCTGACGAGGAGAATGAGCCCATGACCCGAGCATTGGTGACCGGTGCCGGTAAACGCCTTGGTCGTGCCATGGCGCTGTATTTGGCGCAGCGCGGAATGGATGTCGTTGTGCACTATTCCAGTTCGGATCAGGCCGCGCGTGAAACGGTTGATGAGGTTCAGGCGCTGGGCCGAAGGTCAGTTGCGCTGCAGGCCGATCTGCTTGATGAGGGGCAAGTCAGCTCATTGCTGCCGCGTGCAGCTGAGGCGCTGGGTGGTCCGATCACCTGTCTGGTCAACAATGCATCGATATTTGAGTATGACAATATACACACAGCTACCCGCCAAAGCTGGGATCGGCATCTCGACAGCAATCTGCGCGCACCATTCGTACTGACCCAAGCCATGGCCGAGCAGGGGTTGCAGTCGGAGCTTGATGATCAGGGAGAGCCTCTGGCGATTGGGCTGATCGTGAACATGGTGGATATGCGGGTGCGTAAACTGACGCCTGAGTTCATGTCATACACGATTGCCAAGATGGGGTTGTGGGCCTTGACCCGGACTGCAGCGCAGGCTCTGACACCCGCAATCCGTGTGAACGCGATCGGCCCCGGTCCAACGCTGCAGGGTCATCGCCAAAGTGATGCTCATTTTAGCGCTCAGCGGCAGAACACGATTCTGGAGCGCGGCGCGAACCCGTCGGATATTACTGCTGCGCTGGGATACTTTCTGGATGCACATGCCGTTACGGGGCAGCTTCTTTGCGTCGATGGTGGGCAACATTTGGGTTGGCAAACACCCGATGTTCTTGGTGTAGAATAAGTAAATCTGCTGCAAGTTTTGCACTGCTCTCGTTCCTGTTATCTGAACGTTACAAAAATGTCTTAATTTTCATACACTTGTCTCAGATCAACAAATTTATCGTTTAAAAACAATACCATAATTTCCTGCCTATTTTTTGTGCAGATCAACGAATAGGCAAGGATTCAAGGGAAAATCACGATGCCCCTAAAGTTATCTGCACAGTTATCCACAGAAGTCGTGGATTTGTTTTCTCTTGATCTGAAGCGCACAAGATTGCAGCCATGGTCAGAGAATCATATCTCAGACTCATGACCGCCAGTACCGATTCCGAATCGCCGACCCAAGCCACCGGCTATGCCTGCATTCAGCGTTATGTGAAAACGCTGGACAGCTCGCCGGGTGTGTATCGGATGTTGGATGGGGACAGCCGAGTTCTTTACGTAGGTAAAGCGCGAAACCTGAAGGCGCGGGTATCGAACTACACGCGCCCGGGGCACTCGGGTCGGATCGAGAAAATGATCGCCGCAACTGCCTCGATGATGTTTCTGACCACTCGGACCGAGACCGAGGCGCTGCTGCTGGAACAGAACCTGATCAAGCAGCTCAAGCCCAAATACAACGTATTGTTGCGGGATGACAAAAGCTTCCCGAATATTCTGGTCGCCAAGGATCATGCCTTTCCGCAGATCAAAAAGCACCGAGGGGCGAAGAAAGAAAAGGGGGCTTATTTTGGCCCCTTCGCCAGTGCAGGCGCGGTGAACAGGACGCTGAACCAGCTGCAAAAGGCGTTCCTGCTGCGGAACTGTTCGGATTCCATGTTCGATAGCCGGACCCGGCCGTGCCTGCTCTATCAGATCAAGCGATGTTCTGGGCCGTGCGTCGGACTGATCTCGGAAGCCGATTATCGTGAAAGCGTTAAGGATGCCGAAAGGTTCCTGTCAGGCCGATCTACCAAAGTGCAGGAAGATCTCGCCCAGCAGATGATGGCTGCCTCCGAGGCGATGGAGTTCGAACGAGCCGCCGGTTTGCGCGACCGTATCCGGGCGCTGACGCAGGTGCAGACGTCTCAGGGCATCAATCCCCGCGGCGTGGCCGAGGCTGACGTCATTGGCCTCTACATGGACAGCGGTCAAGCCTGCGTTCAGGTGTTCTTCATCCGCGCCAACCAGAACTGGGGTAACCGCGATTTCTATCCGCGCGTCGGCCCGGATGTGTCACAGGCTGAGGCGATGGAAGCGTTTCTGGGCCAATTCTACGACAATAAGGAACCACCCCGGCAGTTGATCCTGTCTGATGCGATCGAGAATGCCGATCTGATGCAGGAGGCATTGTCGGAAAAAGCTGGACGCAAGGTGGAAATCCTGGTGCCCCAACGCGGTGAAAAGCAGGAACTGATCGCTGGTGCCTTGCGCAACGCACGTGAATCGCTGGCCCGGCGGATGTCGGAAAGTGCCACGCAGGCCAAATTGCTACGCGGTGTGGCCGAGGCCTTTGATCTGGACGCGCCGCCGAACCGGATCGAGGTTTACGACAACTCTCACATTCAAGGCACCAATGCCGTGGGTGGCATGATCGTCGCGGGCCCAGAGGGGTTCATGAAAAACGCCTATCGCAAGTTCAACATCCGCGGCGATGATCTAACCCCCGGCGATGACTTCGGCATGATGAAAGAGGTCCTGACCCGCCGTTTTACGCGCCTGCAAAAGGAAGATCCGGATCGGGACAAAGGGCATTGGCCCGATCTGCTGCTGATCGACGGTGGTGCAGGGCAGGTGAGCGTCGTGAATGAGATCATGGCCCAGCACGGGGTCGAGGATATCCCGATGGTCGGTGTCGCTAAGGGTGTCGATCGCGATCACGGCAAGGAAGAATTCCACCGCATCGGGCAGCGCCCTTTTGCGCTGAAACGCAACGATCCCGTATTGTACTTTATCCAGCGCTTGCGGGATGAGGCGCATCGCTTTGCCATCGGCACCCATCGCGCGAAACGCGCCAAGGCGGTTGGTGCAACGCCACTGGACGAAATCCCCGGCGTCGGGGCCGCGCGCAAACGCGCCCTGCTGACTCATTTCGGCAGCGCCAAAGCGGTGAGCCGAGCCAATTTGGCGGATCTTAAAGCCGTCGAGGGGATTTCAGCCGGGTTGGCGCAGAAGGTCTATGACTTCTTCCATGACAAGGGCTAGGCTTTTCGCCCCCGCCAAAGGATATAGAGGCCCGACGCCACGATGAGGCCGCAGCCAATCCACATGGTCTGATCCAATCGCTCGCCAAACATCACCACGCCCAAGCCGATACCGAACAACAGCCGCGAATAGCGAAACGGCGTCACAGATGAGACCTCGCCGGTGCGCATCGCCTTCATCAGCGCGGCATAGGCCATGACTCCCATCACAATCGCCCCGCCCATGTGCAGGCTGACATTAGGCGTCAGAGTTTGCAGCGATGTTCCTTCCCAGAATCGATAAGCCAAACCCGCGACAATGATGCAGAGGAAGCCATAGAACCCCAGAACCTCAGTGCCCAGTGTTGCGGGCGCGGCGCGGCTGGCCAGATCGCGCCCCGCAAAGCCGAGCATCCCCAGCACGGCAAGGATTGACAGGGCCGAGAAGCTGTCTCCGGTCGGTTGGATGATGATCACAACGCCAACAAGACCGATCAAAATGGCGCTCCATCGCCGCCAGCCGACGGATTCACCAAAGAACAACGCGGCCCCTGCGACGACAACCAGTGGTGTGGCCTGAAGGATCACCGTAGCCGAGGACAGTGGCGTCAAAGCGATCGCCAATACATAGAAAAGCCGTCCTAGGATCTCGAAGACCACACGTACCTTCATCGGGCGCGACAACACGTCGGGCTGGAACAGACGCGTGCTACGTACTGTGGCAACCGCTGCGTAGATTACTGCACCGCCCGCACCGAAGAGAACAAGCACTTGCCAGATCGGGATCGACGCCGAAGCCGCCTTAAGCAGCGCATCCTCCAGCGCGAACAGTGCCATTGCGGCGACCATCCAGGCGCTGCCGATCAGATTTGACCGGGGATCGGTTTGAATATGCGGTGTCATGTCAGCTCTGGGGTGTTGTCTGGTTGGCCAGCCGACAATCTGACGCCAAAGCAATCAAGTGCCAAGATGAAACCTGTAATGTGACCACCGCTGCGACGCTTTGACTTTTAAGACAGCAAACGCTTGTGCTGGGTCAGTTTTTTAAGACCCTGTCTTTTCTGTCTTGAACCGGCGATGTAGGGTCCAAGCCATGAAATGGAACCTGCCGAATATTCTGACTGTACTGCGCCTTGTGGCGGCCCCCGGTCTCGCCGTGATGTTTCTGTATTTCACCCGTCCCTATGCGGATTGGTTTGCTTTGATTCTGTTCCTGTCAGCGGCGATCACCGATTGGTTCGACGGGTATCTGGCGCGCGCCTGGAAACAGGAAACGAAGATTGGCGCCATGCTGGATCCCATTGCCGACAAGGCAATGGTGGTAATCGCGCTGATGATATTGGTGGGCTATTCGACTGAACACTGGACACCATGGCTGGTCCTGCCCGCTACAGTGATCCTGTTTCGCGAAGTCTTTGTCTCAGGCTTGCGAGAGTATCTGGGCGATGTGGCCGGAACCCTGAAGGTCACCAAGCTAGCCAAGTGGAAAACGACGGCACAGATGGTAGCGATCGCGATCCTGTTCTCGCAGGGGATATTCGAGCACCATTTTGTGATGGCCACGTTTGGCATGGATGCGACAACCATTGATCAGGTTCTGGCAGGGCAGGTCGAGGACCTGAACAACATCCGCTGGCATCTTGAGGCCATGTTCTGGTCAGGTCGTATCGGGCTATGGCTGCTCTGGATTGCCGCGACGCTGACATTGATCACAGGCTATGACTACCTACGTAAAGCCATGCCCCACCTGAAGGAGAGCTAACCGATGAACGTGCTGTATTTCGCTTGGGTGCGCGAACGCATCGGCCTGCCGAAAGAGAAGATTGAAACTGAGGCCGCAACAGTCAGCGATTTGGTCGCGGAACTGAGCGCGCGTGAGGATCGCTATGCTGCTGCCTTTGCCGATCTGTCGGCCTTGCGCGTGGCGCTGGACCAAGAGCTTTCGGATTTTGACGCCCCACTGACCGGCGTGCGCGAGGTTGCGTTCTTTCCGCCCATGACGGGTGGCTAGAATGCGGATCGTCGTGCAGGAGGCCCCGTTCGATCTGGGGGCCGAAGCCAACGCTTTTGCCGCCGGGGACGATGCCAACGGGGCCATCGTGACCTTCACAGGCGTTGTGCGCGATCTGGCTTCGGGCGATCTGGATGTGATGGAGATCGAGCACTATCCCGGCATGACCGAACGCGCCCTAACCAAGATCGCGGAAGAGGCGCAAGCCCGTTGGTCACTGGGCAACGTTCTGGTGATCCACCGCCACGGAAGGCTTGCTCCGGGTGACCGTATCATGATGGTCGCCACCGCCGCACCGCACCGCAAAGATGCGTTTGAGGCGGCGGAATATCTGATGGATTACCTTAAATCTCGCGCGCCATTCTGGAAGAAGGAAATCACCACGTCCGGAGCAGAATGGGTGGTTGCCAAGGACGAGGATGAAGACGCGCTGACCCGCTGGTAGGGTGCCTAGTCTGCGTTGTTGATCCGCCCGCGCATCTCTTCGGCTTCCTGCCGCGCGGCGCGCAGCCCTTCCATTGCGGCATTCAACTCGGCTTCGGTTTGCGTCAGCTGGTTGGTTAGCTCTGCCTCACGCTGCTGAAGATATGTGATTGCCTGATCGCGTGTTTCTTCGGCCTCGTGCAGCTCCTGACTCATGCGGTCCAGATCGGCTACGTCGCTTTGGCGAACACGGGACAGCCGATGCGCCAGCCAGTTGGCGAACCAACCCATGCAGAAAGCTGCGAACAGGATGATGGCTGTGGCGATGATGAATTCTGTTCTGTTCAACTTACTGGTCCTCTGAGCCTGCATCCGGTGCGTCGGTTTCAGGTGTCTCGATTTCGGCCTCAGATTCGGCCTCGGCTTCCATCGCCTCCAGCCCGGTCAGGGTGTTGGCCACGGGTTCAGGACGGATCAGGCGAAACTCGATGCGGCGGTTCTCTTCGCGGCCTTCTTCGGTTTCGTTATCGGCGATGGGCTGCGTCTCGCCATACCCGACCGCAGAAAAGCTTGAGGTCGGCACGCGCCGTCCGCGCAATTCGTTCAGGATCGACTGTGCGCGCGACTGGCTGAGCTGCTGGTTCATCTCTTCACGGCCCTGACTGTCGGTATGGCCCTGAATCTCCAACCGGATGGGGCCACATTCGCGCAGGATGTCAGCGATCTGGTTCAGGGCATCGCGCGAGTCGGCGGCTACTGTGGCTGAACCCGGTTCGAACGCAATCTTTCTGGCGGCCTGTACCTCTGCCAGCTGCTCTTCGCAGACCTCAGGGTCGGGTGGCGCGTCGGCGGGTGCGGGCGGCTCCTGATAGGTGATTGACAGGGTGTAATCCTGCGCCTCGCCCAGCTTGTCCGACAGCATGCCGGCGATCCGGGCCTTGGCGTCGGGATCATGGCTGATGCCCGACAGTGCTACATTGTCCGGCGTAACGGTCAGGGCGCCATTGTGCAGTTGCGACAGTGCCTCCAGCCCGGCCAAGACACGTATGGGCCAATCCGCGGGCAGGTCCGGTGCAATCCGGGTGGCTGTGTGCACCTGCAATGATCCAAAGGCGGCACGTGCAAAGCTGTCGGTCATTTCACGCAGCGTTTCGTCACTCAGACGGCCACGCAGTTGAACCAAACCCTCAGGGCTACGTGTTGCGACGAATTCAATAGGCCCAGTCGGGTCATCTGGTTCGGGTTCAGGAAGAATTGCATGCAAGGCGAAAACCTCGGGTAGCGTATTTTCGAGCTCTCCCACGATGCGGTCGAACTCCAAAGGGTTAGTCCCTTGTGTGGCAACTAGAGTGATATCTGCATCCGACAGAGTAACTGAACCCTGACCAAGTTCGGATAGCGCACGAATGCTGAGCTGCGCTGCATTCGCCCAACGCGGAGACGGTACGCCTAGCCCAATGGTGCAGGAATAGGGGCCGGTTAATCCGGCCTCTTGTGCCGCAGCGACGATGATGTCGCGCGCAACTTCATCCTGGGCCGAGCACGCATCAAACTGCCCGCCATCCTCATCTATCAGATAGCGCAGCGTGAATGGTGTGATTACCGGGCGAGGTGCCGAAATCGAAAGGCCGATTCGCAGACCTGGTGGCGCGGCGCGGCTCAGGTCTTGTTCCAGCTGGTCTTTCTCTTGCTGGCTATCGGCAATGGCCGTGATACGCACCAACCCTGGGCTGGCAGATATCTTGGCCCGTGGCAAATCCGAGAGCGCTTCGATCGCATAGTCGATTGCCTGATCCCATCCGTCTGGCTTGGGATAGTCGGCACTTTCCATCAGGTCCGAGACTGACGCGTCCCGATCAAGGCGTTGCAGCCTGTCTACCAGATCATCGCGATCCAGAGCCGCAGGTACTAGCCCGATAATCGAAATTCCACTGTCATTGCGCAAGATCTCGGTAGAAAAGCGGGGCGGTGTCAGATCGGCCGTGGGAGCAACCTCCATCTCGTCAATGACGCGCGAGGTGTCGACCTCGGTGCCCGCAGCGATCAGGGCGTTGAATCGGGTCGCCTCAGTCGGGGCCGTGCCGGTCAGAACGACACGCAGGCCGTCGGATTCGACTTCGGCCCAATCATGGCCCTGCAAGTTCAAGGCCTTTCGCACGGCCAGTTCCGAGGCGTCTTCGATCTTGCTGACCGCAAATCCAGCGACCACCAGCGATAGCACGGCGGACACCGCGAAAATCAACGCAACAGCTAGGGCGTAAGGCAGACGCATGGGCGAAATCGAGACTCCTCGGGCGGTTGGTTCCGGGACTCATACAGAGCGCAGCACAGAGGTGCAATCAGAGGAAAAGGGCGACGCTGAGGAAGATCAGCGGAATCAAGCCGGTGTCACGATTGGCCCGGAAAAGCTGTAGCAATTTGGCGTTGTCCTCCGTGTCCAGCCCCCGCAATTGCCAGGCCAGATGCCACCCCATCGCCCAAGGCCCGCCAAGGGCGACCGCCAAAGCAAGAACCGATGTCCCGGGCAAAGCCGCGTCGATAATTGCAAAGGCCATTAGACTGACGGTTCCAATCAGAAAATACTTGAGCCAACGGGCGGTATCGGTGCCAAACAGGCGCGCAGTGGACTTGATGCCAATCAGCTCGTCATCCTCGGCATCCTGATGGGCGTAGATCGTGTCGTAGAACAAAGTCCAGGCGATTCCTGACAGATAAAGCATGATCGCAGGCCAGCCTACGGTGCCGGTATGTGCTGCCCAGGCCAGCAATGCGCCCCAGTTGAAGGCCAGCCCCAGAAAAATCTGCGGCCACCACGTAAAACGTTTCGCATAGGGATAGATGGTAACAGGCAGCAAAGACAGAACCCCCATCGCAATCGCGGCCCGGTTGAAGGTCAGAAGGATGGCCAGGGCCAACAGACATTGCAGCACCATCCAGAATACCGCCTGACGGACACTCACCTGACCCGAGGGAATCGGGCGCGACCTTGTGCGTTCGACCTTCCCGTCAAACTCTCGATCGGTGATGTCATTCCACGTACAGCCCGCGCCGCGCATCAAAAACGCGCCGATCGCACACCCAACGGCGATCCAAAGATCCCCCCACCGTGGAGTGCCGTCGCTCAGGATGGCCAGCGCCAGACCCCACCAGCAGGGGATCAGCAGCAACCATGTGCCGATAGGTCGGTCCGCGCGGCTGAGCCGCAGGTAAGGGCGGGTGAAGGCAGGCGCGTGGGTGTCGACCCAATTGCCGGTTACGGCATCGGCGACCTGACCGTCTGGTGTTGGGGCATTGCCTTGCATATGTAGGGTCTCATGAATGCGAAGATCAGACTGTATGTAGAGCACCCTTTGGGTCCGGGGCAATCGGTTCCTTTGACGCGTGAGCAGGCGCACTACCTGTTCGGCGTCATGCGCCTGTCGGTTGGGGGCCGGGTCGCCCTGTTCAATGGCAGCGATGGCGAGTGGCAGGCAGAGGTAGCAGAAGCGGGCAAACGAGGCGGAATCCTGTCGTGCGTGGAGCAATCGAAACCTCTGCAATTACCGCCCGATCTGTGGCTTCTCTTTGCACCGATCAAGAAGGCGCGGACCGATTTCATCGTTGAAAAAGCAGCTGAAATGGGGGCCGCGCGGATCATACCGGTGCAGACCGAATTCACCAACTCCGAGCGCATTCGGCAGGATCGCTTGCAGGCCCACGCAATTGAGGCGGCCGAACAATGTGGCGGCACTTTTGTGCCTGAGGTCGCTGACCTCCAGCGATTGGATCGTATCCTGGGCGCGTGGCCCGATGATCGCCAATTGATGTTCTGTGACGAGGCTGAAGCCGGCTCGGCCCTGCGCATGGCAGAGAATGAGAAAGGCAAGCCGTGGGCGATCCTGATCGGCCCCGAGGGCGGGTTTTCCGAGCCCGAACGCAAACGGTTGGCGGAGCTACCATTTACCCATGTGGTCAGCCTCGGCCCACGCATCCTGCGCGCCGATACAGCAGCCGTTGCGGCGATGACAATGTGGCAGCAAGCGTTGGGAGATTGGACGTGACGTGGCAATTGGCGCAGGAAACGGACCTGTCCAGGATCGACTCGTTTTTGTCCCAACATATCCAAACATCGATGTTCCCTTTGGCCAATCTACGGGATTTTGGCCTGTGCGGTACGCATCCCCGGTCGTTGAATGCATGGACACTTGGCAGCCCGTTGCGTGCGGTCTTCGCCATAACAAATGAAGGCATGATCCTGCTGCAATGTCCCGACTGTTCGGATACCGAACTTGCCGCAGCGATTGACCTTATTCGAGGCCGGGCCCTGTTCGGCATCGCGGCTGAGGCAACGCAAGCTCGTCGGATAATGCGGTTGGCAGGTTGGGAAGGGCGACCCGCGACCCTGAACAGCGATGAGCCGGGGTTTTCCCTGGCGCTGGATCGACTTCAAATACCGGATTTCAGTGGGGCAGATCTCATGCCGCTTACTGATGTAGACCGTTCGGTCCTTGAAGACTGGCGGGAAAGCTACCTCATCGAAGCCATGGATTTTGATCCTTTGCGCGCACAGACGCAGGCTGGGAAGGACATCAAGACCTATATCGAGCGGGATTCGCATCGAGTTTTGCTACATAACGGCCTACCGGTCAGCATGACCGGCTTCAACGCTCGCTTGCCTGAAGTGGTGCAGATCGGCGGTGTCTACACACCACCCGATTTACGAGGGCGGGGCTATGCGCGTTTGGCTGTTGCCCTGCAACTGGTTGAGGCGCGCGACGCGGGAGTTTCCAGAGCTGTCCTCTTTGCGGCTTCCGATGCGGCCGCGCGTGCCTATATATCCATTGGGTTCCAGCCTGCAGGTCAATACTCGCTGATCCTGTTCAAAAACCCGGAGGACGTGGCATGAGTTTCTTTCGACCCGAAGCCAAACTGGCCCTGTGGCGCTGGCGCGAAGTGCTGGTTGCAGGGTTTGTTCTGATCCTCGGCCTCAGCTGGATCAGCGGCCCCGGCGGATTGCTGGCGTGGTTGGGGTGGCTGCTGATCGTCGTCTCGATGGCACTGGCGGTGATCGGAGTGCAACGCGCGCGCTTTCGCAATGGTGCGGGAGGACCGGGTGTGGTGACTATTGATGAAGGCCAGATCACCTATCTGGGCCCGCTCGACGGCGGCATCGTTGCAGCCCGCGAAATCGAGCGGTTGGCGTTGGATCCGACCTCGCAACCTGCGCATTGGGTTTTGGATCAGCCGGGGCAGCCGACCCTTCACATTCCGGTGAACGCCGAAGGGGCCGAGGCACTGTTTGATGTGTTCTCAGCACTTCCGGGGCTTAAAACCGAGCAAATGCTGTCGGAACTCAACGGTCGTGCGGCACATCCGGTGGTGATCTGGGAACGCACGCCGTCACGGCCTGCGCACCTTAGGCTGCATTGACACTGGCGCGGTTTGCGCTCAGGACTGACCGCCAAGACAGACACATCAGGATCGGAGCACGGGTCACATGTCCATCCCCCAGTCCGGCGGCGGACCGATCGAACGCCATGAGCAACTGGCCGAATATCTGGAATCGGGCTGCAAGCCCAAGGAAGATTGGCGCATCGGAACCGAGCATGAGAAGTTCGGCTATTGCAAAGACACTCTGAAACCTCTGCCGTTTGAAGGCAAACGGTCGATTGTGGCCGTGCTGGAAGGTCTGCGAGACCGCCATGGCTGGGCCGAAGTGCGTGAAGCTGGACATTTAATCGGGCTTGAGAAGGACGGCGCGAACGTCAGCCTGGAACCAGGCGGTGCGTTGGAACTGTCCGGCGCTCCGCTCGAGACAATTCATGAAACGTGTGATGAGGTGAACACTCACCTGCGTGAAGTGAAGGATATCGCCGATGAGATCGGTGTAGGCTTTATTGGTCTGGGCGCAGCCCCGATCTGGACCCATGAAGAGATGCCGTTGATGCCTAAGGGCCGTTACCGGCTGATGAACGATTATATGGAGAAAGTCGGCACCATGGGCCGCGCCATGATGCGGCGCACCTGCACGGTTCAGGTCAATATCGACTTCGGGTCCGAGGCCGACATGGTGCAGAAGCTGCGCGTCGCGCTGGCCCTTCAGCCGGTCGCGACGGCGCTGTTTGCGAACTCTCCGTTTTTCGAGGGCAAGGTGAACGGCCAGAAAAGCTGGCGCAGTTATATCTGGCGGCATCTGGACGATGCACGGACGGGCATGCTGCCCTTTGTGTTCGAAGAAGGCTTCGGGTTCGAACGCTATGTACAATATGCGCTCGATGTACCGATGTATTTCGTCTATCGCGACGGCCAGTATATCAACGCGCTGGGCATGTCGTTCCGCGACTTCCTGCAGGGCAAACTGCCTGCACTGCCCGGTGAGACGCCGACTCTGTCCGATTGGGCCGATCACCTGACCACGGCATTTCCCGAAGCGCGGATCAAGAAATTCATGGAGATGCGCGGTGCCGATGGTGGCCCATGGCGTCGCCTATGCGCTCTGCCTGCATTCTGGGTTGGTCTGACCTATGACCAAACCGCGCTGGATGCCGCTTGGGATCTGGTCAAAGGCTGGGATGCCGAGACGCGCGAAGCGCTGCGGGTTGAGGCTGCCAAGGATGGTCTGCAAGCACAGGTTGGCAACATCAACATGCATGATCTGGCGCGCGAAGTGGTCTCGATTGCCGAGGCTGGTCTGGCGTCGCGCGCCCGCCCCGGCGCAGGTGGTCTGGTGCAGGACGAGACGCATTTCCTGAACGCGCTAAAGGACAGCATCGATACGGGCAAGGTTCCCGCTGATGAGTTGCTGGATCACTACAATGGCGACTGGAATGGCGACCTGACCCGGATTTATCCCGAATACAGCTATTGATCCCCACCGTCCTGCTTGCATTCGCGGGGCGGGGCCGATAGCAGGTTGGCGACCAAATTCAGAGGGCGTCATGGACGATCTTAAGGCAAAATATCTGGGCCAAATCGCCGAAGCTGGCGATGAAAACGCGCTTGAGGCGATCCGCGTCGCTGCCGTGGGCAAAAAAGGCGAGGTCGCGCTGAAGATGCGCGAGTTGGGCAAGATGACCCCCGAAGAGCGTCAGGTCGCAGGCCCCGCGCTTAATGCCTTGAAGGATGAGATCAACTCGGCCCTGTCGGCCAAGAAAGCAGCGCTGGCCGATGCCGCGCTGGATGAACGTCTGCGCACCGAATGGCTGGATGTCACCCTGCCGACTCGCGCGCGCCGTCAGGGCTCGATCCACCCGGTCAGCCAGGCGACCGAGGAACTGACCGCGATCTTTGCCGAACTGGGTTTCTCTGTGGCCGAAGGTCCGCGGATCGAAACCGACTGGCACAACTTCGACGCCCTGAACATCCCCGGCCACCACCCCGCGCGGGCCGAGATGGACACGTTCTACATGCACCGCGCCGAGGGCGACAATCGCCCGCCGCACGTGCTGCGCACCCATACTTCGCCAGTGCAGATCCGCTCGATGGAACTGCAGGGCGCGCCGATCCGCGTGATCTGCCCGGGCGGTGTCTACCGCGCCGACTATGACCAGACACACACGCCGATGTTCCATCAGGTCGAGGGGCTGGCCATCGACAAGGATATCTCGATGGCGAACCTGAAATGGGTTCTGGAAGAGTTCGTGAAAGCGTTCTTTGAGGTCGACGATGTCGAGCTGCGCTTCCGTGCCTCGCACTTCCCATTCACCGAGCCATCGGCCGAGGTCGATATCCGCTGTTCCTGGGACAATGGTCAGCTGAAGATCGGCGAGGGCGACGACTGGATGGAGATTCTGGGTTCCGGCATGGTCCATCCCAAGGTGATCGCCGCCGGTGGCATCGACCCCGAGGTTTATCAGGGCTTTGCGTTCGGGATTGGGATCGACCGTCTGGCGATGCTGAAATATGGCATTCCTGATCTGCGGGCGTTCTTTGATAGCGACCTGCGCTGGCTGCGGCACTACGGCTTTGCAGCGCTGGATATGCCGAACCTGCATGGTGGTTTGTCGCGGTGACAATTTCAATTGGCGCTGTGTCTGGTGGTTGGTCTTGGCTGGAGATAGCGCAGATCACACTTCCACCGTTTGTAGCGCTTTTTAGTGCTATTTGCTTGTTTTTTGCTCAGCGGAGGTCTGATCGAGAGCAACACCTAAGGGAGAAGAGATCAGTCATTTATGCGGAGTATCTCTCCGTGCTTATGGACCGCAATGTGAGCAGAGCATCAGTTTCGGCTACAGATTTTTTTGAACAAGCAAACAGGCTCACCAATCTACACAGTTTGATAGTAGTGGTGGCTCCAAAAGACGTTGTTCAGGCGTCCAAGAAAATGTTTGGAGCAGCCTTGGTTAGAGGCATGGAAAGAGCAAATGCTAAAGAGCCAGATATTGATGTAGATGCCGATAAAAGTGTTTTGGAGAACTATCTCGCCAATCATAGCGACCTGAAGAAACTTGGCGAAAGAGATCAGGAATTTCACGACGCATATCAGAAGCTGGTTACAACCATGCGGTCAGACTTGCTTTCCGGTACTAAAGTAGACAATTTCCTGGCTGACGAAGCGTTCGCTAACAAAGCTCTGAGCTAATTTAGCGTCTGAATTTAAGGCCAACTGGCCGCCGCGCGATCGCCAGACCGCCCGCACGGGCTGGCGATTTGTCTCCGTTAGCGCTCCGTTTGAACGTTTCGCGGATTTGGCTGGCATAAAGTACTCAACACAAACCTTTGATGGCCACCCCGGGGTCTGGCGATAGCGCGGCTTTGTGATTTGATCCGTTGTAGGGTGGGGTTTCACCCCGCCGTAGGGCGGTTGGTGGGGTGAAACCCCACCCTACACCAATAAGTTATGTGACAGCGCGGCAGACGTCGCTAGGCTCCGGCTTATGATCTATCGACTGCTTTTTCTTCTGCTGACCGCGACTCCGGCCTTTGCGATGGGGCCGTGGAAATCTGACTGCCACGGCGATACCGCCTGTGAGGTTGGCGACCGCTCGTATCATGTGCTGGAACCCGATGGTTGGGATGGCGTAACGCCTCTGCCTGTGCTGTTGCACTTCCACGGTTGGGCGCGGCAGGGCGATGTAGTGGTGAACCATGAACGCATCGCCGGAGCGACCAAGCTGCGCGATGTGCTGTTGGTGGCTCCGAATGGGCTGGGCAAAAGTTGGAACTTCTGGACTGCTGATACCGCAGACGTGCCGTTCGCAGATCGCGTGCTTGAGGACGTCGCCAAACGCTATCCCATTGATCCTGAGCGTATCTATGTCTCGGGCTATTCTTATGGCGGCGCAATGGCATGGCGCTATGTCTGCCAGTCGGGCAATGACATCGCCGCGCTGTTGGCGGTTGCGGGCTCGATCCGCCAGACCGAGGACTGCCCGGAAGCCCCGCGCGAGGTGCGCCATGTGCATGGGCTGGACGATACGGTGATGGATTTTCCCTTTGGCCCGGACGGCGATACGACCTATCCGGTGGCGCTGTGGAAGGCCAAGTTCAACTGCAACGGCGCGACCCCGCGCGGGGATTGGAGCGTGAAGCCGTTCCTGACGCTCAGCCGGGTAGAGTGGACCGATTGCGCGCAAGGGCAGGTGACACTGGACACCCATCCCGGCGGGCACTTTATTCCCCACGGCTGGATCGGCTGGCAGCTGGACGAGCTTTTGGGTCGCACCCCCACCTATCCGTGAGCCGCAGCGCTTGCACCTCGGCGCAATCTTTGCCATTGCCTGTGCCGACTGAATGTTTGCCGAAAAAGGCCCGCTGCAATGAAATTCACTCTGTCCTGGCTGAAAGACCACCTCGATACGGATGCGTCGGTTGATGAGATCGCCGAAGCGCTGACCGATCTCGGGCTTGAGGTCGAAGAGATCGTCAACCCGGCGGACCGTCTGGCGGGCTTTACGCTGGGCCATGTGAAACATGCCGAGAAGCACCCGGACGCCGATAAGCTGCGCGTTTGCACGGTTGAAACCGACGAGGGCGATCTGCAGATCATTTGCGGCGCGCCCAATGCGCGCGAAGGCATCACCGTGGTGGTTTGTAAACCGGGTATGTATATTCCCGGCCTGGATATCACCATCAGCGTCGGCAAGATCCGTGGCGTCGAGAGCTTTGGCATGATGGCATCCGAGCGCGAGCTTGAGCTGTCGGATGAACACGACGGGATTATCGAGCTGCCCTCGGGTGAGGTCGGTGATCGGTTTGTCGATTGGTTGGCTGAGAACGATCCGTCAAAAGTTGATCCGATGATCGAGATCGCGATCACGCCGAACCGCCCGGATGCGCTGGGTGTTGCGGGTATTGCGCGAGATCTGGCTGCACGTGGATTGGGCACGCTGAAGGTGCATGACTATGTCCCCGTGCCGGGGGACTTTGAAAGCCCGATCAAAGTGTCGATTGATGAAGATACGCTGGATGGCGCGCCGCATTTCACCGGTCGGCTTATCAGGGGCGTCAAAAACGGCCCCAGCCCGCAATGGCTGCAGGACCAGTTGAAGGCGATTGGTCTGCGTCCGATCTCGGCCTTGGTGGATATCACCAACTATATGACCTTCGATCACAACCGCCCGCTGCACGTATTCGATGCCGACAAGGTGCAGGGTAACCTACGCGTTCACCGTGCCAAAGGTGGCGAGAAGCTGGTTGCACTGGATGAGAAAGAATACACACTACAGCCCGGCATGATGGTAATTTCGGACGACGAAGGCCCGGAATCTATCGCGGGCATCATGGGCGGCGAGGAAACCGGTTGTACCGAGGAGACCGTGAACGTTTTCCTTGAAAGTGCGTTCTGGGATCATGTGCAGATCGCCCTCACAGGTCGGGCGCTGAAGATAAACTCGGACGCGCGGTATCGATTCGAACGTGGTGTTGATCCGGAATACACGCGCGAAGGGTTGGAGCATGCGACGCAGATGATCTTGGATATCTGCGGCGGTGAAGCCTCGAATGTGGTCGAGGCGGGCAAAGCGCCGAACCACGCGCGGGCCTACAAACTGGACGCGGCGCGCGTGCAGTCCTTGGTCGGGATGGAGATTCCGGAAAGCGAGCAGAGGCAGACACTGACCCGTTTGGGCTTTCGTCTGGATGGCGAGATGGCGCATGTGCCCAGCTGGCGACCCGATATCATGGGGGAGGCCGATCTGGTGGAAGAGGTTGCGCGGATCGCTTCTCTGACCAAGTTGCAGGGTATTCCGCTGCCGCGTACGACGGCGGGTATCCCCAAACCGGTCATGACAGCCACGCAGCGTCGCCAGTCGATGGCGCGCCGGACCTGTGCAGCGCTGGGGTATAATGAATGTGTGTCTTACACCTTCATCGATCAGGCCTCGGCGGCGCTGTTCGGCGGCGGTGACGCAGCAACCATGTTGGAAAACCCGATCTCGTCCGAGATGAGCCATATGCGCCCTGATCTGCTGCCTGGTTTGCTACAAGCGGCGGCGCGCAATCAGGCACGGGGTTATGCCGATCTGGCCTTGTTCGAGGTCGGGCCGGTGTTCCACGATGGTGAGCCGGGGGATCAACAGACACAGATTACCGGCCTGATGGTTGGGCGTAGCGGTCCCAAGGATGTGCACGGTGCGTCCCGCCCGGTGGACTTGTTCGACGCGAAGGCCGACGCTGAGGCGGTGCTTGCCGCCATTGGTGCGCCTGCCAAGGTTCAGATCCTTCGTGGCGGCGATGCCTGGTGGCACCCGGGTCGGCACGGCAAGATTTGTCTGGGCCCCAAAAAGGTTCTGGGCGTTTTTGGTGAATTGCATCCGCGCGTGTTGCAGGCGTTGGATATCAAGGGTCCGGCAATGGCGTTCACCATCTGGCCGGATCAGGTGCCGATGCCACGTAAATCCGGTGCGACCCGTTCTGCCTTGGAATTGCGCGACCTGCAGGCGGTCGAGCGCGATTTCGCCTTTGTTGTAAATGCGGATATCGAAGCTCTGACGTTGGTCAATGCGGCAGCGGGTGCTGATAAGGCTCTGATCGAGGACGTGCGCGTCTTTGACGAATTCATTGGCGGTAGCGTCGGCGAGGGCAAGAAGTCTCTGGCCATTACCGTAAGGCTCCAGCCGTCGGACGCGACCCTGAAGGAAAAGGATATCGAGGCGGTCAGCACCAAGATTGTCGAAAAAGTGATGAAAGCCACTGGCGGCGTCTTGCGGGGATGAGTTGGTTTTCGCCTCCGGCGGGAGTATTTTTGAAATGATAAAGGGGCCATTGCGCCCCTTTTTCACGGGAGGAGAGAAAAATGCTGAAGGTCTATTTGTCCGGTGAGATTCACACGGATTGGCGCGAGCAGATCATTGCGGGCGCCGATGGGTTGGATGTTGAGTTCAGTAGCCCGGTCACCGATCACGGTGCTTCGGACGATTGCGGTGTCACGATCTTGGGGGCCGAGCCGAACAAGTACTGGCACGATCACAAGGGTGCCATGGTCAACGCGATCCGGACCCGCAAGGGCATATCAGACGCGGATGTTGTGGTTGTACGCTTTGGGGACAAATACAAGCAGTGGAACGCGGCATTTGACGCGGGCTATGCGGCAGCACTGGGCAAGTCGATCATTGTTCTGCACGGGGCTGATCATCAGCACGCGCTGAAAGAAGTAGATGCAGCAGCACTCGCCGTCGCTGAAGAACCCGCGCAAGTTGTTGAGATCTTGCGCTACGTTCTAACAGGCGCGCTGCCTGGGTAACCCGATGGCCCGTGGCGGCGGATTTGGATCCCGCCGCACAGGCCTTGTGTATCAATCCCGTGAGGGGATGTTCAGTCCTCTTTGCACTGCGGGTCGATCCAGGAACCTATCCAGATAGCGCGTAACGTTGCCATAGCTTTCCCAGCCTATGACATCCTTGACGCCGTAATAATCTAAACCGCGCAGCCACGGCGCGATTGCGATATCGGCGATCGAGAATTCTCCGGCGATCCAGTCTTCGCCGTCCAGTTGCCGGTCGAGAACGTTCAGCAGGCGTTTGGCCTCGGACACGTAGCGTTCGCGCGGGCGGGGGTCTTCGATTTCAGCCCCTGCGAATTTGTGGAAATACCCAAGCTGGCCAAACATTGGTCCGATACCGCCCATCTGGAACATAACCCATTGGGTGACCCGGTGCTTGTCGCCTTTGTTCTGACCCAGCAGCTTACCGCTCTTTTCAGCGAGGTACAGAAGGATTGCACCGCTTTCGAACAAAGCCAACGGAGCATCGTCGGGCCCGTTGGGATCAATGATCGCCGGGATCTTGTTGTTCGGGTTCAGCGAAAGAAACTCCGGGCTTTTGACATCTGCATCGGCCAGTGTGACACGATGTGCCTCATAAGGCAGGCCGGTTTCTTCCAGCATGATCGACGCCTTTACCCCGTTGGGTGTGGGGAAGGAATAAAGCTGAATCCGCTCGGGGAACTGTGGGGACCATTTATTCATGATCGGGAATTGGATTGTGTCCAGCATGATGGGCTCCTTTTATCGCGCCTGTCTCGGTCAATCTGGTAATTTGTGGCGCTTTTGTAAGGTCCAATTCTGTGCGTGATCGGTCAGTCGATGTTTGCTGGGGAACAGCAGGGGGGAAAACTCGGAAATCCCGCACCTAGACCTGCGCGCAAAATTAGCCCAGACTTTTCAGCGATCCCGCGCCAAAAGGCGCGGGTTTGCTGTTGGCGCAAAGGAGAAGCGTGTGGAAGATGTCGTAACACAGGTGGGCGCATTTGGTCCGCTGATCATGAGCGCGATCAAAGCGTTGATCGTTCTGGTATTGGGTTGGATCGTTGCCGGAGCCATTAGCGGTCTGGTGCGGCGGCGGATCAACGCCACGCCACATATCGACCCGACTTTGGGGAATTTCGTTGCGAGCCTCGTGAAATGGGTGCTGCTGGCGATTGTCTTTGTCGCCGTTCTGGGCATTTTCGGAATCGAGGCGACCAGCATCGTGGCCATTCTGGGTGCCGCATCCCTGGCCATCGGTTTGGCGCTGCAGGGAACACTCAGCGATCTGGCCGCGGGCGTGATGCTGGTGGTGTTCCGGCCCTATAAGCTGGGCCAATATGTCGATATTGGTGGCACAGCGGGTACTGTGAAAGACCTGAACCTGTTCACGACCGAGCTGGTGACGCCGGACAACGTGCAGATCATCGTGCCAAACGGTCAGGCTTGGGGTTCGGTGATCACCAACTATTCCGCCCATGACACCCGCCGGGTCGATCTGGTGTTTGGCATCGACTACGGCGATAGCGCGGATGAGGCTATGAACATCATCCTTGATGTGGCCAAAGCTGACGATCGTATCATGGCTGATCCTGAGCCCTGGGTGCGGGTGACAAATCTTGGGGATAGTTCGGTTGATCTGACCGCGCGCCTGTGGTGCGCAGCGGCTGACTATTGGGATGTGAAGTTTGAACTTACCAAAGCGATCAAAGAAGCGTTTGACGCCAAAGGCGTATCCATCCCGTATCCGCATTCTGTGGAGATTCACAAAGAGGCGTAAGCCTCCCGCCCGTCGATCGGGCATTGAAATGCCCTCTTCCGGTTGGGCCGGGCACCGCGCTAAGGCGCGGTGCTTTTTTGCGCGAACCTTGGTCCAGAAAAAACAGCGCCGCGCTATTGGCGCGGCGCTGGGCCCAAGTCTGTAAAGCGTCCCTTGGAAAAGGACGCTTTCAGAGGCGGGAGCGCTCTTAGTTCAACAGAGTTGTTGGATCGACAGAGGCGATGTTGAGGGCGGTGCCCACCGCTTCGTAAGTCAGCTTGCCGGCGTGGACGTTCAAACCTGCCAGCAGGTGTGCGTCGTCCTTACAGGCCTGCTTCCAGCCCTTGCTTGCCAGCGACAACATAAACGGCATGGTTGCGTTGCCCAGTGCGATGGTCGAAGTCCGGGCAACCGCACCGGGCATGTTGGCGACGCAGTAGTGCATGATGCCGTCAACTTCGTAAACCGGATCGGCGTGGGTGGTGGCTTTCGAGGTTTCAAAACAGCCGCCCTGATCGATCGCAACGTCTACCAGAGCCGCGCCGGGCTTCATGGTCGACAGCTGTTCGCGCGAGATCAGTTTGGGAGCAGCTGCGCCCGGGATCAGGACCGCACCGATGACCAGGTCGGCATCCTGGATCAGCTCGGCTGTCGCACCAGCGGTTGAATACTGGTTCTTGAAGGTTCCGCCGAACACATCGTCCAGATAGCGGAGACGCGGCAGCGAACGGTCCAGTACGGTCACATCCGCGCCCATGCCTGCGGCAATCTTCGCTGCGTGGGTGCCTACGACACCTCCGCCGATGACGATCACTTTGGCAGGGCCTACACCCGGTACACCACCCATCAGAACGCCGCGGCCACCGTTGGCCTTTTGCAGAGTCCAGGACCCGACTTGCGGAGCCAAGCGACCGGCAACCTCGGACATCGGCGCCAGCAGCGGCAGGCCGCCATTGGAGTCAGTCACGGTCTCATAGGCAATCGCGGTGCAGCCGGATTCCAGCAGATCGTGGGTCTGGTCTGGATCGGGTGCCAGGTGCAGATAGGTGAACAGCAACTGACCTTCGCGCAGTATTTTGCGCTCGACCGCCTGAGGCTCCTTGACCTTGACGATCATATCAGCCGTGGCGAACACTTCTTCTGCAGTGTCGACGATGCGGGCACCTGCCGCTACATAAGCATCGTTATCAAAGCCCGAGCCCATCCCGGCACCGGTTTCGATAATGACTTCGTGACCGCGGGCCACAGCTTCGCCAGCAGCGTTCGGGGTCATCCCGACGCGGAATTCCTGAGGTTTGATTTCCTTGGGGCAGCCGATTTTCATGTGAGACTCCATTCATAAACTGCCTAAATTATGGGCATAAATTGGCGCAATTTTTGTGAAACCCCACTTGCTAAACACACAATCTTCGGGAAAATATTCGAGGTATAGGCAACTTGACGCAATGGATGTGCGCAAATGACGATTGACGCAACAGATCGGAAGATTCTGGCAGCCCTGCAGCGCAAAGGGCGGATGTCAAATTCGGAATTGTCCGAACAGGCGAATCTATCCCCTTCGGCCTGCCACCGGCGCGTGCAGCGACTTGAGGCTGAGGGTTATATCAAGGACTACGTCGCCCTGTTGGATGCACGGAAGTTGAACGTTCCAACCACTGTGTTTGTCGAGATCACGTTGCAGGGTCAGGCGGAAGAAGTGCTGGAGGCGTTTGAAAAAGCCGTAGCACGGATTCCGGATGTGCTGGAATGCCATTTGATGGCGGGCACGGCGGACTACATTCTAAAGGTCGTCGCAGAAAATACCGAGGATTTTGCTCGCATTCATCGGCAATACCTGTCGCGCTTGCCTGGGGTGGCGCAGATGCAAAGCTCATTTGCTTTGCGCACGGTGTTCAAAACCACGGCCTTGCCTGTCTGAAACCAACTATTGGGGTTAGCCTTGCGTCAATTCTGCCGCTTGTATCTGTCGTGCGGTCGGGCCAAAATCCATGTTTCCGACCTTATGTACGACCTCGGCACTTTGCGCTGACACTCCGTGGTTACACTGGCCGTGTACGGTCCGAACCCGATGAACGATAAGGAGCAGACCTTGGCTTACGAAAACAACAGCACGCCGAAAGATTGGCTGGAAGCTGAACTGGAAGACACGCTGGACGAAGATTTCGAGATCGAATTCAGCGAACCCATGCTTTCGATGGAAGTGCGCAAGATTTACAAGGACCAGCATCCTGACATGCTGGATCGCAAGGTCTATTTTCGCAACCTTTTGCGGCTGCAGGCTGAACTTATCAAAGTTCAGGATTGGGTGGTCCATACAGGGGCCAAGGTCTGTATTCTATTTGAAGGGCGCGACAGCGCCGGTAAAGGGGGCGTGATCAAGCGGATCACGCAGCGTTTGAACCCTCGTGTAGCGCGTGTGGTCGCCTTGCCTGCACCCAGCCGACGCGAACAAAGCCAGTGGTATTTTCAGCGCTACGTGCCCCATTTGCCTGCGGCCGGTGAGATCGTGTTCTTCGATCGGTCCTGGTACAACCGCGCTGGTGTTGAACGCGTGATGGGATTTGCCAACGAGGATCAGGTCGAACAGTTCTTTCAGGACGTTCCTGAATTCGAACGGATGCTGGTGCGGTCGGGGATTATCCTGCTGAAATACTGGTTCTCGATTACAGACGAAGAACAGCAATTGCGATTCCTGATGCGTATTCACGATCCGATGAAGCAGTGGAAACTGTCACCGATGGATCTGGAATCCCGCATCCGGTGGGAGGCATACACCAAGGCCAAAGAGGATATGTTCTTTCGCACCAACATATCCGAGGCGCCTTGGTATATTGTTGAAGGCAACGACAAGAAACGCGAACGGCTCAATTGTATCGAGCACCTGCTGACCAAGATCCCCTATGAGGATGTGCCGCAGGAAAAGGTCAATCTGCCGGATCGGCGCTATAACCCCGAATACGAACGGCGCATTTTGCCGGATGAGCTACACGTGCCTAAGATATATTGATTTGGCAGGAAAGTGGTGCGGGAAAAGGATCCCCGCACCTGAACGGTTTGATTAACCCCAATCAAATCCGCAGTTCGTTTCGAAAACAAACACGCCGCACATGTCGTCATTCATGTCTTCGACTGTGGCTTCAACGGTTTCGATCATGTCGTCAGCGAAGTCGGTGTCGAACACCAGATCGAAATCATCCATCTCCGGGGTCGTGTCAGCCTGCTGCAACGGAGACCATTCGAACTGGTCAAATTGGGCTTGCAGCGCATTAACAAACGCTTCGATCCCGGCAAGGAAGGCCTGAACGTCAAAGCAGTCCGCGCCCGGTGCAGCATTGTCAACGACAACTTCAGGTGTTTCTGGCTCGGGTTCTTCGACCTCGGTGACGTCGGTCTCCGGAGTTTCGGGTTCCTCGACCTCGACGACGTCAGTATTCGGCACATCGGGTTCCGGGTCTTCAACTTCAGTCACATCGGTATCAGGCGTTTCCGGCTCTTCAGTTTCGGTCACGTCTGTTTCTGGAGTCTCCTCAACCGGGTCCTCGGTCTCGGTAACCTCAGTTTCTGGCGTTTCGTCTGCCGGTTGCTCGGTTTCCGTCACATCGGTGTCGGGTGTTTCGTCCGATGGTTCTTCGGTTTCGGTGACGTCTTCCTCCGGGGTCTCCTCTGCCGGTTCTTCGGTATCGGGAACTTCCGCTACCGGTGTTTCGTCAACTGGTTCCTCAGTCTCGGTCACATCGGTTTCCGGCACTTCTGGTTCGGTCGGGGTGGTAACCTCTTCCTCTTCTGGCTCAACAACTTCTTCAACTGGAGGCGTCACCGGCGGGGTGGTGCCGCCGTTATCAAGATCGACATCGCCCTGAGTCGCCGCAAAGTTCTGCGTCACCATGACAGCGTCGTACCCCTGCATGTCGCCTTCTTCGATCCCGATGCCGATATATTTGAAATCGGGGTTCAGAATGTTGGCGCGGTGACCGGGGCTATTCATCAGGTTCTGGTGCAACTGGGCGACATCATCGCTGATACCGGGTGCGCCACGCTCGGATTGCCAGGCGATGTTTTCTCCGGTGCGCCAGCTCCCGGACAGGTCGAACCCTGCGGCTTGCATCCGTTGGGTCGCGGATGAACCACCCTGACCGGTGTGGCTGAACCGGTCGGTATCCAGCATCCAGCTGCTGTGGTCCTCGGAAGATTCGTTCAGGTTGCGTTCAAGTTCCAGGGGATCAAGACCGCGGGATGTGCGCTCTTGGTTGATCAGCGCGAGCATTTCGCGCTCGACCGTACTTGCTGTCGACATCAGTGCCTCCGTTTTTGGTTATGTCTGAGTGGACGGCCTCACTTACAGACGATCAAAGAACGCTGAATAGGGCGGGTACGGCGATGGGCGTTTTTCGGCGGCAGAATGCAACCGAACGGCGATTCGCTGCGCTGTAAAATGCCGACTGCGGCGATTGCATCAAAATCGGCAGGTTGCCGCGAGGGTAAAGCCGGGATTTGGCGGGATCATCCGCCCTGAAAACGACAAACCCCCGGGCAGGGCCTCGGGGGTCGTCAAATAGTGTCATCCAAAGCTGGACGAGTCGCAGGAAGCTCTTAGAGCAAACCTTCGCGCTGTGCTTTCTTACGTGCCAGTTTACGGGCACGGCGGATCGCTTCAGCTTTCTCGCGCGCTTTTTTCTCGGACGGTTTCTCGAAATGTTGCTTCAGCTTCATTTCACGGAACACGCCTTCGCGCTGCAGCTTTTTCTTCAGGGCACGAAGCGCCTGATCGACGTTATTGTCGCGAACACTAACCTGCATGTGGTTGTCACCACCTTTCTAGATAGAGTTGCAAGGATTTGCAGGAAGTGGCCGTATAGCAAAGCACGCCTAACTTGTCTAGTACTGGACCCGCAGCCTCGGAGACCCGACATGACAGCAACCTATGAAGACACCAAAGAGCAGCTTCTCGAAGCGATTCTGAACCATGTGCCGTTCGACGGCTGGTCGGAAACCAGCTTTCGTGCGGCCATCAGCGATTGCGATCTGGAGCCCGCGCTGGCCCGAGCGATCTGTCCGCGTGGTGCCGTCGATCTGGCACTGGCCTTTCATGCGCGTGGGGATGCCGCGATGTTGGAGCGGTTGAAATCCGAAGACCTGAGCGGGCTGAAATTCCGTGAAAAGATCGCCGCCACCGTCCGCTTCCGCCTGCAGGCGGTCGAAGACAAAGAAGCAGTGCGCCGAGGTATGACTTTGTTCGCGTTGCCGATCCATGCCGCGGATGGGGCCAAGGCGGTCTGGGGCACCTGTGACCAGATCTGGACAGCGCTTGGCGATACTTCGGACGACGTGAACTGGTACACCAAACGTGCCACTCTGTCGGGCGTCTATTCTTCGACACTGTTGTATTGGCTGGGTGATGACAGCCCGGATTATCAGGCGACATGGGAATTCCTGGATCGGCGGATCGAGGGCGTAATGCAGTTTGAAAAGTTCAAGGCGCAGGTGAATGGCAACCCGCTGCTGAAACCGTTTCTGGCCGTCCCCAACTGGCTTGCGGGTCTGGTGAAGGCTCCGACGAAGTTGCCCGACAACCTGCCCGGTTCGCTGTCATCGGGAAAATAGTCGCAGCGTTTCCACTTGCCGCTGGGCCTCTGCGTTTTCGCCTGCTAGGCATTGGGCAAAGGAGATATGCCCATGACCCAGACAATGCGCGCTGTCGAGATCACTGAAGCTGGTGGCCCGGACGTTCTGCAACTGACGGAACGCCCGATGCCGGAACCGGCAGAGGGTCAAGTGGTTCTGAAAGTCGCGTACGCCGGGGTGAACCGTCCTGATGCGCTGCAGCGGGCAGGGGCGTATGATCCACCTCCCGGTGCAAGCGATTTGCCGGGGCTAGAGGCCTCGGGCGAGGTCATCGCCATCGGCTCGGGTGTCGAAGGTCTGGTCGTTGGCGATCAGGTTTGCGCCCTGTTGCCCGGCGGCGGTTATGCTGAATATGTCGCAACGCCCGCCGCCCATTGCCTGCCTGTGCCTGCGGGTATGGGTTTGAAAGAAGCTGCCTGCCTGCCCGAAACCTTCTTTACTGTTTGGTCCAATGTCTTCACCCGTGGCGGCTTGAAACCGGGGGAACGGTTTCTGGTCCATGGCGGTTCCAGCGGGATCGGCACGACGGCCATTCAGCTGGCCAATGCGTTTGGCGCCCGCGTCTTTGCAACCGCCGGGTCGGCTGAGAAATGTGAGGCTTGTATCAAGCTAGGTGCCGAAAAGGCGATCAACTATCGCGACGAAGATTTCGTGGCTGCGATGCGCGCCGAGGGCGGGGCGAACCTGATCCTGGACATGGTCGGTGGTGATTATATCCCGCGCAACATCAAGGCTTTGGCGGAAGACGGGCGGCTGGTTCAGATCGCTTTCCTGCAAGGTCCGGTGGTCGAACTGAACTTTGCGCTGATGATGGTGAAACGCCTCACCCTGACTGGCAGCACCTTGCGCCCGCAAAGCGATTTGGCCAAGGCGCGCATCGCGCAAGACTTGCGTGAAGCCGTGTGGCCATTGCTTGAGGCCGGGAAGGTCGCACCGGTGATGGATTCAGAATTCGATCTTTCTGATGCCGCCGCTGCACATGCGCGGATGGAAGCATCGGGCCACATTGGCAAGATCGTTCTGAAGGTCTCTGGTTAAGCTGCTGCCATGTAGTCAGGCGACCGCCCGGCGATACAGGTGCCATGTGGCGTGGCCTAGAACGGGCATGACGACGATCAGCCCCAGCAACATCGGGATCGCGCCCAGTACCAACATCGCGGCCACAATGGCCCCCCAGGTCAAGATCACACCCGGGTTCTGACGCAAGACCCTGACCGAGGTTACGACGGCCACGGGAACGCCCACTTTGCGATCCAGCAACAGCGGAAAGCTGACCACGCTTAGCGCCAATGCGACCAGTGCAAACAGGAAACCGGTGGCGGTGCCGATGATGATCATGCTCCAGCCTGCTCCGGTGGTGAACACTTCTGTCACGAATGCCATGGCCGAAGCCGGAGGTTCTGGCCCTAGGGTTTGCGCGTAGATGCCTTGCGCGACCATCAGCCAGATCATCAATAGCATGACCAGATAGAAGCCCAATGCCAGTATGGCTCCGAAGGAAGGCGAACGGAATACGCCGAACGCGTCCAGCCAATGAACGTCTCCGCCCTGTTCCCTCTTGCGACTGATCTCATAAAGCCCGACGGCGGCGACCGGCCCGATCAGGGCAAAGCCCATGACAAGCGGGGCCAGCAGGGGCACCATGTCTTTGTTGAGCCCGATACCGAACATCAGCAGACCTGCGATTGGATAGATCAGAACGACAAAGATCGCATCGGCCCGGGTTTCGAGAAAATCGTTATATCCAGCTTTCAGGCATTCGCGCAGATCCTGCAGGGTCAGCGTATGCACCGTCGGCAGAGCCTGAACATCCGCGCTGCCGATCTCGGTCACGGATTCAGTGACATGATCGCTGGTTGCCCGCAGATTTCGGGCGACCCAGGTGATTGGGTTACCGATTGTCTTGTCCATGTTCATCCCCTTTTCTGGCGTGGGTGCGCCGCGGGATGCATCCGGCGTGGCAATTCGCGTGACCGGATCAGCCGGCAACGTCTGCCCAATTACAACGTCTCGATGCATTATAGCACATATTGCGAAATTTTGCCCGATCACCCTTGCAGAGCCGGAAGGATTGCTCTGCCGCACAGGCGTGTTAGCTTTGTTTCCACAGGCAAGGGAGGCATTCATGCAGCAGACAGCACGCACAGTCGTCATACACGAATCCGGCGGCCCCGAGGTTCTTCGGATTGAGGATCGCCCGCTTGGCGATCCCGGCCCGGGTGAGGTGCGCATTCGCCATCATGCCTGCGGATTGAATTTCATCGATGTGTACCAGCGTACCGGCCTTTATCCGCTGGAGTTGCCTCATGCGTTGGGAATGGAAGCGGCCGGAGTCGTTGAGGCGGTAGGCGAAGGCGTTACGCATCTTGCTCCCGGCCAACGCGCGGCCTATGCCGCAGGACCATCGGGAGCATATTCCGAAGCGCGCGTGATGCCTGCAGCACAGGTTTGTCCGCTGCCCGAGAGTATCTCGTTCCGCACCGCAGCGGCCATGATGCTAAAGGGCATGACGGTTGAATACCTGTTTCACCGCACAACGCCGCTGCGGCGCGGAGATACCGTGTTGTTCCACGCGGCTGCCGGAGGTGTGGGACTGATCGCCTGCCAATGGGCGAAATCCGAAGGCATCAAACTGATCGGGACAGCGGGAACGGATGAGAAATGCAGCCTGGCGCAGTTCAATGGCGCGTCACAGTGCATCAACTACCGGACCGAGAATTTTGTCGAGCGTGTGGCCGAGATCACCGGAGGCAAAGGGGTTGATGTGGTGATGGACTCCATCGGTGCGGACACGTTTGAGGGATCGCTGGATTGCCTGAAACCCTTGGGCATGATGATTTCATTCGGAAACGCTTCGGGGCCAGTGCCGCCTGTCGATTTGGGAATGCTTGCGCAGCGGGGATCTCTGAAGGTGACGCGGCCAACCTTGTTCACGCATATCTCGGATCACGCCACCTGTCAGGCGATGGCGCGACGCTTGTTTGGCAAAGTGGACGGGCGCGAGGTCAAGATCCATGTCGATCAGGAGTTTCCGTTGGATCAAGTTGCTGATGCGCATCGTGCTTTGGAAGCACGACAAACCACCGGCAGCACAGTCTTGGTGCCCTAGCGGCACGGGCCCGGCGCAAATAGCCGGGCCCTACTTTCTCATCAAAACCGATATGCGACGCGCAGTTGAACTGTAGTTGCGTCAACATCGACGCCCGATGAGTTGAAGTCGTCGAACTCATGATACAGAATCTCGCCTCCAACGCTGATATTGGGGGCTACGATCTGCTCATAGCCTGCGCCGATGAACCAGCCATCGTCACTGCCCAGATTATCGGTATCCGCATCGGCATAACCGGCGGTGCCATAAAGCAGGCCCTGCGGGTTCAACTTGTAGCCCGCGCGCGCTTTGAGCCGCCAGACATTCTCGACCGTGGCGGCGCCGGAAAGGTCTACGTCGCTCCAGTCATAGTCGAAGCCACCTCCGACGACCCAATCGCCCAGATCGTAATCATATCCAAGGATGATACCGCCGATCGCACCATCGCCGTCGACGCCTGATACGTTTGTGTCGATGTCCGCATAACCAAACTGCGCACCGCCGTAGAATCCAGTCCAGTTGCCTGAGGATTGCGCCATGGCGGATCCCGCAGCCAATACGGCGACCGAGGTGATCAGTGCCAATCTTCCTGTCATCGTCTCATTCCTTTCGCTCGAAACCTGCTGCCAATCAAATCTAATGGCAGCGTTATGATTGAATCTACGTTCCGGCCCTTAGGCCGGATCAGTGATGTTTTGACTGTCCCGAACAACTTTATTCTGGCCGGTGCCCCGGCGTGGGCCCACTCAGGTTGGGCTCTTTTCTCATATGCTAGATAGGGTGAAACATGATGCCTTCAAACGAAGATCGGCGGCAGATACGATCTGCCGCCGATGCACAAAGGTCTTGTCAGCGAATTATTGCTGTAGTTCAGCCGGGTCTTTGTCGGCGATGTCTTCCCAGTTCGCGCTGGCTTTCTCAACAAAGCCCGGAATGTCGCCTTCCCAACGCTCCTGAATGTCTTGTGACAGGTTCAGATACAGCTTGTTGTCGACGATTTTCCAGTAGTTCGGGTCACCATCGAACTTGAAGCCCATTGCGGTGCCAAATGCGCAGTAGCCGCCGTAAGCAGGCAGATAGGCCTCTGGGTTCGCCTCAAAAGCGGCTTTGTTCTCTTCCGATGCAAAACGGTACAGGGCGTCGTTGTGCAGCGTGGTGATTTTGTAATCACCCTTGGTTGCTTCGCCAACGGTGAAATAGGCAACCGGGTCATAGCCCTGCATTGCCAATCCGGTCGAGCTTGCGTTGATTTCGACGCCAGCCGCCATTGCTGAGCTTGCGATCGCAACAGACAGCGCGACTCCGCTGATGATGGATTTGAACGTGTTCATGACTTCACCTTTCGTGAATAGGCTCGCTGAAGAGCACTGTAATTTTGCCCGGGCGAACCGGATTTGATTGTCGCGACGCCTGTAATTGGCCGTCACAAAATCCCAGTTGGGGAATGGCCCGATCACGTTCAAAGCAATCAATTGTGATTGTGCAATCACAAAGACCGGTTGTTTATTCCTGCACGTCAGGCGCCAGCGCCAGGACAAAATCCACCACCTTTTCCGCAGGCATTTCGCAGGGGCGAAGCAATGCGCCGCTTTTCTGTGTGAGATAAAGGTTCAGGCTGATGTAATCCGGCCCGCCCAATTGATGAGCCACCAGTTTGTGAGATTTCCCGCAGGCCATGATCTGATGCGATACCAAATATCGATGCGGCCCAACGGAACCGGTGAACGTGCCGACCGGCAGATCATGGAACGCTTTCAGAAACGCGCTGGGCGCTGTCACGATTTCCCGATTTTCGGTTCTGTCCCCGCCTTGATCCGCGCTAGGTTGGCGCTGTGCCGCCAGTAGAGCAGCAAGGTCAGAGCAATTCCAAGAACGAAGGTACTGCCATCTGTCAGCACCATGATCCAGGTGGTGGATAGGGCGGCGGCGGCCAGCGCACCAACGGATGAAATACGCCAGATCAGCGCCGCGACCAGCCATGTCAAGCAGCAGGCGACACCCACGCGCCAGTCAAGTGCCAGCCAAAGGCCCAGAAAAGTCGCAACGCCTTTGCCGCCTTTGAAACCCAGCCAGACCGGAAAGCAATGCCCGAGGAACGCGGCCAATGCGGCGATCTGCGTGGCATCTTCACCAGCCAAAGCGCGTGCCAGCAGAACAGCAACGGCACCCTTGGCTGCATCAAACAGCAATGTCAGCGCTGCCGCTACCTTATTGCCGGTTCGCAGGACGTTGGTTGCGCCGATATTGCCCGACCCGATTTGCCGCAGATTTCCCAGACCCATCACGCGCGCGACGATCATGCCAAAGGGTATGGACCCAAGCAGGTATCCTAACGCGGCCCACAGGATGAGCTGAGTCATTGTGCTGTCGATCAGGGGCATCAGGCTCTCCGGTACACTTCTTGTCCAGCGACAAAGGTTGCGGTGACCTTACCCTGCATCCGCTGACCGTCAAACGGTGTGTTCTGCGATTTCGATTTCAGCGTAAATCGGTCCAGAACAAAGGGAACATCCGGGTCGAACTGCACCAGATCGGCAGGCGCGCCTAGGGCCAGGCGACCGCTCTCCAACCCCAGCCGTTTGGCCGGATTGAGGGCCATGGCGCGGAACAGGGTCGGCAAGTCCAGCTGTTCGGAATGATATAGCCGAAGCGCAGCAGGCAGCAGTGTTTCCAGCGCCACCGCGCCCGAGGCCGCCTCTTCAAACGGCAGACGCTTGCTTTCCTCATCCTGCGGCGTGTGCATGGAACTGATCGTGTCTATCAGACCGGTTCGCACTGCTTCGATCACCGCTTGCCGGTCATCTTCGGATCGCAGCGGGGGCTTGATCTTGAAGAAGGTGCGATAATCAGACACGTCCAATTCGTTCAACGTCAGATGGTGGATTGACGTGCCTGCTGTGATGTCCAGCCCGTTGCGCTTGGCGCGCTCCAGTGCAGGCAGGGCGCGGGCGGTGGTGATCTGATCGGCGTGATAGGCGGCCCCGGTCATTTCAAGCAGGGCGATGTCGCGGTCCAACCCCATACGCTCGGCTATAGGCGATACGGCAGGCAAGCCTCGCAGTGCGGCGAATTTACCGCTGGTGGCCGCGGCACCGCTGCTCAGGCCCGGCTCTTGCGGGTGGGCAATCACAAGCGCGCCACAGGATTTGGCGTAGGTCAGCGCGCGTGAGAACACCTTGGTATTGGTGATGACATGATCGCAATCGGTGAAGGCCACAGCTCCCGCATCTTGCAGGAACCCGATCTCGGTCATCTCACGCCCTTCGCGTTCTTTGGTCAGGGCGGCCATTGGCAAAACGTTGACCGGAGCGTCCGCTTGCGCGCGGCGGGTGGCGAACTCCAGCGTCTCGGGTGTGTCGACGGCAGGCAGAGTATCGGGACGGGTGACGATGGTTGTCACACCCCCTGCAGCCGCAGCCAGACCTGCGGATTTATAGCTTTCTTTGTGCCGCTCACCGGGCTCACAGACCTTGACGCCAATGTCGACAATTCCGGGGGCGAGGCACTGCCCACCGCAATCGACCACCTGCGTGTCAGCGTCTGGGGCCGTGCCTTCATCAAGCGCTGCGATCCGACCATCGGCAATCTGCAGCCAGCCGATGCTATCTGTGCCAGCTTCGGGGTCGATCAGGCGAGCGTTAGTAAAAATCAGATTGCTCATGCCATGGCCCTTTCGATTGCAGCTTTGGTGGCGGCGGGGTCCGCCTGATATTTGATCAGGTGCTTGTCGCCGCCTTTTGTGACGATCTGGACAAAGCTGCCAATGGTATTGACCGCCTGAATTTGGTTCAGCGCCACCTTACGCGGACCAGGACCGGTGAGAGTGGTGCCCGTCATTTCCCACTTGGCGACCAGTTCTTCCGAAGCCAAATACCAAGCGCGGATGGTGATGGCGGCCAACCCTGCGGGCGCGCCGGTCCAGACGTAAGGGTTGCCTATCAACCAAAGCAAGACCATCGCAGCCGCCATTGCAAACGCGGCGAGCCATGCGTTGGTGCGGATATAAGCGCCCTTGTCTGGCGTGAATGTTACAGGATCAGCCACAAGGCACCTCCGACGGCGATCAGAATCAGCAAGGCAATGACGGCTGAACCGATGCGGCTTGGTTTATTATCCACTGGCGGGCTTTGCGCGGCCGAGAACGGTTTTGCGCTTTCGGTCTCAATCGTGCCGCCGGACCAGTTGGTAGCCTCTTCGGTGAACAGGCCAATCAGATGCAGGCGGGGATCGAGGGAAAGGGTTGCAGATCGACCACCCAGCGCCGCACTGCGCAGGACCATCACCCAGCCTTCGATGGCCTCCAATTTCGTGCGGTCCAACTGGTCTTCCGAGACACCGCAGCCTTCGCTGAGATAGCCATAAAGCCCGAGATCTTCGAGGTCGGATACCGGAAAAATGTCGATTTGTTCTGGATCCAGCCCCTCGACACCCAACACCTGATCAACAGCCCCCGGTTCGCGCAGGAATTTCGCTTCTTCCGGGCGCATGTCCAGCGAGAACAGGCGGATCACACCGCGCTCATGGGGGGCGATGATCAGATCGTTCATGCGGCTTCTCGCACGTTGCGCGCCAGCAGGTCCATGGCGGCCATGCGGACGGCAACGCCCATCTCGACCTGTTCCTGAATGACGGATCGGTTGATGTCATCGGCCAGAGTGCCGTCGATCTCGACCCCGCGGTTCATTGGACCGGGGTGCATCACGATGGCGTCTGGCTTGGCCAGCGCCAGCTTTTCAGCGTTCAGACCGTAGCGGTGATAATATTCGCGTTCCGAGGGGATAAAGCCGCCGTCCATCCGTTCCTTCTGAAGGCGCAGCATCATCACAACGTCGACGTCTTTCAGACCCTCATTTATATCATCATAGATCTCGGCCCCGAATTCCGCGAATTGCGACGGCACCAGCGTCGGCGGGCCGATCAGACGGATGCGGTTTTCCATCTTGCCCAGCAGGATCAGGTTCGATCGCGCCACGCGCGAATGCGCCACGTCTCCGCAAATCGCGATGTTCAGCCGGTGTAGGCGGCCTTTGGCACGGCGGATGGTCAGCGCGTCCAGCAGGGCTTGCGTCGGGTGCTCATGCCGCCCGTCACCTGCGTTCAGCACGGCGCAGTTTACCTTCTGCGCCAGCAGGTCCACCGCGCCGGAATGAGGATGCCGCACCACCAGCAGATCGGGATGCATTGCGTTCAGCGTCATTGCTGTATCAATCAGCGTCTCGCCCTTTTTGATCGAACTGGCCTGCATCGCCATGTTCATCACATCCGCGCCCAATCGCTTGCCCGCAATTTCGAAACTCGCCTGCGTACGGGTCGAGTTTTCAAAGAACATGTTGATTTGAGTCAGGCCCGACAGCACATCGGAATGCTTAGCCGATTGCCGGTTCAGATCGACATAGGTTTCGGCCAGATCAAGTATAGCGGTGATATCGGATTGCGACAGATGCTCGATGCCAAGAAGGTGACGATGGGCGAAACGCATGGGCGGGCTCCTGTCTGACAATCGGACCGCTTATAGGAAGCCATGCAGGCCAAGGCAACCTAAGGTTCCGACCCTTCGGTTAGTTTCTCACATCCGCCTTCGGGCAGGCATTGTTCCCCTGGTTTGCACCACTTGCCATAGCCACAATCAATGGCCTTGATCGGAACACAGCCCTGATAAGCCGAGCATTTAAAGCCGGGTCGGCATTGCGAACCGGTTTCTTCACACAGAAACCAGCCGGGGCGCGAACATCCGCCGCCCGGCAAGCAGGATGAACCGGCTCCGCAACTCCTGCCATCGGCGCAGGTTGTGGATGGAGCGGGGACCAAATCCGGTCGGCTGCGCTCGCATTCACCGCGTCCGTTGCAGAAGCTACCACCGGGGCAATCCAAGCGCGAGGTGCACTTATTCGCCCCAGCAGGGGCGCAACGGGTTCCTCCTGCCACGCAGCGCTCGAACGGGCCGCAGGTGCGCCCACCTCCACAATAGGTGTGTCCCGGAGGGATACAGCGGCCATCAAAGCTGCAGCGCTGGCCTGCGGGGCAACAACCGCGCCCGCATTGCAACTGTCCGGCGCGGCATTGTGTATCCCGATCAAACAGCTGCGCACTCGCCGAACCGCCAGAGGTTGCCAGCAATAGAGCAATCAGAAGGAATCGCAGAAATGACAGCATGACCCTGCCATGGTCGGTGCGACCCTGTGCCATGGCAAGGTCTATTCGCTTTCCCTCGGTCAAAAGCTGGTTAGATTGAGGGTTATGGAATCGGGCTTGGACCATCATACCGCGCGGGCGCTGCTGGAATGGCAGATCGAGCTGGGCGCAACCGAGGCGATCGGCGACGCGCCGGTAGATCGCTATGCGTTGCCGGACAAAGCGGCCAAGGCTAAGAAACCAGCTGCGGTTGAACCTGCGAAAAAACCAGAGCCGGTCGATGCCGCAGCTGTTGCAAAACAGGCGGCGAAAACCGCTGGATCGCTCGTCGATTTGCGTGCGGCGATGGAGGCGTTTGATCTTTGCGACCTCAAACGCGGCGCGCGGCAGTTGGTGTTTGCCGATGGCACCCCCGGTGCACGGGTAATGATCATCGGCGAAGCGCCCGGCCGTGATGAGGATCGCGAAGGTAAGCCCTTTGTCGGGCGCGCTGGGCAATTGCTGGACCGGATGCTGGCCGCGATTGATCTGGATCGGCGCGAGAATGTCTACATTACCAACGTGTTGCCGTGGCGGCCCCCGCAGAATCGCGATCCCAAGCCGGAAGAGATTGGCATGATGAAGCCGTTTCTGGAACGGCATGTGGCGTTGGCCAAGCCCGAGGTGCTCGTGGTGATGGGCAATATTAGCTGTCAGGCCTTGCTGGGCAAACGCGGTATCACGCGGCTGCGCGGGAAATGGGATCAGGCGCTGAACCTGCCGGTCATCCCGATGTTCCACCCGGCCTACCTGCTGCGTCAACCGCAGATGAAACGTCAGGCCTGGGCCGATTTGCTGGATTTGCAAGCAAGGCTGAGGGGCGCGGGATGAGAGTTCTGGCGTTTTCCGATCTTCATATGGCGCGCAACCGGGCCGCTGATCTGGTGGTCGCCAGCGCCGAGGCTGATCTTGTCATCGGAGCGGGGGATTTTTGCAATGCGCGGCGGGGCCTGAAAGAAGCGATGCAGATGCTGTCGGGCATTGCAGCGCCGCTGATCCTGGTGCCGGGCAACGCTGAGAGCGCCGAGGAACTGACAGCCGCTGCGCCCGAAGGCGCGCATGTTCTGCACGGGACGGGCATGACATTGGATGGTCTGCGCCTGTTCGGGCTGGGCTACGGCGTGCCGGTGACGCCTTTCGGAGACTGGTCCTGCGATCTTACTGAAGCTGAAGCATCGGAACTGCTGGACCGGTGCGAGGCTGCGGATGTTCTGATCGCGCACTCTCCGCCAAAAGGATATGGGGATGTGACATCGCAAGATGTGTCGGTCGGCTCGACCGCAGTTCGTGACGCGGTTGAACGCATCCAGCCCGATTTTGTCTTTTGCGGTCATATCCACGACAGTTGGGGATACCGCGGCATGCTCGGGCGGTCTCAGATCGCCAATCTGGGCCCAAAACCACATTGGTTCGAGGTAACAACGTGATCGAGACAGTGACATTGATGGCCTTCATCCCAGCCGCACTGGTGCTGAATTTCACACCCGGCGCTGACATGATGTTCTGTTTCGGGCAAGGGTTACGGTCTGGGTCACGCCCAGCGATGATGGCCAGCCTCGGTGTTTCGACGGGTCTGATGGTGCAAGTTTTGCTGGCGGGGCTTGGACTTGGGGCGTTGGTATCAGCCGTGCCTTGGCTGTTTGACGTTATCCGGTGGATGGGCGTTGCTTATCTATTGGTTCTTGCATGGGGCGCAATCCGGAAAGGGGCAGTGTCGGACGATGCAGCAATCAAGCCTGCTCATTTCGCGTTTCGCGAGGGGTTGCTGGTGAACCTGACCAATCCCAAGGTCATTCTGTTTGTTTTGGCCTTTATCCCTCAGTTCGTGGACCCAGCAAACGGCCCGGTTCTGCTGCAATTCCTAACCTTTGGTGCAATTATCACCTTGGGCAGCATTCTGGTGAACGGGGTGGTCGGTATCTTTGCGGGCGGAGCAGGGCGCATTTTGATCTCAAACCCACGCGCTTCACGTATCATTGGATGGGTCACGGGCGGGATATTCGCGGCTCTTGCCATCCGGCTTGCCATTATGGAAAGGGCTTGACGACATATGTCGCGCATTGATGAAAGCATTGAGTTCATCCCCGTCCGCATTGCGGTTCTGACTGTGTCGGATACTCGCTCGCTGGACAACGACCGCTCGGGCCAGACGCTTGTCGACCGGATCGAAACGGCTGGACATTCAGTGGCGGACCGCAAGATCATTCAGGACGAACGCGCCCAGATTGCCGAGCAATTGCGCAGTTGGATCGCGGATCCTGAAATCGACGTCGTGATCTCGACCGGCGGCACAGGTCTGACGGGTCGCGATGTTACAGTCGAGGCGCACCGGGACGTTTATGAAAAAGAGATCGAAGCGTTTGGCACCGTTTTCACCATCGTGTCTATGGAAAAGATAGGTACTTCTGCCGTGCAGTCCCGCGCCACAGGCGGAGTTGCAGGCGGAACCTATCTGTTTGCGTTGCCGGGCAGCCCGGGTGCCTGCAAAGACGCTTGGGATGCGATTCTGGAGAAACAGTTCGATTATCGCCACCGGCCCTGTAATTTCGTTGAAATAATGCCCAGATTGGACGAACACCTGCGACGGAAGTAGACTGGTTCTGCGTTTAACGGATCATAACCGCTTTGTGGCTTGGCATTTTTTGCGACCCGGCTACCTTTGCGGAAGGCAGCATGTGCGACCAAAGGTGAGTGACCGATGCGATTTCTGCGGCAAAGCCTTGTTGGGGTGTTCCTGGCGTTTCTGACGCTGGGCCTGTTGATCGTTGCCGCACAGATGATCTCGGGCGCGGTTCAGGATGTGCTGACGCGGGACAATCAGGCACCTGAGGCGCGGGAACGCATATTCGCCGTTACCGTACGAACCGCCGAGCCGGAAACCGTCACTCCTTATCTGGAAGCGTTTGGCCAGATTCAAAGCCGCCGCCGGTTAGAGCTGCGCGCGGCCTTGGGTGGGCGCGTTGTATCACTGGCCGAAGACTTTGAAGATGGCGGTACCGTAACGGCGGGAGAATTGCTGGTCGAACTGGACCCAGCCGATATGCAATCGGCTCTGGACCGTGCCAAATCCGATCTTCTGGATGCCCAGTTTGAAGAGCGGGACGCCGAACGCTCGCTGCTGTTGGCGCAGGATGAGTTGAAATCAGCCGAGGCACAGGCCGAACTTCGCGACCGGGCGCTGCAGCGCCAGCAGGACCTGCAGACGCGAGGTGTCGGGGCTGCTGCAAGCGTCGAAGAAGCGGAACTGGCCGCAACATCGGCTCATCAGGCAGTTCTCGCGCGCAGGATCGCTTTGGCGCAGGCCGAATCTCGTGTGGATCAGGCAACAACCTTGTTTGCGCGGGCTCGTATCGCGTTGGAAGGGGCCGAGCGTGACCTTGAGGATATGACGATCCATGCCGGGTTTGATGGGACGCTGACCGAGGTCACTTTGGTTGAAGGCCGCTTGGTCGCGGCCAACGAAAAGCTGGCCGAACTCGTCGACCCCAATGCGCTTGAGGTCGCGTTTCGGGTTTCCACCGCGCAATTCGTGCGGTTGCTGGACGCGCAGGGTGATCTGATCTCAGCCCCGGTGACTGTATCGCTTGAGGTCACGGGGACCGATCTCACTGCCACCGGCCGGATCAGTCGCGATAGCGGCGCGGCGGGTGAAGGGCAAACCGGGCGTCTGATCTATGCGCGTCTCGACGACGCGCCGGGATTCAAGCCGGGGGATTTTGTCACCGTTTCGATTGAAGAACAGCCGCTCGATAATGTGGTCCGTCTGCCATCCTCGGTTCTGGACGCCACGGGCAACGTGCTTGTTCTCGGCCCCGATGACCGGCTGGAACCGTTGGCTGTGCAATTGATCCGTCGTCAGGGCGATGAGGTGCTTTTGCGTGGTGAAGGCCTGGAAGGCCGCGAGGTTGTGATTGGCCGGACGCCTCTGCTGGGTTCGGGTGTACGTGTGCGGCCCCTACGGATTGAGGCGAACGCTGAAACTGATCCGGGCATGGTCGAGCTTTCGGACGAAAAGCGCGCTCAGCTTGTGGCTCAGGTCGAGGCCAGTGATGCAATGTCTCAGGAAGACAAAGCCCAAGTATTGGGCCAGTTGAGCGAGGCCAAAGTGCCCGCCACCCTAATACGCCGTCTTGATGACAATCGGGCCGGGGGCTAAGCGCGATGATCCGCGACATTCCCAACGCGGCGGGCGGTATCCTCAGCTATTTCACCCGGCACCGGACTGCGGCCAATCTGTTGCTGCTGATCATGCTGGTGCTGGGGGCCGCCGCGATCCCCAACATGCGTGCACAGTTCTTTCCTGATGTGATTCTCGAACGCGTCGATGTGAACGTTCAATGGGACGGCGCAGGCCCCGAGGATGTCGACAATGGCATCGTCCAATTGCTGGAACCTGCGTTACTGGCGGTTGAGGGTGTTGCCAGTACTGAATCGACCTCACGTGAGGGAACTGCGCAGGTCCGGCTGGAGTTTGAGCCGAACTGGGACATGTCTCGCGCGGTTGAGGAGGTCCGGACCGCCGTCGATAGCGTCACCAACCTGCCCGAAGACGCCGAGGAACCAACCATCAGGCGCGGCGCTTGGCGGGATCGTGTCACGGATGTTGTCATAACAGGGCCCATAGAAGCTGAACAACTGGCCAAATTCACCGATGAATTGATCAGCCGCCTATTCGCGGTTGGTGTCACGCGCACCACGATCCGGGGACTGGCCGCGCCGCGTGTGGTGGTCGAAGTCCCCACCGCACAGTTGATCGCCAATGATATCTCGCTTTCGGACATTGCCGAGGCCATCGCGGCAGAAGTCACCGCGAACCCTGCGGGCGATGTCACAGGTGCCAATGCGCGTATTCGGACAGGCGTTGAGAAACGCACCCCGGAAGAGATCGAGGGTATCGCCCTGCGCAACTTTGCCGATGGTTCAAAGCTGGTTGTGGGCGATGTGGCTGAAATTCGGGTCGAGGGGGTCACGCGCAACCGCAGCTATTTCGTGGGTGACAATCCGGCGATGTCGATCCGCGTCGACCGGTCCAATTTGGGCGATGCCATCGGAATTCAGCGCGATGTCGAGGATGTCGTGGCCGAGATGCAGGCCAGCCTGCCCGAAGGTATCACGATTGAGCTGATCCGCACCCGCGCACAAGCGATCACCGACCGGCTGGATATTCTGGTCGACAATGGGCTGGTCGGGCTTGGGCTGGTGGTTTGTCTACTCTTCTTGTTTCTGAACGCCCGCATCGCTTTCTGGGTGGCTGCCGGTATTCCGGTGGCAATGTCTGCGGCGATTGCGCTGATGTATCTGGGCGGGTTGTCGCTGAACATGGTGTCTCTGTTCGGTTTGATTATTACCTTGGGCATCGTGGTTGATGACGCCATCGTCGTGGGAGAGCACGCCGATTTCCGTGCCCGCCGTTTGGGCGAAGCGCCAATCGTCGCCGCAGAACGCGCTGCCCGCCGAATGGCGATGCCGGTGTTTGCTGCAACAGTGACCACGGTCATCGCCTTCTTTGGTCTCACCGCCATCGGTGGCCGCTTCGGAGAGCTGATCCGAGACATCCCGTTCACCGTTATCGCTGTCCTGATTGCCTCACTGATCGAATGCTTCCTGATCCTGCCGAACCATATGGCCCATGCCATCGCGCATTCGGCTAAGGAGCATTGGTATGACTGGCCCAACCGGGTTGTGAACAAGGGCTTCCGCTGGGTGCGCGACCACCTGTTCCGCCCGTTGGTCGCGTGGGTGGTCTGGGCACGGTATGTGGTTGTTGCACTGATGGTGGTGATACTGGCCAGTCAGATCGCTCTGTTCATTCGGGGTGATGTGAATTGGCGGTTCTTCAACGCACCGGAACGCGGCTCGGTCACGGGCAATTTCATCATGGTCGAAGGGGCGACGCGCGCTGAGACGCTGGAAATGATGCGCATGGTCCAGGAAGCCACGGAAGAACTGGGTCAGGTTTACGAAGAACGCCATGGCCGCAATCCAATCGAATACGTTCTAGCCGAGGTTGGCGGTTCGGCCGGATGGGGGCTGCGCGCGGCGGATGGCAAGGATGACGATTTGCTGGGCGGCATCTCGATCGAGCTGATCGATGCCGACTTGCGCCCCTATTCCAGCTTTGAATTTGTGGGCGAGCTGCAGGATTTCGTGCCGCGCCACCCGAAGGTCGAGCTGCTTAGCTTCCGTGGTTGGCGTTCAGGGCCCGGTGGCGACGCGATTGACGTGCAGTTCTATGGTGCGGATGTGAACACGTTGAAATCTGCATCCGAGGACCTCCAGGCGGAACTTGCGAAATACCCGGAAGTTTCAGCGCTCGAGGATAACCTCGCCTATGACAAGGAAGAGTTCATTCTGGACCTCACCGCGCAGGGTCAGGCGCTGGGTTTCCGCATCGAAACACTGGGCCGCGTGTTGCGAAACCGGCTGAACGGGATTGAGGCCGCGACCTTCCCGGATGGTCCGCGTAGCACCGAGATTCGGATCGAACTGCCTGAGGGCGAACTGACTGCTGATTTCCTCGAACGCACATTGATGCGGACTCCGGATGGCGTTTATGTCCCGCTCGCCGATATCGTCTCGGTCGAGCGTAAATCGGGTTTCTCGACCGTCCGGCGCGAAAATGGTCTGCGGGTCATCTCGGTGAATGGTGATATTTCCGAGGACGACCCGGCGCAGGCTGCCGAAATCGCCCGCGCCATGCGCGAAGAGATATTGCCAAACATCGCCGCCGAACGGCAGGTCGAATGGCGCATGGCTGGCCTGAGTGAGCAAGAGGATGAATTCCTGTCCGAGGCCCGCACAGGCCTGATCCTGTGTCTGACCGGAATTTATCTGGTATTGGCTTGGGTCTTTGCCAGTTGGACAAGGCCCTTGGTGGTCATGGCGATCATTCCCTTTGGCCTCGTGGGCGCGATCTGGGGGCATTACCTGTGGGGCGTGCCGTTAAGCATGTTCACCGTCGTCGGCCTGTTGGGCATGACCGGGATCATAATCAACGACTCGATTGTTCTGGTGACCACAATCGACGGATACCGGAAAGAGCGCGGGTTGGTGCCGTCAATCGTCGAAGGCACGGCAGATCGATTGCGGCCTGTGATGCTGACCACGCTGACCACGGTACTCGGGCTGACGCCCTTGATGTACGAAAGCTCGCAGCAGGCGCAGTTTTTGAAACCGACCGTGATCACACTGGTCTATGGGCTGGGCTTTGGCATGGCCCTGATCCTGCTGCTAGTGCCTGCATTGCTGGCCATCCTAAACGACATCTCACGCCCGATGACATCGATGAGACGGGCCTTGCGAGCGCCGGACAGGGTGGTGCGCAATGCCGTGCGCGCAACGGGCGCAGCGTTGGCGATCTGGCTGGGGGCCTCGATGATCTGGCCCGTAGTGACAGGTGCGCCGTTGGCGCTGCTCTCGGGTCTCTACCCAGCCGCCGAAGGTCCAAGTGTGTTGCAAATGGGTTTTGGCGTTTTCGTAGCGGGTGCGACCGTGATCCTGCTGGTAGGTGTCGTGCTGTCCAGCGTGCTTTATGCACGCTTGTCGGATCGGGTCGAGGCTTGATCCATCTCTAAAGCACGCCGCAAAAGATCGGGAACGCGGTCGCTCATTGGCAGGTCGCCGCTGGTGATCTGGTCCACCGGAAACCACTGAGCGTCCTGCGCGTCGTCTGCAGCGACAGGCGTGCCGGTTACATAGCGACACGCAACTCCGACCAGCAGGTAGTGCGCCCGGGTCTGCCCGCTATCATCGCGCAGCAAAAGGTCGAGATTGTCGAGATAGACCAAAGGCTCAGCAATCACACCGGTCTCTTCCCGCAGCTCGCGGGTGGCGGCGTCCAGAACCGTTTCACCCCATTCCACATGGCCGCCTGGAAAGCCCCACAACCCCTGATCGGGTTGCTTGCTGCGTTGCACCAAAAGTACCTGGCCATCGTGCAGCACGACAGCCAAGGCACCGATCTTTGGGGTCTGGCTCATCCGGTCAGCCTGCGCTGCATCCTTGGATATCGACAGCGTGGTTTGCCCCCAGAACCGTGATGCGCACTTCGGACCGATCCAGCGCAAATGGCCCGCCGGAGGCACCGATAATCTCCGAGCTTGCAATCAGGGTGTTGCCCTGACGGCGTGTATCGGGCTGCGATGCCCAGAGTGCCGGGTTTCCTGGTTCAATGACGGCGAATTCGGACCCGCCCGCTGAAGGCATGGTGATACGCGCCTCGATCCGCATTCCGTCTGCAGTGGGAGTCAATTGGCACGTCGCATCCGCCACGCCTGCTTCGCGTTCGGAAAACGGGCGCTGGGCGAGGGCTGCGGCGATGGCCGGATTGCGTGCAGCGTCGGCATCCATTGTGTGATCGAATTGCAACCGACCCGGCACGCAGACATCCTTACACACGCCCAAGTCCATCTCGCCGCGCAAACGCACGGGTTTGGCAGGGTTCTTAGGCGTGATTTCGACGGGCAGTACAAGTTGATCCTCATACCCGACCGAGCGCAGCCCGTTCTGATCAAACACATGCGGCGCGGGCCACGTGAAGGCTATGTCTGCAATATTGTGAGAGCCTTTCCAATCAAACTGTGGCGGAATGCCCGCATCGCCGGGTGCGCGCCAATAGGTCTTCCACCCGTCCTTGAGCTTTAGACGCAAGGCCCCCTGATAGGTACCTTCGGCGGTTTTGCCGCCGTCCAACACCTCAATCTGAACCAGATTATCAACCCCCTGCGCAATGGCGGGGGCACCAAAACAAAGGCTAACGGCCAACACGGCTGCAGCAGATTTGCAAAGCGCTTTCATATGCAGAACATGCGCATTCCGGTCGTGATTGCCAAGTCACGTTCCGGTCACTTCTGTGAAATGCACGGAAATCCCGGCTGATCCCTTGCCATTCCCCGGTTCACAGGGTCATTCTAGGGATATCCTATGGCGCAAGAGATATCTGCTGATGGACCTTACGGGAAAACTGTTGATTGCGATGCCCGGAATGGGCGACCCGCGATTCGAGCATTCGGTCGTCTATATCTGCAGCCATGGTGATGACGGCGCGATGGGATTGATCGTGAATAAGCCTTCGGACTTGCGGATCAAGACCTTGCTGGAACAGCTCAACATCCCGTGTCGGATACCCGTAATTGGCGAACGGCTGGTGCAGTTTGGCGGCCCGGTCGAGATGTCGCGTGGCTTTGTCCTGCATAGCGCAGATTACGAGGCGAATCTGCATTCAATGCAGATTTCCGAAGATTTCAGCATGACCGCAACGCTGGATGTGCTCGAGGATCTGGCCTCGGGCAAGGGGCCGCTGAATTCGATGCTGACTTTAGGTTATTCCGGCTGGGGGCCGGGTCAGTTGGAAGATGAGATCGCGATGAATGGTTGGTTAACGACTGATGCGTCGTCGAAACTGGTCTTTGATGTCCCTGATGACGAGAAATGGGAGGCGGCTTTGGCTACGCTTGGTGTTGATCCGCTGACCCTATCAGCCAGTGCAGGCCGCGCCTAATCGCGAGGGGCTGCTGCGCGGCGTAGACGGTCGTTGATGGCCGCACCTAATCCGTGATGGGGAATTGGTGATACGGCGATTGGCCGACCGGTATCGTTAAGTTTGTGAAGGGCGGCAAACAGGCTGGCGGCGGCCTCGGGCAGGTTGCAGGTGCTGGAGAGGTTCAGATCACAATCAACAGGGCCAAAACCCAGCAACACCTCGTCCCCCTGCCGTGACCGGGCGTTCAGCCGCACCGGCGCGTCCGGCGCGTAATGGGATTGCAACTGCCCCGGCGCAGTAAGCAGATCGCCGGGTTGGTGGTGATGCAGTTCTGCCTTTAGAACCTCTTCGATTTGTTCCAATGCGACACCACCTGGACGCAACAAGGCAGGGGTGCCGGCCAGACCCACAATAGTGGACTCAAGCCCGACACCGCACGGCCCATCGTCCAGAACTGCGGCTATGCGTCCCTCCAGCCCCGCTCGGACATGGGCCGCCGTCGTTGGGCTGATCTGACCAGAGGGGTTGGCCGATGGCGCTGCCACAGGACCGTCAAAAGCGGTCAGTAAAGCCTGCGCTGTGGGATGCGCAGGCACGCGAACGGCCAGAGTATCCAAGCCAGCTGTGACCAGCGACGAAATCCCGTGATCGGGGCACAGAGGAAGAACCAGAGTTAACGGTCCGGGCCAGAAGGCATCAGCCAACAAATCAGCCTGATCGGTCCATTGGACAAACCGTTTGGCGGTCTCGGTTGAGGCGACATGGGCGATCAGTGGGTTAAAACTGGGTCGCCCCTTGGCTTCATAGATCGCGGCCACAGCCTTGCCGTTCCGTGCATCGCCACCCAGTCCATAGACGGTCTCGGTCGGGAAAGCGACCAGCAGCCCCTGTCGCAACAGGTCAGCGGCCTTGGCGAGCCCGTCGGCGTTTGCTGGTAAGTCTTGAGTGCCGAGAAGGGTCATGGATCGTGACGCCGCGTTTTGGTTGCTTGCAGTTCAGGTAACGGTAGGTAATCGTGCCAGCCCAGATGAATACCGGCGTGGGGCCGGGATTCCAACCCCACGCTGACAACTTGCCAGAACCAGAGGGAAACCATGCCCTATCGCGCCCCGATCTCAGACTATGAATTCCTGTTCCGCAACGTGATCGGCTTTGACCAGATCGCCGCGACCGAAAAGTTCTCGGAAGCCAGCGAGGATGTGGTCAGCGCCATTCTGACCGAAGCCGGAAAGCTGTGCGAAGAGGTCATGGCCCCGCTGCAGCGCCCCGGCGATCTGGAACCGGCCCGATTGGAAAACGGCGTGCTGCGAACGTCTCCAGGCTATGCCGAAGGTTGGAAAGCAATTGCCGAAGGCGGCTGGATCGGGATGAGCGGCGATCCCGAATATGGCGGTATGGGTCTGCCCATGACCATGACCACTGCCGTGAATGAGATGATGAGCGCGGCCTGCCTGTCGCTGCAACTGGCCCCGCTGATGACCCAAGGCCAGATCGAGGCGCTGGAGCATCACGCAAGCGATGCGTTGAAGGCGCTCTATCTGCCCAAGATGATGGCGGGTGAATGGTCAGGCACCATGAACCTAACCGAACCGCAGGCCGGATCGGATGTGGGCGCGCTGACCTCGAAGGCCGAAGACAATGGCGACGGCACCTATTCGGTGACCGGGCAGAAGATCTATATCTCTTGGGGCGACAACGACTTTGCCGAGAATGTCTGCCATCTTGTTCTGGCCCGCCTGCCAGACGGTGTTCCGGGAACCAAAGGGATTTCGCTGTTTCTGGTGCCGAAATACATACCCGACGAGAACGGCAACCCCGGCGTGGCCAATGACCTCAAGGTGGTCTCGCTGGAACACAAGATGGGTCTGCACGGCTCGCCCACCTGCTTGATGCAGTATGACGGGGCCAAGGGTTGGCTGGTCGGCAAGGAACATGGCGGCATGGCCGCGATGTTCACCATGATGAACAACGCGCGTTTGGGCGTTGGTGGCGAAGGTGTGGGCGTCGCCGAGGGCGCTTATCAACACGCGTTGGCCTATGCGTTGGAGCGTAAGCAGGGCAAGACGCCCTCGGGCACGATCATCGACCATGCGGATGTGCGGCGGATGCTGATGTCGATGCGCGCGGATGTGTTTGCGGCGCGGGCGATCATGCTGGCCAATGCAGCTGCAATCGACATGGCGCAGGCCACGGGTGAGGCCGATTGGGCGGCACGTGCGGCGCTGCTGACGCCGATCTGCAAGGCTTTTGGCACCGAGACCGGCATGCGCGTTTCCGAGACCGGCGTTCAAGTGCATGGTGGCATGGGCTTCATCGAAGAAACTGGTGCTGCACAATATTATCGCGATGTCCGTGTGACCGCGATCTACGAGGGCACCAATGGTATTCAGGCCATGGACCTCGTAGCGCGCAAGATGATGGATGGGGGTGAGGCGGCCTCGAACCTTCTGGATGAGATCGAGGATCAAGCTGAGAAGGCGCGCGCCACGATGCCTGAACTTGCTGGTCCTGTTTGGGAAGCTTCCGAGTCGCTGCGGGAAGCGACGGAGTGGCTCGTTGCTCAATCGGATATGAACAACCGGTTTGCTGGCGCGGCTTCGTATCTAAAAGCGTTCGCGCGGGTTCTGGGCGGGCATTACCATCTGTCAGCGGCGCTAGCCGATCCCGATGGACCGCGCGCCAAGTTGGCACGTTATTATATTAATGTGCTGCTGCCTGAACATACGGGCTTGCTTGCGCAGGCGCAGAACGGGGCGGATGACCTCTATGCCCTCAGCCCAGAGGAACTGGCGGTTTGATGGATGGCGAGGCTCCGCAAGTGATGCGATATCCGTGGGAGGAACCACCCGCTCCTGGCGAATGGGTCGAAGTTGCAGAAGGAGTTCTGTGGATTAGGCTGCCTTTGCCGATGGCGCTGGATCATGTGAATGTCTATGCACTTGATGATGGCGACGGCTGGACCATAGTCGACACAGGGCTTTCTTCAAAGAAAACACGGGGAATCTGGCAGGCCCTGATGGAAGGGCCATTGGCTGGCAAACCCGTCCGTCGCGTTGTCGTGACTCATCACCATCCTGACCATGTCGGCAATGCGGGCTGGTTCCAGTCCGAGCATGGTGCAGAACTGGTCACCAGTCGTACCGCATGGTTGTTCGCACGTATGCTGACGCTGGATGTGCAAGAGAATTGGCCGAAGGAAACGTTGGATTATTACCGCAGCGCGGGGATGGATCCGGACGTGCTGGCCGGTCGGATGGCCGAGCGTCCGTTCAACTTTGCCGACGCCGTGTACCCTATGCCGCTGGGATTTACCCGTGTCAAACAGGGCGACGTGATCCGCATGGGTGGCCGCGACTGGGATGTTCACATGGGCAACGGCCATGCGCCCGAGCATTGCACCTTCTGGAGCCGCGAGGACAATCTGGTGCTGACCGGTGATCAGATCCTCAGTTCGATCAGTTCCAACTTGGGCGTCTATGCCACCGAGCCGATGGCCGATCCGGTGGCCGACTGGTTGGAGGCGTGCGAACGCCTGCAACCGCTGGCCCGGCCCGATCATTTGGTTTTGGGCGGGCACAAACTGCCGTTCACCGGGTTGCCGATCCGCATGCGGCAGTTGATCGATAACCACCACGGCGCGCTTGAGCGTCTGCTGAACGATCTCGATCAACCCAAAACTGCCGCCGAGTGCTTTGCCCCGCTGTTCAAGCGCCAGATCAGGGGCGGGGAATACGGCCTCGCGCTGGTCGAGGCGGTTGCACATATGAACCATCTCTACCACATTGGAGCTGTCGCCCGGACGCAGCGCGCGGACGGAGCTTGGGAATATCAGCGCAAAGGGTAGAGCAATGGACAAGATCGAAACCTCAGCCGAGGCAGCGGAATCTGCGGCGTTGCCGCGGTGCTATGAGGTGCACGCCAACCCTGAAGCGGCATCGGGGAACAAGGATTTGCCCAAGCCATTGCAAAAGCCGGTCGAAAGCAAAAGCCCTGCTCAATGGGCCTATGAGCGGCTGATCATGTATATTCAGAATTTCGAGAAGACTCTGGATGGCGATCATGAGGTTGCCATGGGATTCACCGGTGGTGATGCCGGTGTAATGCGGATCGAGGGCATGGGCTATTTCGATCCGGATGTGATTACCTTCTATGGCTCGGACGGAGGCGGCGCCAAAACGCAGCTCGTCCAGCATGTCAGCCAGTTGAATGTGATGCTGCGTGCCTTGCCGAAATCGATCGAGGATAAACCAGCCAACCGCATTGGTTTCCGGCTGGCGGCTGATCTGGAAGAAAGCTGACGCCCACTCTTGCAATTCACACTTACGCAGCCTTGAATGGATAGACCATTCAGGAGGCAACCGCGTGACCAATTTCTCAGCCGTTACAACTGCCTACCGGGGCGCATGGGCGCGGCGGCGCGTGTTTGTGCCTGTTTATGTCGCCGTTCGGTTGCTGTTGGTTGCACTGATCGCTCCGGGCGTTGCCATCGCCGTCAATGTTGCTGTTTCATTGTCTGATCAATCGGCGCTGACGGATCAGGACATTGCGATGTTCCTGCTGTCACCAGCGGGCTTCATCGCTGCGGTTGTAGTTCTCAGCCTGTTCTTACTGGCCGAGGTCTTTGTCTTCTCGGTCATGGCCGGATCATTGCGGATGGGTGAGCGTGACCCTTGGCGCGCGGGCAGTGCTTCCATCCGGTTGATCCTGACGCGTTTACCTGCGCTTTTCGGCTTTGCCGCACGGTTCATTTTGCGTGTGCTGGTACTTGCGCTGCCTTTTGTCGCCGTGGCTGGCCTGATCGCCTGGTGGATGCTGACTGAATACGACATCAACTATTACCTCACCTTCCACCCGCCTTCATTCTGGGTCGCAGTGGTGCTGATCGGATTTGTGGTGCTGTGTCTGGCTTGGGTTCTGATCCGCAGGCTCTCGGCCTGGGCGCTGTCGCTGCATCTTGTATTATTTGAGGGCTGCAAACCCGCCGAAGCCTTCTCCACCAGCACGGATCGAATGGAAGGAAAACGCGGTCGCCTCAAGATCGAGCTCGGCCTTTGGCTTGCGATGCGTCTCGTGATCGCCGCACTGATTGCCTTTGTGGCCGGACTGTTGTTCGATCTGGTGCCGTTGCAGGAAAGCACGAACCTGCGCTTTGCGCTGATCCTCAGTATGATCGTAGCGGGCCTATGGTCGCTGGCTGGGCTTGTGCTTGCAGCCGTCGCTCTGGGAGCATTGGCGGTTCTGCTGGATGGGTTCTTCGACACACAAGGCCGAGAGGTCTCTCATCCCGAACCCGGCAACCTGCGCGCGCCGCTTTACGCTGTGGTCGGTGGCGCGGCAATCGCCCTGCTGATCGGGCTCTGGTCCGGGCAGGAGTTGCTGGTCCGCATTCAGGCCTCCGATCATGCGGATGTCATTGGTCATAGGGGTGCGGCGGCGATAAGGCCGGAAAATACCATGGCGGCAGTGTTGAAGGCTATCGAAGATGGCGCCGATTGGGTTGAGATCGACGTTCAGGAGACTGCGGATGGTGTGGTCATCATCGCGCATGACAGTGATTTCATGAAACTGGCGGGTGTGCCGCTCAAGGTCTGGGACGCAACCATGGAGGATATAGCCGAGATCGATATCGGCAGCTGGTTCGGCCCCGAATATGCTTCGGAACGGACGCCCACGCTGCGGGATGTTCTGGAAGCTGCGAAGGGCAAATCCAAGGTCATCATCGAGCTGAAATACTATGGCCATGACGTCGACCTGGAAAACCGAGTTACCACGATTGTCGAGGAGCTGGATATGCAGGATGACATCGCCACCATGTCATTGAAATATCCGGCCGTGCAGAAGATGAAAGCGCTGCGCCCCGATTGGCGGGCAGGCGTTCTGGCCGCGACCGCGATAGGCGATCTTTCAGGGCTTGAGGGCGATTTCGTGGCCGTAAACGCAGCGACGGTATCTCCGGGTCTGATCCGCTCGGTCCATGAGGCGGGCAAGGACATCTATGTCTGGACGGTGAATGACCCGCTACAGATGTCGGCCATGGCATCGATGGGGGTCGACGGGCTGATCACCGATCGTCCTGCCATGGCCCGCGAAGTGCTGCGTGTTCGTGCCGAGATGGGACCGGGCGAGCGTCTGATGCTATGGTTGGCGACGACGTTCGGATTGTCTATCGATACTGCCGAGATGCGCGATGCGAACCCGTGAACTCACCCTCATTCTGGCCTGTTGCGCGCTGCCTGCAGCTGCGCAGGACCTGATGCGTAGCGTGGAAATGCCCGCTCACCGGGCGTTGGCCGACACGATAGAAGGCGCTGAACTGACCCCCTTTGAAACGGATGGCTGTTCGGGCGGATTATCTTCCAGCTGGCGTATGGTTGCCGAGACCTTTCCGAAGTTCAGTCTGCTTTATGAAGAACACCCGCCATGGGAGTACTGCTGCGTTACTCACGATCGCGCCTATTACAACGCAGGCGGCGCATCGCAGGCCGAGGCCAGCTTTGACGCCCGGCTCGCTGCCGATGACGCGCTGCGCACCTGTGTCAAAACCCACGGCGAAAGCCATGCTGATGAATATGCCGAACGCTATGATATGACGCCGGATCAAATCCGCTCGGTTCATTCGATCACCTCCGAGGCGATGTTTCTGGCCGTGCGTTTTGGGGGTGGTCCCTGCAGCGGGTTGCCCTGGCGCTGGGGGTTTGGTTATCCAGGCTGCACGATTTTTGGACCAACTGCGCGCGAATGACGTCGTGACAGGCTCTGAATTTTGCATTATCCAACATTTCAAATACGCGAATTGGGATTCTAATAAACATGGCTGATCACAAGCACGGCGAGATGGACATCACCGTTCAAACAAAAACCTTTGACGGTTTCATCAAATTCACCACGTGGTGCGTGGTAGCAATTGTACTCCTTTGCCTGTTCCTGGCGGTCTTTGCGGCCTAAACGGTACACGAGGCGCATCTCTTGTTCAGGATTCTGATTGCCTGCCTGCTGGCAGTGACAGTTGCGGGTTGCGCGGGATCGCAGCGCCCGCAGGCTGATCCCTCGGAAATCGTGGCCCGGTCCTATCGTGATCCGGGGCCATCGACACTGACGCTCTATACGATGATCAGCACGCGCACCGGGTCGGGGGCACACACGTCGCTGATGATCAGCGGCAGCGAGCGGGTCATATTTGACCCTGCCGGATCGTTCCGGGCGGATGTGGTGCCGATCAAGAATGATGTCCTTTATGGCATCACGCCAAATGTCGAACGCGCTTATCGTAGCAGTCATGCGCGCGAGACGCATTATGCCCGTATTCAGACGATCGAAGTGACGCCACAGCAGGCCGAGATCGCGCTGCAATTGGCCAAGCAGATGGGCCCGGTTTCGCAGGCTTTTTGTGCAAATTCGACCTCGCAATTGCTGCAACAGGTCCCGGGGTTCGAGCAAATCAAAACAACATTCTACCCGGTGAAGCTATCCGATCAGTTTGGTCAGATTCCAGGCGTTGTCACCACGGACTATCGTGAGAATGACTCGGCTGATCTTCAGCAGGGGCTGGCGGAAAACAATGCGCGCCTCAATCAGCTTGAAGCGGTCTCAACCAACTAGGTACAGCAGACCGTAAAGCGTGGCGGCCCCTGAAAAGATGGCCGCTATGACGTTTTTCGTTACAATTCCCACCGTCAACGCAACTGCCGCAGCCGCCATGCGCGGCATATCCGGTTGTCCTTCGGTGGCCGTGGGCCAGACTACCAAAGGTGCGATCAGGGCAGGCAGAATCGCCACTGCTGTGTACCTCAGGTGCCGCAGAAGCCAGGGCGGCATCGGGCGGTCGCCAACCAGCCCGATAAAGGTAAAGCGCAGAAGGTAGCTGCCTATCGCCAGACCTACGATGATGATCCACATGGTTGTCGGGTCGATCTGCGTCATGACTTTTTCCGCTCTAACATCAATTCAGCCCGTGCACCTGCCATCATCCCGGCTATCCCTGCGATCAACAGTCCAAGATTGAACGGCACTGCCACGCAGAGCAGGGCGACAACAATCGCCACCAGCGCGGCTACAACATGCGCCATGGTGCGCATCATCGGTCCGATCATGGACAAGAACGTGATCGGCAGCGCAAAATCCAGAGCCCAGCTTTCCGGAATCTGCGCCCCCAGAACAGCACCCAGATAAGTGGCGAGTATCCAAAGCGGCGTGATCGGCGTGACCGAGCCGACAAAGTACGCCATGCGCTGAGGCACGGACATATCCGGTTCTTTCTCGAATCGGACAATCGAACAGGCGTAAGACTGATCAACAATAAGATAGGCTCCAAGGGCCCGTTGCCACAGCGGAGCCGCCCCCAGATAAGGGGTCAGTGAAGCCGAATACATGGCCACCCGCAGGTTCACAGCCAGGGCCGAGATCAGAACGATAACCGTTGGTGTATTGTCCTGGAGCAATTGCAATGCGGTGAACTGAGCGGCGCCGGCAAACACCGTGGCGGAAAAGGCCATCGTCTGGATGATATCCAGCCCTGCTTCTGTGGCAAAAACACCAAACAGAAGGCCAAAGGGCATGGCGACGAAGATAAACGGCGTCCCGTCGCGAAAACCTTTCCAGAAGTACGACTTGGATGTGGCAGAGGCCATGGCTAAATCCTATGGTGACGCGAGCAGCAGTAGCCGTCTTGGGAAGGGGTTGCAATTGGCCACGGAGATCGACCTGTCAGACTACCTCATTGCGCCCGATCCGGGGGCTGCCCGCCTGACGCGCGGTGTCGAGGGTGTGGACCAGAATGGTGAGATAAGTCAGATCTCAGTGGTCGAGGAACGCCCGCTGACCATTTTCCTCAACTCACAGGAAATCGTGACGGCAATGACCATCGGCGACTATCCTGAATACCTTGCGCTCGGGTTTCTGCGTAATCAGGGGATGCTGCTTGCAGATGATGAAATTACTCGGGTCGACTATGACGACGATCTGGAAACCGTGGTCGTGCGTACAGCGCGTGAGACCTCATACGAGGACAAGCTGAAGAAGAAGACCCGCACCAGCGGTTGCGCAGTAGGCACTGTGTTCGGAGACATGATGGAGGGGCTAGAGGACGTGCGCCTGCCACAGGTCTCGGTGCGCACCTCGTGGCTGTATGAGTTGGCGTCGAAGATCAACCGCACCCCGTCTCTGTACCTCGAGGCGGGTGCCATCCATGGCACGGTGCTTTGTCATGAAAGCCACCCGTTGGTTTATATGGAAGACGTGGGCCGCCATAACGCGGTCGACAAGATCGCAGGCTGGATGCTCTCCGAGGGTGCGACTGCGTCTGACAAGATCCTCTATACGACCGGTCGTTTGACCTCGGAAATGGTGATCAAAACGGCGATGATGGGCATCCCTGTTCTCGCTTCGCGATCGGGATTCACCGCCTGGGGTGTCGAGATCGCGCGCGAGGTCGGTTTGACTCTGATCGGCCGGATGCGCGGGCAGCGGTTCGTGTGTTTGTCGGGCGAAGACCGATTGGTGCGCGATGTTGATCCGTCGAGCGTGGCGATTGAGGACAAAAAACATCGCAGGAAAAGTGCCGATGGCTGAACAGTCGCAAAAACCGCTGGGGGTTATTCTGGCAGGCGGCCTCGCTACGCGGATGGGGGGCGGTGATAAAGGGCTGTTGCAGATCGGCGGGCAGAGCCTGCTGGATCGGGTGATAGACAGGCTGCGCCCTCAGGTCGGCGGGCTGGCTTTGAACGCCAACGGCGATGCCGAACGGTTTGCCCGCTTGAACTTGCCGGTTGTTTCGGACTCGATCGAGGGCTTTGCAGGACCGCTGGCCGGCGTTTTGGCCGGGCTTGATTGGGCCGCTGAACAGGGCGCTCAATCTATCGTGACGGTTGCGGCGGATACTCCGTTTTTTCCGCATGATCTTGTGGCGCAACTGGTGCACGCATCCGAAGGTCAGAAATACCCCCTTGTTCTGGCAACCACCCCGCGCACGGGTGACGAGGCTTTGAAATCCGGTGGCGGCAAGCGGGTCAATCGGCACCCGACCTTTGGGCTCTGGCCGGTGGCATTGCGCGATGATCTGAGGGCGGCGTTGAACGGTGGACTGCGCAAGGTTGTCCTGTGGACCGACCAGCATGATGGGCGAGAGGCGCTGTTTTCGGCCCAGCCGTTTGATCCGTTCTTCAACGTCAACACTCCCGATGATCTGGCCCGCGCTGAAACCTTGTTGGAGCAGGTATGAGGGTCTACGGCGTCACCGGTTGGAAAAACGCGGGCAAAACCGGCCTAGTGGAACGGCTGGTGGCTGAAATCACCGGACGTGGGTATACCGTTTCCACCGTTAAACATGCGCATCATTCCGTCGACGTAGACCATCCGGGTACCGACAGCCAGCGGCATCGCGCGGCGGGTGCGTCCGAAGTGCTGTTGGCATCCGGCCAGCGGATCGCACTGATGCAGGAGTTGCGCGGTGCGCCCGAGCCGAAGCTGGACACCCTGCTGTCGCGTTTGTCTCCGGTCGATCTGGTGTTGATCGAAGGCTTCAAACGCGAGCGTCACCCCAAGATCGAAGCGTTTCGCGCAGAACCCGGAAATCCGCTGATCGCCACGGATGATGACACGGTTCGCGCGGTTGCAAGTGATACGCCTTTGGAATTGGATTGCCCGGTGTTTGATCTGGATGATACGGCGGCCATTGCAGATTTTATCCTGGAAGAGGTCGGATTATGAGCACGCCGGATATCTCACCTCCGCCCTTGCGCAATGATTGTTTCGCCTTGCCTGCAGGGGTGAACTGGACACCCGTTGATGAGGCTCTGGCGCTTTTGCGAGACAGATTGTCGGTTGTAGCTGGGGTTGAAAACGTGCCCGTGATGCGGGCGGCGGGCCGAGTTCTGGCGGTGGACGTGTCGGCCAAACGATCAAACCCGCCTCAGCCCAACACCGCTGTCGATGGGTACGGATTTGCCGGTCCGGTGCCGGACGGACCCTGTGTCATGCCTTTGGTAGAGGGCCGGGCGGCCGCGGGTGTACCCTTTGACGGTGAGGTCCCAGAGGGCCATGCGATACGCATTCTTACCGGAGCTGCACTGCCAAAGGGTGTTAATACGGTCATATTGGAAGAGGATGTGACCTTTGATCAGGGGCACATTGCATTCCGAGGTCCGTTAAAACAGGGCGCGAACACGCGAAAGGCAGGCGAAGACGTGGTTGAAGGCGCGCTGACCTTGCCAGTTGGGCGGCGTTTAACACCAACGGATCTGGCGCTTTTGTCGGCGGTTGGTCTGACTGAGGTTTCTGTCCGCAAGGTTTTGCGGGTCGGAGTGCTATCGACCGGGGATGAGCTGGTCGAGCCGGGTGACAGCGCCGGACTGGGGCAGATTTATGATGCCAATCGTCCGATGCTGCTGTCACTGGCCGAGCGGATTGGATTCAAATCGGTTGATCTTGGGCGCGCCGAGGATGATCGCGCGGCGCTGAAACAGCATTTGGATCGCGCAGCTCAGCAAGTGGATGTAATCCTTACCAGTGGCGGCGCCTCCGCCGGCGATGAAGATCACGTCTCGGCATTGTTGCGAGAGGCCGGGGCGATGCAGGAATGGCGCATCGCACTAAAACCCGGGCGGCCTTTGGCGCTGGGCATGTGGGATCAGACGCCGGTGTTTGGCTTGCCGGGCAATCCGGTGGCAGCACTGGTTTGCACGTTGATCTTTGCCTGCCCAGCACTGAACCTGCTGGCCGGTGCAGGCTGGCAAGAGCCGCAAGGCTTCGACGTGCCCGCCGCGTTCAAAAAGCACAAGAAACCGGGTCGCCGGGAATACCTGCGGGCGCGCATCCGTGAAGGACAGGCCGAGGTATTCCATTCGGAAGGATCTGGCCGGATCAGCGGGCTGAGCTGGGCCGAAGGCTTGGTCGAAATCGAGGACGGTGCCCGCGATATCAAGCCCGGCGATCTGGTGAGGTTCATACCCTACGGGAGTTTTGGGCTTTAATCGAACGTCCCTGCGACACGTCCCACCAGCATGAAGGCACGCGCTGTGCGGGTTTCGCCCAGAGCTGTAAGCTCGGCATCGCTGGCATTAGGTTCGAACTCGACGATCATATGGTCAAAGCGGCGCAGGAAATGGTGTGCGGCATCGCGAAAGATCGGATCCTGTTTCATCCGCGCCGCAGTCAGCGCCAGTGACGAACGGTCCCGAATGCCACCCAAGGCAGCCACCGACCGCCCGCGCGCGCCTTGGGCAAATTGCCGCCAGACTTCGGGTCGGGCCATATCGGGGCGCAGGTCATCCATATAGATGCCTTCCTGGCTGAGAAGGGTCAGAACATCTTGTGAGGCCTGCACAAGTTTCGAGGTCTTGCGATCTTTCAATGCAAGCCGCAGCGCGTTAAATCCCTCGGCATCGCTTTGCGTCTCGGGGAAGTTCAGGGCGCGGATAAAGATGTCGGTGGGCAACGGGGGCGCAATTTCTTCCGCTGAGGTGCCAAGTTCCAACGAAGTCTGATTGGCCATGTCCGGCGCGGGCCTTTGGGTGCGCCCGGGTTCACCGCGATTGGTCGAGAATGTCGCCAGCGCGCTCTCGGTCTTTTTTGCGCTTTCGGCGATTTCATCCAGTTTCTTGCCGACCGTCGGTTCATACGTGCTGGCCGCGCGTTGTTGCTGAACGACATAGCTGTTGCGGATCGCATCGATCGCTGTCTGCAGGCGGGCGCTTTCTTCGCGCATCACGCGGCTGGCGCGCATCGCGAGGGCTGCGACCCAGATCATTGCGACCGGCATGAACACCGCCAGGAAGGTGACGATGAACCCTCCTTGTTGCCCGCCGGGCAGTACCAGAAACACGACCGACACCACCAGCCAGATCAGGCTGAGAACAACTGCTGCAATCTCGATCTCGGTGACCGAACGGTGCGCCGGACGGTCGTAGATACCCAGCGAGGTTGGTTTCTCGGGTTCTTGCTCAGGTTCAGACCCTGACATGACAAACGCTCCGGTCAGGCGTATTCGATACTCAGAACTTCATAAGAGCGCACGCCTCCGGGGGTGCGGACCTCGACACTGTCGCCTTCTTCTTTGCCAATCAGGGCGCGGGCGATGGGGGATTTGATGTTCAGAAGGCCCGCTTCGATATTGGCCTCATACTCACCTACGATCTGCCAGGTCTTTTCTTCGTCGGTATCTTCATCCACCAACGTGACCTTCGCGCCGAACTTGATGGCCCCTGACAGTTTGGCCGGATCAATGACATCTGCCAGCGACAGGATGCCTTCAAGCTCTTTGATGCGGCCTTCGATAAAGCCCTGCTTTTCGCGCGCCGAGTGGTATTCGGCGTTTTCTTTCAGGTCGCCCAGTTCGCGGGCTGAGGCAATCGCCTCGATGATCGCCGGGCGCTCGACGGATTTCAGATTCTTCAGCTCTGCCTCGAGCGCGGCATTGCCCGAAGGCGTCATGGGGATCTTTTCCATTGTCTTGTCGTCCACGCAGAAATTGTTACGCCCCGCCGCACAATAGCGTCGGGGCGAAGGATGGGTTGGCAATTACCTGACCCAAATGAGGCGTGAATTGCAAGAGGGGAGGTGTGCGTTGTCAGTAAACTCGCAACTTAGCGCCGCCGTTCCGGGGGGCGGGTGCGTCTGTGGCGCTTTCCCAACAATTCTCCACTTCGCCAACGGCTGGCTTCGTGCCCAAGCCACAGCATCTCAATCATACTGAACCACTTCGAATTCGATGCCATTGTCATCTTCGAAATAGAACCGCTTGCCTGGCTCATAGTCTGCGTGGTTGTGCGGTTCAAATCCCGCTTTGCGGACCTTTTCCTCGGTGGCGTCGATATCCTCGACCAGCACACCTACATGGTTCAAGCCGCCCACGAAATCATAGCTGTTTTCGCCTGATGGCTTGGGATCGCCGGGGGCGTAGAGTGCCAGATAGGTATGTGGGCTGCCCACATGCACCGTATAGCCACCGGCAATGGCAGGGCCTTCCCAGCGTGTTTTCCAGTCGAAGACTTTCTGCATCCACGCCGCAGATGCCTTTGGGTCGCGGACCGTGAAATTAGTATGTTCCAGCGTCGCCATCATGGGATTCTCCTTCCAATTTGAGGCTTGTCCCGACTCACTGTAATTTCTAAACCTAACTTTAGGTCAAGAGATTTCTTTGGGAGGATGTAATGGTTGTTTCGGAAGGTCTGGCGATTGGAGCATTGGCCCGGCGCACCGGGTTGGCGGTGTCGGCGATCCGATACTACGAGGCGCAAGGTTTGATATCTCCATGGCGTAACGCGGGTGGGCAGCGGCGTTATCAGCGCGCCGATATCCGACGGCTAAGCTTTGTGATGATCGCGCAGCAATTCGGTCTGACTTTGCCCGAGATCCGCGAGGTATTGTCGGGCTTGCCAGGAAACCGCACACCGACGCCTCAGGATTGGAAGAGTATCAGCGAACGGCTGCGCACGCATCTGGATCAGCGAATCGATACGCTGATGCGACTGCGCGACAATCTGGATGGATGTATTGGTTGCGGCTGCCTCAGCCTGCCGAAATGCAAGCTTTACAACCCCGATGACAGGGCCAAATCCCATGGTAGCGGTCCCAGATACCTCATGGGGGACGCACCCGAAGCCAGAAGTGTCGAATAGCGGCGTTGTTACGCCGTGTTTCGATTGACCAAAGTCTTTATGACCATGTAATCAGCCGTGAAACAATATTGCGCCGACCGCATGAAGAAAGCGCCAATTCGGAAAGTTAGCTAAGGAGCCCGCGATGGCCGAGATTGAACGCGAAGCGATGGAATATGACGTGGTGATCGTGGGTGCTGGCCCTGCGGGACTGTCTGCGGCCATCCGTCTGAAACAGCTGGATGCCGACCTGAACGTCGTGGTTCTGGAGAAGGGTTCAGAAGTGGGTGCGCATATCCTGTCGGGTGCGGTGCTGGACCCTTGTGGTCTGGATGCTCTGATCCCCGATTGGAAGGAAAAGGGTGCCCCGCTGAACGTGCCGGTGCATGAAGACAATTTCTACATGCTGGGCGAGGCTGGCAAGATCCGCATCCCCAATTTCCCGATGCCGCCGCTGATGAACAACCACGGCAACTACATCGTCTCGATGGGCAATGTCTGCCGCTGGATGGCCGAACAGGCCGAAGAGCTGGGCGTCGAAATCTTCCCCGGCATGGCCTGTTCCGAGCTGGTCTACGGTGAGAACGGCGAAGTCAAAGGCGTTGTTGCCGGTGTATTTGGTCTGGAGCCAGACGGATCCTACGGTCCCAACACCGAACCGGGCATGGAACTGCATGGTAAATATGTCTTTCTGTCGGAAGGCGTGCGCGGCTCACTGTCCAAGGAAGTCATCGCCAAATACGACCTGTCTGCCGGTAAAGAGCCGCAGAAATACGGCGTTGGCATGAAAGAGATCTGGGAGATTGATCCAGCCAAGCACAAAGAAGGCTCGGTCACGCACACCATGGGCTGGCCGCTGGGCAGCAACGCGGGTGGCGGGTCGTTCATCTATCACCTTGAAAACAATCAGGTCTATGTCGGCTTTGTGGTTCACCTGAACTACAAAAACCCGCACCTGTACCCCTACATGGAATTCCAGCGCTTCAAGCATCACCCGATGGTGGCTGACCTGCTTAAGGGCGGCAAGCGTGTGGCTTATGGTGCCCGCGCGATCACCGAGGGTGGCTACCAGTCGATGCCGAAACTGGTCGCGCCGGGTGTTGCGCTGTTGGGTTGCTCGGCGGGCATGGTCAACGTGCCGCGCATCAAGGGCAACCACAACGCGATGCTGTCAGGCAAGGCCGCGGCCGAGGCCGCCTTTGATGCCATCAAGGCCGAGCGTTCGGGTGATGAGCTGACCGCTTATGAGACCGACGTTCGCGATGGTGCAATCGGCTCGGATCTGAAGAAGGTGCGCAACGTCAAACCGCTGTGGTCGAAATACGGCCTGACCGCCAGCTTGGTACTGGGCGGTATGGACATGTGGACCAATACGCTGGGCTTCTCGCTGCTGGGCACTCTGGGCCACGGCAAGAACGACGCGGAATCGACCGAAGATGCAAGCAAGCATCAACCCATCGACTACCCGAAACCCGATGGCACACTGTCCTTTGACCGCCTGACGAACGTATCGTTTGCGGCCACCAACCACGAGGAAAGCCAGCCTTGCCATCTGAAACTGACCGACCCGGACATCCCGGTTAAGGTCAACCTGCCCAAATTCGACGAGCCGGCACAGCGTTACTGCCCCGCAGGCGTCTATGAGATGGTCGAGGATGAAGACGGGCCGCGATTCGTGATCAACTTCCAGAACTGTGTTCACTGCAAAACCTGTGACATCAAGGATCCCAGCCAGAACATCACCTGGACTACACCGCAGGGCGGCGACGGGCCGAACTACCCCAATATGTAGGCAAGAACACGGGCGTTGGCAGGGTCGTGAAGGCTCTGCCATTGCCTCTCGCCCAGCAAAGCCCTAGCTTGTCGGTCAGTCAACGACAGCAAGGCAGATTATCAGTGGTTTCCCTGGTTCGACGCGCGGCTCTGGCCGTGATCCTCAGTTCTTCAATCGCGTTTCCTGCGGTATCGGATACCGGATCGGGGTCGTATCTGGCCGGGCGTCAGGCGATTTATGAGAGCGACTATCCCGCTGCCGAGCGTTACTATGCGCAGGCGCTTCGCGCTGATCCCCAAAATCCGAAACTGCTGGAAAACGTGGTCGTCGCCCGGCTCGCTTTGGGTGAGATTGAGCGGGCCCTGACCGTCGCCGAAGTTATCGAGGAAAATGAACTGCCCAGCCAGGCCGCTCGGATGGTGATCGCCGCCAATCTGGTGGCAGATGGCAAGCTGGATGAATTTCTGGCCCGCGATCCTGAAACGCAAGGGGTTGGACCGCTGGTTGATGGCCTGATGATTGCTTGGGCTCATATGGGGCAAGGCGCCATGACCAAAGCGATGGAACAATTTGACGTTGTTACCACGCAGGAAGGTCTGAAAGAATTTGCACTTTATCACAAGGCCATGGCGCTGGCGTCAGTCGGAGACTTTGAGGGGGCCGAGGCGATCCTTGCCGCAGATGATGGCCTGGTTGCCCGTTTTTCACGCCGGGCTGCGCTGGCGCGTGCCGAAGTGCTGTCGCAGCTGGATCGCAACGACGATGCGCTGGAATTTCTGGATAACGTCTTTGCCGCCGGCAGTGATCCGACCATCGAAGGTTACGTCACCCGGCTGTCTGATGGCGAAACGCTGCCCTTTACCCATGTCCGTTCTGCACAGGATGGCATGGCCGAGGTTTTCTTCACCGTTGGCGCTGCGCTGAGTGCCGAGGCCGCGCAGGATTATGTTCTGCTATATGCCCGGGTCGCGGCCTTTCTGCGGCCTGACCATATTGATGCGCTTTTGCTAAGCGCTGAGTTGTTGGATGGGCTGGAACAATATGATCTGGCGGTTGATGTCTATCGGCAGGTGCCTCCGGACAGCAGCGATTATCATGCCGCCGAGCTGGGGCGCGCCGAGGTCCTAAGTCGCTCTGACAGAAAAGAAGCTGCCGCCGAGGTCCTGCAAAACCTTGCCGCCCAAAGCCCTGATTTGCCCGGTGTGCATGTAGCCCTGGCCGACCTGCGGCGCCAGCAAGAGGATTACGCGGCAGCGGTCACCTCTTACGACAAGGCGATTGGCCTGACGGAAGAGGGTGCAGGCGGAAACTGGTTCCTGCATTATGCCCGCGGGATATCGCATGAACGCCTGAAGAACTGGGACGAGGCCGAGGCCGATTTCCGCCGCGCGCTTGAGTTGAACCCGGACCAACCACAGGTGCTGAACTATCTCGGGTATTCGCTGGTCGAGCGGCGCGAGAAATTGGACGAAGCGTTGAATATGATCGAACGCGCCGTCGCAGCGCGCCCTGACAGCGGCTATATCGTTGACAGCTTGGGCTGGGTGTTGTTCCGCCTGGGCCGGTACGACGAAGCAGTTGACCACATGGAGCGCGCCGTTGAGCTGATGCCGGTCGATCCGGTGGTAAATGACCATCTGGGCGATGTTTACTGGGCCGTAGGTCGTGGGCGTGAAGCCGAGTTCCAGTGGAAACGAGCACTGTCTTTCATTGATCCTGAAGATACCGACGGCGAAGCCGATCCTGAACGCATCCGCCGCAAGATCGAAGTCGGATTGGATGCTGTTCTGGCCGAGGAAGGTGCCGAACCCCTGAAGGTCGCCAATGAAGGCTGAGGCATTTGCCCCCGCCAAGATCAACCTGACCCTGCATGTGACCGGCCAACGCGCGGATGGCTATCATCTGCTTGATTCGTTGGTTGCCTTTGCCGATGTTGGGGATCAGTTGAGCCTCATTTCCGGCCCCGAGCTGTCTCTGTCGGTCACGGGTGAGTTTTCGGATGGCGTACCGACCGATGATCGCAATCTGGTCTGGCAGGCCGCCGAGGCCGCAGGCTGGACCGGTCGCATTCATCTGAACAAACAACTGCCGCACGGTGGCGGTGTCGGGGGCGGCTCCTCGGATGCTGCGGCGCTATTGCGCACTGCGACGAAGGGGGGAGAGTGGCCCGATAGCGTGCCGCTGTCGCTTGGCGCGGATGTCCCGGTATGCATACATGCTGCTGCAGCGCGTATGCGCGGGATTGGTGAACAGATTGAGCCGATGGCGTTGCCGCCCCTCCCGGCGCTTTTGGTCAATCCGGGTATTGAAGTTTCCACCGGCCCGGTGTTTTCCGCTTTGCACAGCAGAGACAACGCACCGATGCCTGCTGAGATCCCTGCATTCAAAACACCGGAAGACTGCGCCACGTGGTTGCAGGTTCAGCGGAATGATTTAGAGGCACCTGCAATATCTGTAGCGCTGGGCATTGCGGAGGTCATAGCGGCGTTGGAAGACACCCGAGACGCGTTGATGGTTCGTATGTCGGGTTCAGGCTCAACCTGTTTCGCACTTTATCCAACGCTCAAAGCAGCCCATTTTGCCGCCTATGAGATCGGCGCGGCCCAACCCGGCTGGTGGTACCGCGCAACGACGCTCAGTTAAGGCGCGATACGACGTAGTCTGCCAGATCGCCTAACAGGGTGCGGATTTCGTGATCCGGAAGAGGCGCCAGCGCAGCCTTGGCCTTGGCCGCCCAACCAAACGCATCCGCGCGGGTTGCATCCAGCGTGCTGTATTTGGCCATCAGCGACAAAGCGTGATCCAGATCACCCTCTTCCTGCCGCCCGCGACCGATCGTCCGTTCCCAAAACGCGTGTTCCTCGGCAGTTGCCTGAGCCACGGCTTTGATCACTGGCAGGGTCAATTTGCGTTCACGGAAGTCGTCGCCGATGTTTTTGCCTGTGGCCACACTATCGCCTTGATAATCCAGAAGATCATCAGCGATCTGGAACGCGATTCCAAGCGCGTCGCCATAGTCATACAGCGCCTTGACCTGAGCCTCAGTCGCGCCTGCGATCACACCACCCACTTCGGTTGCGGCAGAAAACAGCGCCGCCGTTTTGCCGCGTACAACCTGCAGGTAGACACCTTCATCCGTGCCCAGATCGGTGGCCGCTGTCATCTGCAGCACCTCGCCTTCGGCGATTGTGGCCGATGCATTTGCAAGGATATCCAGAACCCGCAACGAACCGGTTTCGACCATCAACTGAAAGCTGCGGGAAAACAGGTAATCGCCAACCAGAACACTGGATTTATTGTCCCATAGTAGGTTTGCCGTCGGTCGCCCGCGCCGCTGCCCGCTTTCATCGACGACATCGTCATGCAGCAGGGTTGCGGTATGAATGAACTCGACCGTTGCAGCCAGCTTGACGTGATGGTCGCCTGAATAGCCGAACAGCTGCGCCGCCGCCAGGGTCAGCATCGGGCGCAGACGCTTACCGCCCGCCTCGACCAGGTGCGCGGTCACTTCGGGAATGCGCGGGGCATGTTCCGACGCCATACGCGTCCGAATCAGCGTATTTACTGCTGCCATTTCGCCCGCAAGCATCTCTGCCAGACGCTCATGCGGTTTCGAGATCGTGCTGACGTTCATCACTCTCCTGATACAAGGCTCGACATCCCTGTCACCTTGCCCTTACATCCATCCCCATGAAAGAACTATTGCGCAGCACCGATCCGACAATCCTAGCCTTTGCAACGGCTCTCCTTGAGGGCGAGGATATAGACTGCTTTCAGATGGACGTAAATATGAGCATCCTAGAAGGCGGCATCGGAATCTTTCCCCGTCGCCTGATGGTGCGGGCAGATGATCTGACTCGCGCCGAACGGGTCATGCGCGATAACGAGATCCCGCTGGGGCGATGAGCAGCTTTTCCGACAGTGATCTGACCTGCAATGATTTTCTGGGCGGGCGTGTGCGTCTGTGGCAGCCGCGCTCAGGATATCGTGCAGGGGTCGATCCGGTCTTACTGGCGGCATCGGTCCCGGCACAAGCTGGCCAGTCGGTGCTGGAATTGGGCTGCGGGGCAGGGGCTGCTATTCAGTGCCTAATGGCGCGAGTGCCGCACCTGAAGGCAACTGGGGTTGAACTGCAGGCTGGCTATGCAGATCTGGCCCGCCGCAATTCGGAACAAAACGCAGCGATCACCGTGGTTGAGGCGGATTTGAACGCACTACCGAATGATCTGCGACAAGAACAGTTCGATCATGTGATCGCCAATCCGCCCTACTACCGGGCAGGCGCGCACAGCCCTGCCACCGACGCGGGTCGGCAGATCGCACTAGGTGAAGACACGCCGCTTAAGGACTGGATCAGTGTCGCCGCTCGACGTCTGGCGCCGCGCGGTTATCTTCACATGATCCAGAGGGCAGACCGGCTGCCCGATATGCTTGCGGGGTGCGCGGGCCGCTTGGGCTCGATTCAGGTGCTACCTCTGGCCCCTCGTGCGGATCGCGCGTCCGAGCTGGTGATTTTGCGTGCCAGAAAGGGCGGGCGCGCCGCATTTCGGCTACACGCACCGCTGATTCTGCACCTCGGTGACCGGCACGTAGAAGACGGCGAAAGCTATACCCCAAAGGTTTCGGCGGTGTTGCGCGATCGGGCGGATTTGACCGGGCACTTTGCCTGATCGGCAATGACCAGCCGAATTTGTCGGATTTATTATAGATTTCGTGCGTCTGCAGCGTGACAGGCTGGAAATGATGTGATCAACTTCCTACGTGACACTTACAAACCAGAGAAGGAGGACCGCCATGAGCGTGAGCGCACATCTGACGGAGTTGAAGAAAAAACACGAAATTCTCGGTCTTGAAGTGGAAGAAGCGCAACGCTCACCTGGTATTGACGATCTCCATATCGCACAGCTGAAGAAGCAAAAGCTGAAGCTAAAAGAAGAGATCGAGCGCCTGTCGACCTAAGGTTCTAGGCCTTCAGGCTGGCGCGGGCCGCGATGGCAGCGCCACCGGTGACAAACAAGGCCGCGATCGCCAGACCCCAGGACGGGGCGGCGATCCCGGCCAGAACCAACACAAGCGTCGATAACAAAGGTGCCGCGTATGAGGCGGTGCCCAGGACTTGAATGTCTCCGCGCTTGACCCCGATATCCCAGACATAGAATGCCAGCCCCACAGGCCCGAGGCCGAGCGCAAGGGTCGAGGCCCAGCCGAATGCGCCTTGCGGCCAGATCGTTTCTTCCACCGCGAAATGCAGGCCCCATGAGGCGATGGCCGTCAGGACGCAGAACACCGCGACCGAGCTTGTGGGCACATCGCCCAGCCGACGCGACAGTACTGAATAGCTGGACCATGTCAGCGCGCAGAGCAAAGCCAGCCCGTAACCGGGCAAGTGTTGAATCTGGAAGCCAGCGCTGCCTCCACCGGTGATGATGACGGCGGCTCCGGCAAAGCCAAGGCAGGCTCCGATAAGGTGGCCCGGTTTCAGATGCTCTCCGGGCAGCAGGCCTGACAGAAGAACGATCAGTAAGGGCCAGAGATAGGCGATCAGCCCGGCCTCGGCCGCGGGGGCCATGCGTAAGGCGGAAAAATACAGCGCGTGGTAGCCAAAAAGACCAATCGCGCCAAACAAATATGTCGTCCACGCGACTTGGCGCAGTTGCCCCAGCCCACCGCTCGACATGGTCCAGATCAGGCCCAACGTGCCGCCGATGGTAAAACAGATCGCGTTCAACAACAAAGGCGGCGTCGGGGCCGAGCCCACAGTGAACAGCGCCAGAAGAGACCACAGCAAAACCGCGACAAAGCCGACTGCGGTCGCGCCCATTCTGCTCATTCACCAGCTACCTTCTCAACAGGGATGATTTCAAACTCATCCGATATATGCGCAGTCTTTTCAATCTCGGATATGAACCAGTCGCGGAACGCTGCGATCTGCGGTCGCTTCTCTGCCCCTTGCAGGCAGAGGAAACGAAATCGCCCGGCGGTCTCCAGTGCCACTTTGAACGGCGCGACCAGTCGCCCTTCGGTCAGGTCTTTCAGGATCATGGCGCGCCGCCCCAGAACCACGCCCACCCCGGCCACGGCAGCGTCGATGGCGTGATCGGCGTTCGAAAAATGCGCCCCATGGGTCGGAGTGAAATCCAATCCAACCGCACGGAACCACGCGGGCCAGTCGCAACGCGGCTTGAGGAAACTGATCGAATCGTCATGGATCAGAGGGGCCTCGCGCAACGACGCAGGCGTGGGGAATTGCTCGGCTAGTTCCGGGGTCATCACCGGTGTCAGCCATTCCTTGCGGACGGGAACGGAATAGAGCCCCTCATCCGGCCCATAGCCGAAGCGGATCGCCACGTCGACGTCATCGCGTTCAAGGTCCATGTTGCGCAGAGTGGCCGAGAATTTCAGGTCAATCCCCGGATTTGCACGGGCGAACTCATAAAGGCGCGGCGCCAGCCATTTCGCTGTCAGGGCAGGGCCTGCTGTAACCGTCAGGCTGGTTTCATCCTGCAGCCTCCGCGTCGCTTGCCACGCGGCTTGCAGGGCGGCAAAGCCATCCGCGGTTCCGGGGGCTAATGTACGCCCGGCTTCGGTCAGTTTGACGGCGCGATTGAGACGGCGAAACAAGGGGTGGCCCAGATGCTCCTCTAACGACTTGATTTGAAAGGACAGGGCGGCAGGGGTCACATTCAATTCCTCCGCCGCCTTGGCAAACGACATATGTCGTGCGGCGGCATCGAAGGCGCGCAATGCAGTCAGCGGAGGCAGGCGGTCAGTCATCACAGTTAAGTTTTTCTGAACTGAATGGGCGAAAACTCTCGTTTGTGCGATTTAAAATCAAAGGCCATGCTGATGGCAAGACAAATCCAACTTGATTGAGAAGGGTTCAGCATGATCGAGATGACAACAAACCCAGCCATTCAGAATGCCATTCACCGTGCGCATGAAGAGCGCGGCAAGGCGGTTGTCGGGTTCTGGTCCTGGCTATTCGGTTCCCGCTGATCACAGCGCGCGTGATCTTACGGGATAAAAGAAGGGCCGGTCCTTGTTGGACCGGCCCGTTTTCATTCTCAGGTCGTCGGTTTAGACGAAGAACTGTGCCCCGTTTGCCGAAATGGTCGAGCCGTTGATGAACTGCGAATCGTCCGATGCCAGGAAGGCGACGCAGCGCGCGATTTCTTCCGGTTCACCCAGACGACCAGCCGGGATCTGGCCGATGATCGATTCGCGGACCTTTTCCGGCACTGCCATGACCATCTCGGTCGCGATATAACCGGGGCAGATGGCATTGGCGGTGATACCCGCCCGTGCGCCTTCCTGCGCCAGAGACTTCACAATCCCCAGATCACCTGCTTTCGTCGCAGCATAGTTGACCTGCGCAAACTGACCTTTCTGACCGTTGATCGAGCTAATCACGATGATACGACCAAATTTACGCTCGCGCATGCCCGGCCATACCGGGTGCACGGTGTTGAAGACGCCGGTCAGGTTGGTGTCGATAACCTGATGCCATTGCTCAGGCGTCATCTTGTGGAAGGGTGCATCACGGGTGATGCCAGCGTTGGCGACCACGATGTCGATCGGGCCAACCTCGGCCTCGACTTTTTCGATGCCCGCTTTGGATTCGTCATAATCCGCAACATTCCATTTATAGGTCTTGATACCGGTTTCGTCGGTGAACTTTGCGGCGGCTTCGTCATTGCCTGCATAAGTGGCGGCAACATTGTATCCTTCGGCCTTCAGCGCCTTGGAAATTGCTGCGCCGATGCCGCGGGAACCGCCGGTTACGAGTGCTGTACGTGCCATTTAGGACTCCTCCAAATTTAGTCGTCTTGGTAATTCTGTTACTCTGAGAGTTAAGGATGCGCAATATCGTTTCGTGCTCGATCTTATCTTTCTGTCCGGCGATATTGTCGCATCTAAGGGATATGATCCGATTGTAACAAAAAAGGGCGCCCAGTGGACGCCCTTTTGTATTTGGTTTTCAGCGCACTTAGTCACGCTCCACGCACAGTGCAACGCCCATGCCGCCGCCGATGCAGAGGGTCGCAAGGCCCTTCTTGGCATCCCGGCGCTTCATTTCGAACAGCAGGGTGTTCAGAACCCGGCAACCGGATGCACCGATCGGGTGGCCGATAGCAATCGCACCGCCGTTCACGTTCACGATCGACGGGTCCCAACCCATGTCTTTGTTCACGGCGCAGGCTTGCGCTGCGAAGGCTTCGTTTGCTTCGACCAGATCCAGATCATCGACCGACCATCCAGCTTTCTCCAGCGCCTTGCGCGAAGCGTAGATAGGGCCAACGCCCATGATCGACGGGTCAAGTCCGGCGGTCGCGTAGGATGCAATTCGGGCCAAGGGCTCAATCCCACGCTTTTCGGCATTCTCAGCCGACATCAGCAGGGTGGCTGCGGCACCGTCATTCAGGCCCGAAGCGTTTGCGGCTGTGACAGAACCGTCCTTGGCGAAGGCCGGGCGCAGTTTGCCCATGGCTTCGATCGTCGCGCCGTGGCGGATGTATTCGTCCTTGTCCATCACGATGTCGCCCTTGCGGGTCTTGATGGTGAAGGGCACGATTTCGTCGGCGAACTTGCCAGCGTTCTGGGCGGCTTCGGCCTTGTTTTGCGAGGCGACGGCAAATTCATCCTGCATATCGCGGCTGATCTGCCATTTCTCGGCCACGTTCTCAGCCGTCTGGCCCATGTGATAGCCGTTGAAGGCATCCCACAGACCATCGCGTATCATGGTGTCGATATACTTCATGTCACCCATTTTGTGACCGGCGCGCAGGGCGGCGGCGTGGGGCGACAGGGTCATGTTTTCTTGTCCACCGGCGGCTACGATCTCGGCATCGCCCAACTGGATGTGCTGAGCGCCCAGGGCGACAGCGCGCAGGCCCGAGCCACAAACCTGGTTGATGCCCCAAGCCGCGCTTTCCTGCGGCAGACCTGCATTGATATGCGCCTGACGCGCTGGGTTCTGGCCTTGAGCAGCAGTCAGAACCTGGCCCATGATGGTTTCGCTTACCTCGCCCTTATCGATCCCGGCGCGTTCTACAACGGCCTCAAGGACGGCAGCGCCCAGATCATGTGCGGGGGTGTTCGCAAACGAACCGCTAAAGCTACCGACGCCCGTACGTGCGGCGGATGCGATTACTACGTTGGTCATAAAGTCAATCCTTTACCGTCATGGTCCTGTGGGAAATCTGACGGCGCGGTTTGAGGAGAAGTCTTCTCCGGGTGCAAGAGCGCCTCGTGATCCCCCGCTCAAGCATCTTCTGCAATAGCGCAATGCTGCATCTGCAGCAACGGACAGCTTGTCTCAGAGTGAGCCTTGGCGGTGTTCCGCGCGACCAGCTGCTATCAACTGCCCGTTTTTGCAGCTTTTTTCGAGCTCCAGGGCGGAGTGACTGAAGGCGCTCCATACAGAAAGCCCTGCAGACAATCGACACCATTTGCGATCAGGAAATGAGCATCTTCGTCACTTTCGACCGATTCGGCGGTGACAAGAATTTCGAATTCCCGCGCAACTGCAATCAGTGCGCGCGCCAGCGATTGATTGTCGGGATTGCTGCTGATGCCCCTGATGAACTGCCCATCGATCTTGGCGGCATCGAACAGAAATTCACGAAAGTGGCGAAAGCCAAAGTTACTGGCCCCAAAATCATCCAGCGCAAAGGCGATACCGCGGGCTTGTTGGCGATCCATGAAATCTACCACCAGTTCGGGCACCTGCATCGCCGAAGATTCTGAGATTTCCAGAATCAACCTTTCGCCCAAGCTTGTGTCTTTTTTCAGAAACCTATCCAGCACACGCGACCAGTTGGAATAACCGATGGACCGCGCGGACATGTTGATCGACAGGCGGATGCCAGGGTTGCGGATCAGAGTGCGCAGCCCCATTTCAAGCGCGACGCAATCAAGGTCCCGGCCAATTGGCGTGTTCTCAACCTGTGGCATGAACTCGCGCGCGGGGATGACGCGGCCGGTTTCATCCAATACACGGATGAACCCTTCGTAGAACGCGATTCCCTGAGGAGGATGTGCTTGAACGACAGGCTGGAACGCCAGCCTGCATTGTCTATGCTTTACGGCTTCGGTCGCCATCTGTACCACCGATCGATCCCGTGAAGTGACGGCGGCGCTCAAAGGGTCGTCCGATCCCTCGGGCAGGTCTGCGCGTTTCCTGTTTCCCATGACGTACCGTTCCCCTGATCCCGATGATTTTGGCCGGGGCCAGTTTCAGGGAAGACAGGTAAAACCGGGGTTAACGCTCAAAATTTTATCGCAGGTGGTGGGGCGGAAGATCAGTGTGTTGATTGCCATGCATGACGCAGCGAAGCAGCTGCACCGATAAGCGCTCCTAAAAGTCCCAGCGCGGCCATGACAAATCCCAACCCCAATAGCGCGGGCATTGCTCCGTTGAGTGCGACGGTCATTGTGATGACGAGGCCCAGCAAACCTGTGATCGTAGAAATTCTCATCAGCTTTGACATGCGGACCTCCGGAAATGCACTCTTAAAACATCTCAGGGGATATGGAGCGCTTGTGCCAAATTTCAAGCAAAGAAAAGGTCTTTTTGAGACCTAGGCCCGCTTGGCTGTGGAAGCAGGTGATTTGGTGCCGAACTGCTCGAATCCCGGTGTGCCGTGATCTTGCGGATGGCGGACAAGGTGCTTGGCCTTGATCTGTTGGGAATTGTCGCGGCTGCCATCGTGGCTATAGCCCGGAGGGGCAAAACAATAAGCCAGACGTTGGCGCAAGGTCAGGCCCGGTTGGGTGGCGTCCCGCCAGATTCCAACCCATTCATGAAACGCCACGCGCAGCGGATTGAACGTGCCGATATTGTGGACAAGCCCATAGTCGACCTTGTCATCTTCTTGCTCGGGGACAAATGTGCCGAACATCTTGTCCCAGATGATAAAGACACCCGCATAGTTGCAATCAAGATATCGCGCATTTCGCCCATGATGGGCGCGGTGGTGACTGGGCGTATTCATGACGGCTTCGAACCAGCGCGGCATTTTGCCGATCGCTTCGGTATGGATCCAGAATTGGTAGATCAGGTTCAGACCTCCGACGAACAGCACCATCGCCGGGTGAAAGCCTAGTAAGATTAGCGGCGCACGTACCACCATCATAAAGGTGAATGTATAGGTCCAGGTCTGCCGCAGCGCCGTTGTCAGGTTGTAATGCTGTGAGCTGTGGTGGTTCACATGACTGGCCCAGACCCAGCGAATGCGGTGCCCAAAGCGGTGCACCCAGTAATACCGCAGATCGTCCAGTACAAAGCACAAGATGATGACCGGGATCGAGGTCCCTAGGTTGAGCGGTGTTATCTGCCACAGCCACATGAAAAACGCATATGCGATGAAGCCCAGCAAAAAGCCCGAGGCGATATTGCCTGCCCCCATGATCAGCGAGGTCAAGGCATCGCGGGTTTCGTACCTACCGCCCCGGCCTTTGATCGCGATCCAAAGGAATTCGGCCAGAATGGCCGCGATGAAGAAGGGCACGGCCCATTGCACCGCGTCGGGAAAGCTCACGTGATCGGTCATGCGGGATCCATCAGATATTGCCAGTGCTGGCGTTCGGTCTCATCAAGGTGGACGATGACCCGAGGAGTGCTGAAATCGTGGAACAGGACTTCAAAGCCTTCGGGATGATCCAGCCAATCGAAATCCCGTAAATGGCGGGCCACGGTATCGGCACCAAAGGACCACAGCAGACCGGCTCCGGTTTCGGTTCGGATAAGGGCGGCGTGACTATCATGGGCAACGGTTACGTCAATGATTGAATCATCTGGAAAGTGACGCAGCCACTGTTCCTGTGCTGTCTTGGGCGTCAGCACTTGCAAGCGTGATTTGCCCGTCAGATGCAGCAGCAAGGCGACCCCGGCAATGCCGCCGACGACGAGGATCAATAGTATTTCCAGCGGCATTCCATCCTCCTGCAGATAACCTGCAAGCGGGCGATTTGTCTGTCAAAGGTGGCGTGGCGTCAGCCGCTTTCCAGGCTTTCCAGAATCTCATGCTGGACGATGCGTGCGACAAACGGCATTAACCCGTCAGGGCCAGAGGCCCGATCTTTGAGATGGATGCAGATATCGGGCCTTCGCGCGGCGATGATGCCAACCATTTCTCCGCGTATCTTGTCATCAAGACCCGCGCCCATGATCGCACAGGCGATGCGCGGTTCCGCGTCCAGCTGCCGCCGCACCTCATCCTGATCATGCGCGCCCAGCCACTGAATCGGCAGGTGATCCAGTTGTTGTGCCACGTTGCCGATTACATTCGGCAACCGCCCAATCAACAGAACTACCGGTTTCATCGGAGTCTCCCTTTCTTCCGGTCGCAAACGAAAACCGGCCCGTTGGGGCCGGTCTCATTCTAACACAGATTTTCTGCAAGAGCGCGCGGGACCTCAGCTATTGCCTTCGACAAGCGCTGAAATTATCGCCTTGGCACTGTCCGAGTTCCATTCTGCATCACCGATCAGGCGTGCGATCTCATTGCCATCGGGGTCGATGATCACAGTGATCGGCAGGCCAATCACTCCCATTTCGCGTGCAACCGCCTGTTTCGGATCCTGATGGCGCGGCAAGTTGTCGATGCCGTTTTCGTCAAAGAACTTCTTGATCCCGGCAGGTGTGTTGCGACCGGTCGCCAGGGTCAGAACCTCGAATTTGTCACCGCCAAACTCCTGTTGCAGTTCAGCGATCTGAGGCATTTCTTTGCGGCACGGCGCACACCATGTGGCCCAGAAGTTCAGCAGCACATACTTGCCTTTGTAGTCGGCCAGCGATCCGGTGCCACCATCATCTTCTAGTTCAAAATCGACCACTTTGACCGGCTTGGGCTCACTATGCAGTATCAGCCGCTTCAGGCTGCCCTCACGCAATGGGCCAAGCGTTGCCGCATCTGTTGCCAAAGCGGCGTTTGCACCCAGCGCTAGGGCCATATAAAGGGGGATCAGACGTAACAGGCGCATATCAACTCCGGGTTTTCTTTCATGACCGATCAATCTTCGAACCAGATGTGGGGCGGCCGCTTTGCCGCTGGTCCAGACGCGATCATGGAGGCGATAAATGCCTCGATCGGGTTCGATCAGCGGATGGCAGCCCAGGACATCGCAGGCTCGCGCGCCCATGCCGCCATGCTGGCTGCCACAGGCGTTATTACTGATAGTGATGCGCACGCCATTCGGGAAGGCCTGCTCACCGTTTTGTCAGAAATTCAGAACGGAGAATTTCAGTTCTCGACTGCGCTGGAAGACATTCACATGAATGTCGAGGCGCGACTGAAAGAGGTGATCGGAGAACCCGCAGGCCGTCTGCACACTGGCCGGTCGCGAAACGACCAGGTGGCGACCGATTTCAAACTCTGGGTTCGCGACCAGCTAGATGCCGCAGAATCCGGTCTTCTGGCCCTGATCCGCGCGCTTTTGGCGCAGGCCGAGGCCGGGGCAGACTGGGTCATGCCCGGTTTCACCCACCTGCAAACCGCGCAGCCGGTAACCTGGGGTCACCACATGATGGCCTATGTCGAGATGTTTGGCCGCGATCTGTCCCGCGTGCGCGACGCCCGTGCCCGGATGAACGAATCCCCCTTGGGCGCAGCCGCGTTGGCCGGGACCTCTTTCCCAATCGACCGCCAGATGACAGCCGAGGCGCTGGGCTTCGACCGCCCCGCAGCCAACTCATTGGACGCTGTCAGCGACCGCGACTTCGCGTTGGAGTTCCTGTCGACCGCCTCGATTTGCGCCATGCACTTGTCGCGCTTTGCCGAGGAATTGGTAATCTGGTCCTCGGCCCAATTCCGGTTTGTATCACTGTCTGATCGCTTCTCGACTGGTTCATCAATCATGCCGCAAAAGAAGAACCCCGATGCAGCTGAGCTCATCCGTGCCAAGGTTGGCCGCATATTTGGTGCGAATACTGGCCTGATGATGGTGATGAAGGGGCTGCCGCTGACCTATTCCAAGGACATGCAGGAAGACAAAGAACAGGTATTTGATGCGGCAGATAACTGGATGCTGGCACTTGCCGCGATGGAAGGCATGGTCAAGGACATGACCGCCAATCGCGAAAGCCTGGCTGCCGCTGCCGGGTCTGGCTTTTCAACTGCGACCGACCTGGCCGACTGGTTGGTCCGCGTGCTGGGCCTGCCCTTCCGCGACGCGCACCATGTCACTGGATCGCTGGTGGCCATGGCTGAAAGCAAGGGCTGCGACCTACCGGATCTGACGCTGGAGGACATGCAATCGGTCCACGCGGACATCACCGACGACGTCTATTCTGTTCTTACCGTCGAAAATTCGGTAAACTCTCGCCAATCCTATGGCGGCACCGCACCGGATCAGGTGCGGGCCCAGATCAAGCGATGGAAGGCGCTGGTGTAATGCAGATACGACGGGTGGTGCTATTGATTGCGGTCGCAGCGGCCTTGGCCGGGTGTGGTGCCGATGGCGAACCCATACAGCCCACCATGAGCGCAAGCGTCGGCGTAGGCAGCAGCGGCACCTATGGTGGTGTTGGCGTTGGTCTCAGACGCGGTGGGCTGGGCGTTTATCTGGGGCTCTGAACTCCAAAATTGCAATTTGCTGATCGCACACCCATCTGCATCTGACACATCCTGAATGACAAAGAGAAAATGCATGAGACCTGCCGGCCTGATCCTCTGCCTCGCCGTACTTGCAGCTTGCGACCCGTCAGGCGCACCCCGAACGGAACCAACCGCCGCACCTAGCGGGTCCGGGGTCTCGGTTTCAGGATATGCGAGGGTTGGCGCGTCAAAGACATTCTGAACCGCGACGGTGACCACAACCCTACCGGAATCATTTGATCCACATACCTCTTTTGGTCTAAGCGCGCGGTATGGATCATTTTCTCTACCGCGACGGCGCGCTTTTCGCCGAGGATGTGCCAATCTCCGAAATCGCTGCCGCGGTCGGAACCCCGTTCTATGTCTATTCGACGGCGACGCTGCAGCGGCATTTCAAGCTGTTCGATGACGCGCTTGAGGGCACTGATCACCTAGTCTGCTATGCGATGAAAGCGGCCAGCAATCAGGCCATCCTGAAGACGCTGGCGCAGGCAGGTGCGGGAATGGATGTGGTTTCGGGCGGGGAATATCTGCGCGCCAAAGCCGCGGGCGTGCCCGGAGACAAGATTGTCTTTTCGGGCGTCGGCAAGACAGCGGATGAGATTCGTACCGCTCTGACCGGTGGCATTCGTCAGTTCAACGTCGAATCCGAGCCCGAAATGCAGGTGATCAATGCGGTTGCACTGGAATTGGGCAAGGTTGCGCCGATCACTGTTCGGGTGAATCCGGACGTGGATGCAAAAACCCACGCCAAGATCGCCACCGGCAAGTCCGAGAACAAGTTCGGTATCCCAATCTCGCGTGCGACCGAGGTTTATGCACTGGCCGCAAGCCTTCCGGGACTGGAGGTGATTGGGATCGATGTCCATATCGGATCGCAACTAACCGAGCTTGAGCCGTTTGAACTGGCTTATATGAAGGTTGCGGAACTGACAGAGCGCCTACGCGCAGAGGGGCATAACATCCGCCGCCTCGATCTGGGCGGTGGTTTGGGTATTCCTTATGCCCGTTCCAACGACGCGCCTCCGCTGCCGGTTGAATATGGTGCGATGGTTAAGAAAACACTGGGCCATCTGGGCTGCGAGATCGAGATTGAGCCCGGTCGACTGATCGCTGGCAATGCGGGTCTGATGGTGTCCAAGGTCATCTATGTTAAATCCGGCGAAGACCGCGATTTCCTGATCCTCGATGGCGCAATGAACGACCTGATCCGCCCCGCGATGTATGAGGCGTATCATGATATAGTGGCGGTCGAAGAACCTGCCGCAGGGGTCGAACAGCGCCCGTATGATATCGTTGGTCCGGTCTGTGAATCCGGGGATACCTTTGCAAAACAACGCAACATGCCGGCTTTGAAATCGGGCGATCTTATCGCATTCCGCAGTGCAGGTGCCTACGGTGCAGTCATGTCTAGCGAATACAATACGCGGCCCCTGATCCCTGAGGTTCTGGTGAACGGGGATCAATTTGCCGTAATTCGTGAACGCCCAAGCTTTGACGAAATCATAAACCGCGATACCATACCTGAGTGGCTTTGACGCGATAGGCGCGTCGGGCCGATCAGGAGGCCCGCCTTGCGCGACAACCAGACCTTGCCAATTCCAAGACTGTCCCTGTGGCTGACGCACGGGGGTATGCTGGCTGAGCAGGTGATGCGCGCCTTCTGGCCGTTCTTTTCTATTCTTATGGCGCTGCTGGCCGCCCTGATGCTGGGTCTGCACGATCTTGTGCGCATTGAAGCCGTTTGGATTTCTGCAGCGGTCGCATTGATTGCTTTAATTGCGACAGCGGTTTTGGGAATCAGACGGTTCCACCTGCCAACCCGGGCCGAGGCGCTGGTTCGGCTGGATGAAACCCTGCCCGGACGCCCGATACAAGCACTGATGGACGATCAGGCAATCGGTGCGATGGATGCGGATTCGGTGGCACTGTGGCATGCGCACCAGACGCGCATGGCAGATCGTGCATCAAAGGCCGATCCGGTGAAACCCGACTTGCGGCTGGCGTCTCGCGATCCCTATGCGCTTCGCTATGCTGCCTTATTGGCACTCGTCGTTGCGGCTCTGTTCGGCTCGTTCTGGCGGATAGGCTCGGTCGCTGACATGACGCCGGGGACCGCTCAGGCGGGGCAGGGCCCGACTTGGGAGGGTTGGATTGAACCGCCGCGCTACACCGGGCTGCCAACGCTCTACCTTGCCGATCAGACCGATCCGACGTTGACGGTGCCTAAAGGCAGCCGCATCACACTTCGGTTCTACGGCGAGATCGGCGCGCACAGCCTGACAGAATCTTCGACACCTCTGGGCACCGAAGCCGCGACAGAACCGGAACAGGAATTTGTTGCGGAACGCTCGGGCCAAATGCGGATTGATGGCCCGGCAGGGCGCGATTGGGCGCTTGAGATCCTTCCAGACACTGCCCCCAGGATCGCGACGGCAGGAGTGGCGCAATCAGAGGCTGGCGGACAGATGAAGCTGCCCTTCGCTGCTGCGGATGACTATGGAATCGTCTCCGGCACCGCCCGGATCGAATTGGACCTGCCTGCGGTCAACCGTCAATTCGGTCTTGCGACCGAGCCTGAACCGCGCGAGATCATTACGGTCGAGTTGCCAATGCCGATTACAGGCGATCGGACCGATTTCACCGAAGACTTGATCGAGGATTTCTCGCAGCACCCTTGGGCACATTTGCCGGTAAAAATAACCCTCATGGCTATCGACGCGGCAGATCAAGAGACGGTGGCAGAACCTTATCTGACAGAACTGCCGGCCCGTAGGTTCTTTGACCCATTGGCTGCTGCGGTGATCGAACAGCGGCGCGATCTGCTCTGGTCGCGCGAAAACGCGCTGCGTGTATCGCAATTGCTGCGTGCGGTTTCGCACCTACCCGAGGACCTGTTCCGCTCAGATACAGCGTATCTGCGTCTGCGTGTGATCCTGCGGCGGCTGGAGACCTTCGACAAATACGGCGCACTGAACGTCAAACAGCAGGAAGAAATTGCGCAAGCGCTGTGGGATCTGGCGGTTCTGATCGAGGATGGCACGCTGGCCGACGCACTGGAACGGATGCGCCGTGCGCAGGAGCGTCTGACCGAAGCGATGCAGAACGGTGCCAGCGACGAAGAGATTGCCGAACTGATGCAGGAGCTGCGCGAAGCGACACAGGATTACATGCGGCAACTCCAGCGTCTGGCGCAGGAAAACGGTGAGACGCAGCAAGGACAGCAGGGCCAGAACGGCGAAACCCTGCAGATGACGCAGGATGACCTGCAGCGAATGATGGACCGCATTCAGGAGCTCATGGAACAAGGCCGCATGGCCGAGGCGCAGCAGGCATTAGAAGAGTTCCAGCAAATGATGGAAAACATGCGCGTCACACAGGGGCAGGGCCAAGGTGGCCAGTCCGAAGGACAGCAGGCCATGGAAGGGCTGGCAGAAACCCTGCGCGAACAACAGGGCCTCAGCGATCAGGCATTCCGCGACCTGCAGGAACAGTTCAACCCCGGTGCGCAAGCGGGCGAAAGTCAGGGCAATGAGGGTCGCAACGGTGGTCTGGGACGCGGCCAGAGCCATGAAGGCCAGGGCGGCCAGGGCCAGGGTCAGGATGAGGCTGGTGAAGGCCAGCAAGGTCAGGGGTCACTGGCGGATCGGCAGCAGGCGCTGCGGGATGAGTTGAGTCGGCAACAACAAGGTCTGCCCGGCGGTGGTACACCCGAAGGCGACGCTGCGCGCGAAGCATTGGGCCGTGCGGGCCGGGCCATGGACGACGCCGAAGACGCCTTGCGCAGCGATGATCTGGCCGAGGCGATTGACCGTCAATCCGAGGCGATGGAAGCCTTGCGCGAAGGCATGCGTTCACTGGGCGAAGCCCTGGCGCAGAACCAGCAGAACCAGCCGGGTCAAGGGACCGAGGCCGGCGACATGCAGGCCAATAACCGCGATCCATTGGGTCGTACGCCAGGTTCCGCGGGATCAATCTCGACCGACGACAACCTGCTGCAAGGCGAAGATGTATATCGCCGTGCGCGCGAGTTGCTGGATGAAATCCGCCGCCGGACCGGTGAACAGGATCGGCCTCAGATCGAGTTGGAATACCTCAAGCGATTGCTCGAAAGGTTCTAGTTCTGCCCTGCGCCCCCAGTCTGTGTCTCAAGCCAAAGGCGCGCTTGATCGACCAGTGAGACATATGATTTCAGCATCGGATCGGCTTGCGGAACCGCCTCGCTGATCTGATTGGCATTGCCATATATCAGAAACAGAATGACGCCGATGATAATGATCAAGGCAAAGCCACGCAGAAACCCACCGGATTTGCGGGCCGGAGCAACGGCTTCAGCTTCGTCCGATGTCAAGTCGCTGCGCAGACCCGAGTTGATCGCCTCAACATCCGGCAGCTCATCTTTCTGACCTGCGTCAGCGGCGGTTTCAGTGGCCGAGGGCCGTTTCGGTTTGACTTTGGGCTCTTCAGGCGGATCCAATGCCAGATCAGGTTGGCTTTCCAGATTGCTGCCTTCACGCTCGCGCAGTTCTGCCTCGCGTGCAGCCTCTTCCTTGAGGATGCTGGATACCGCTGGGTCTACGTTTCCAACACTCAATTCCTCGGGCGCATCGGGTTCTGGTGTGTCTTCTACCTTAACCTTTTCTGGCTCGGCCTTGGCCGCATCGGGTTCTGGCGCATCCTCTGACTTAACATCTTCCGGTTCGGCAAAGGCTGCCTGGATTGCACTCGCAGATTTCGCTTCCAGCTCTGCTTTGCTGGCGACTGGATACTTTTCCTGAAACCAGGTCTCTTCGCAAGCCGAGCATTGAACTTCGCGCCCGTCCTCGGGGATCACTTCGTCCGGGACTTCGTACTGGGCGCTGCAATTCGGACACGTTAAACGCATTCTGCCTCCTGGCCTTCAAGGCTGGCCTGATAATAGTTTTTTCAGGGATGATATTCCGTTAAGACCCAACAGCAAAGCGTGTTTTCGGTTTCGCGGGCCAAGTGTCGCCAATTGGCCCCGCCCGAGGCATTGAATCCACCGCTGCGCTCGGGCAAGAGGTGAGCAGAACAAAGGGGGCAGGCGTGATCGAGCTGGAGAATATCAGCTATACCTACGGCGGTGGTGAGTTGCTGAGCGATGTTTCGCTGCAATTGCAGCCCGGATCGTTCCACTTTCTGACCGGGCCTTCGGGTGCGGGCAAGACCACATTGCTGAAACTCTGTTATGGCGCGTTGTTGCCAACCTCGGGCAGGTTGATGGCCTTTGGCGAGGATATCGCCCGCATGGACCGTGATCAGATGGCGCTGCTGCGCCGCCGAATTGGCGTGGTGCATCAGGATTGCCGATTTTTGGATCACATGACGCTGGCCGAGAATGTCGCGTTGCCGCTGATGGTCTCGGGGCGCTCTGAAAATGGGCAGCAGGACGATCTGACCGAACTGCTTGGCTGGGTCGGGCTTGGCAGCAGGCTTGAGGCGCACCCGCCTGAACTATCGGGGGGCGAACGCCAGCGTGCCGCATTGGCCCGCGCAGTCATCCTATCGCCCGATGTGGTGCTTGCGGATGAACCCACCGGCAATGTGGACTGGGAGATGTCGCAACGACTTCTGCGCCTGTTGGTCGAATTGAACAGGATGGGAAAAACCGTGCTGATCGCCACCCATGACCTAAGCCTGATCCGCGCCGCCAAAAGCCAGGTTCAGGCTCGCGTACTGCGTATCGCGCAGCGCCGGGTGCAGCTTGCGGGGGCGGATCTATGAGCAAGGGCACGATCCGCAATTTGCTGCGCCGTGACAGCCGCGCCGACCGGGTGGTGCCACCCACGGGCTTTACGGCGCAATTGACCCTGTTCGTGTCTGGCGCAATGGCCTTTCTGGCGGTGTTTGCGCTGGCTCTTTCGTTAGCCTCGGGCCGTGTGGCGGATCGTTGGGCTTCAGAGTTGGCGGGGGCAGCGACCTTGCGGATCAATGCCCCTGCAGATCAACGTGCGGCGCAAACCGAGGCTGCTTTGAATGTCCTCCAGCAAACGCCGGGTGTGGCTTCGGCTCGCGCGTTGACGAGCGAAGAGCAGGCCACACTGCTGTCACCCTGGTTCGGACCGGACTTGCCTCTGGACACTTTACCAATCCCGCAGCTGATAGAGATTATCGAAGGTGAGCCGGGTCTTGATGCGGCTGGCCTGCGGCTGCGGCTAGGGGCTGAGGTGCCGGGCGCAGTGCTGGATGATCACACTCGCTGGCGCGAGCCATTGGTTGATGCGGCCAATTCACTGCGGCGTCTGGGCTGGATTTCGATCCTGCTGATCGGTGGCGCCACTGCCGCTATGATCACGCTTGCCGCCAACGCCTCGCTTGCCGCCAACGCGCAGATAATCGAGGTTCTGCGTCAGGTCGGCGCGCGGGACCGGTTCATCGCCGGAGCGTTCGTGCGCCGCTTTACGTTCCGGGCGCTGTTTGGAGCAGCAGTTGGCACTTTGCTGGGTATGACGGGTGTATTTTTGCTCCCCGAAGCCTCGGATGCGGGTGGTTTTCTCACTGGCCTTGGGTTTCAGGGTATCGGTTGGATCCTGCCCGTGCTGATCCCGGTATTGGGCGCGGCCGTTGCGTTTCTGGCCACATGGTCAGCCGCGCAGCGCAAGTTGAAGGAGCTTTCGTGATGTTCATGGCTATTCAATGGGTCCGGTCGCTGATCTTTATGATCACCATCTATGCCTGGATGCTGGTGCTGGGGCTTGTCTTTGCCCCCTATGCGCTGTTCGCCAAGCGTGGCGCATTGCGAGCATGCAAAACCTATGCGCGCACAACCAAGTGGTTGGCCCGCTGGATGGTTGGTATTCGCTGCGAAGTGCGCGGGGAAGTCCCACATGGCGAGGTTGTGATCGGCGCCAAGCACCAGTCGTTTCTGGACATCATCATAATCTTCGACGCCATCCCGCACGGCAAGTTCATCATGAAGCGAGAGCTTCTGTGGACGCCGGTCATTGGCATGTATGCGCGCCGTCTGGGATGTATCCCGGTCAATCGCGGAAAACGAGGGGCGGCGGTTGCCAAAATGGTCAAGGATGTTGCGCGCGAGTTCAGCGAACCCGGTCAGTTGGTGATCTACCCGCAAGGTACGCGCGTCGCGCCAGGGGTACACAAGCCTTACAAGGTTGGAACGGCGGTTCTGTATGAAGGGCTCGGGTTCCCGTGCGTGCCAGTTGCCACCAATGCGGGCGTCTTCTGGCCCAGAACCGGTGTCATGCGCAAGCCAGGCACCGCGATTGTCGATTTCCTTAATCCGATTGAACCCGGCGTTGCGCGGAATGCCTTTCTTGAGCAGCTGGAAAACGTGATTGAGACACGCTCGAACGAATTGATGAGAGAAGTGGGGTTTGACCCGGATGGAATTCGTTAAGGATATCACTGCCCTTGAGGCTCTGTATGGCACGCCCGGAGCAGCCTCGATCCGCAAAGTGGCGCGGCGGCTAACACCGCTCTACCGCAAATGGATTATGGCCTCACGCTTGTGTATCCTCAGCACCGTCGGCTCCGAAGGTGTCGATGGCAGCCCGCGTGGAGATGAAGGGCCAGTTGTGTTGGAACTGGACCAAGGCACCCTGGCACTGCCGGATTGGCGGGGAAACAACCGCTTGGATTCCCTGCGAAATATCGTACTCGATCCACGCGTCTCATTGTTGTTCATGGCGCCCGGTTCGAACAATGTGGTTCGGGTAAATGGGAACGCTCAACTGACTGCTGATGAAGCCCTGCGCGCCCGGTTCGAAAAACACGGAAAACGCCCCGCAACCGTAATCGTAATCGAGATATCCGAGATTTACACACAATGCGCGCGCGCCCTGATCCGGGCCAGAACCTGGAGTGGCCACGATGAAAGCGAGGGCCTGCCGACGGCTGGCGAGATATTGTCGGAAATGACGTCAGGAGAGGAAGGCGGCGCGCAATATGATCAGGAATGGGGTGCCCGCGCCGCTAGAACCATGTGGTAGGCAAGGATGGCTCTGATTCAGCCGATCACCTCACCGATCAGCATCTGCGGTTTGACATTGGTGAAGTTTGGCAGATCGGCCAGGACAGGGCCTGCCTTTGACATAGCGTCGTTCATGGCGTCCTGATCTTCAAACATGATCGTTGCGATCGCGTAATGACCTGCTGGCGCTTCAGGGCCTCCCGCAATGCCTTTGGTTACGACCGTACGTTCGATATGTGACCCCATGTGCTCGCCGACAAGCGGAAGATGTGTGTCGACATAATAGTCGAAATCGAAATGTGTTTCTGTACCTATGGGATAGATCACCTGTAAACTGACGCTCATCTGACTTCCTTTCCAAAAGCAATGGAGTCAGTAAACCGCGTCTGATCACCTGCCGCAAATGGTTTTGAGCGACACGGGGTGCCGCTCAAGGAGACTAGGTAGAGGACCTGCTCAGGTTTGGTCAGCTATGAATTGGCCCGTCACCACAGGCGAGCGCCGCCTCGCGCACTGCTTCGGAATAGGTCGGGTGAGCGTGACAGGTCAGGGCCAGATCTTCGGCTGATGCGCCGAATTCCATGGCGACGCAAACCTCGTGGATCAGGTCTCCGGCCGCGGGGCCGATGATATGCGCGCCCAGAATGCGATCGGTTTCTTTGTCTGCCAGAATCTTGACGAACCCGTCGGCTGCGAAATTCGCCTTGGCCCGGCCATTGCCCATGAACATGAACTTGCCGACCTTGTAGGCGCGGCCCTGTTCTTTGAGTGTCGCTTCGGTCTCACCCACATTGGCCACCTCGGGCCAAGTGTAGATGACCCCAGGAATAACACCATAGTTCACATGACCATGCTTGCCTGCAACCTGCTCGGCTGCGGCCATGCCCTCGTCTTCAGCCTTGTGGGCCAGCATCGGGCCTTCGGTCACGTCGCCGATGGCGTAGATGCCCGGCACGTTGGTCTGCCAATCACTGCCGACCTTGATCTGGCCGCGCGGGGTCATCTCGACGCCCAAAGCGTCCAGCCCCAGCCCATCCGAATATGGCTTGCGCCCGGTGGCCACCAGCACAGTATCGGCATCGATGACATGCTCGCTGTCATCCTTGAGCAGCTTGTACGTTACCTTGGCTTTGGTCTTGGTGGCTTCGGTCTTTTGCACCGCAGCGCCCATGACGAACTTCAAACCCTGTTTCTTCAGGATACGCTGGAAAGTCTTCTGAACCTCGGGGTCCATACCCGGCGTGATTTCCTTGAGGAATTCGATCACCGTCACCTCTGCGCCCAAACGGCTGTAGACCGAGCCCAATTCAAGCCCGATCACACCGGCACCGATCACAATCATTTTCTTGGGAACTTTGCCCAGAGACAACGCGCCAGTCGAAGTCACCACGACCTTTTCGTCAACCTCGACGCCAGGCAGTGCCGATGGCTCAGAGCCCGAAGCGATAATGATGTTCTTGGTCTCATGGACCTCATCACCAACCTTGACCCTGCCCGCAGCAGGGATTGAGCCCCAGCCTTTCAGCCAATCGATCTTGTTCTTCTTGAACAGAAACTCGATGCCCTTGGTGTTGCCATCGATGACCTCGTCCTTGTAGGCCTGCATCTGCTTCCAATCGACCGAAGGTGACTTCCCCTTCAGACCCATCTTTGCAAAGTTGTGTTCGGCTTCGTGCAACTGATGGCTGGCATGCAACAATGCTTTCGAGGGGATGCAGCCCACGTTCAGGCAAGTCCCACCCAGCGTCTCGCGCCCCTCGACAACTGCGGTTTTAAGGCCCAGTTGGGCGCAACGGATGGCGCAGACATAGCCGCCGGGTCCGGCGCCGATTACGATGACGTCATAATTTGCCATTACATTCTCCTAAATCGACCGGGTGATCCGGCAGCGTTCCGATCCGGTATGGCGGGTCGGGTACCTATATTTCAAACGGGTTCCAGCAGCTTGATTGATATATGCGCAATGCCGCCGCGTTCATGGTGCATCGCCAGTTCTTCGGACCCAAAAAAGGCTTTGGCCTTATCCAGATTCATAACCTCGAACATCGCTATCGCATGATCCCGCTGATCTGGATCGCGCCAGACATGCAGGTCGCGGATACCCGCGGCCTTGCGCATCGGTTGATCCTCGCGGAACACCTTCAGCCAGGCATCGAAATCGGCCACATCGGCTTGCCACAGTACATGAGTCGCCATCTTACAGATCCATCAGCAGACGGCGCGGGTCTTCCAGCGCCTCTTTTACGCGGACAAGGAATGTCACAGCACCCTTGCCGTCCACAATACGGTGATCATAGGACAGCGCCAGATACATCATCGGGCGGATTTTGATCTCACCATTGATGACCATGGGACGATCCTGGATCTTGTGCATGCCCAGAATGCCCGATTGCGGCGGGTTCAGGATCGGTGAAGACATCAGCGAGCCGTAGACGCCTCCGTTCGAGATCGTGAAAGTGCCGCCCTGCATTTCCGCCATCGAGAGTTTACCGTCACGGGCGCGCTTGCCTTTTTCGGCGATGGCTTTCTCGATCGCTGCGAAAGACATCGAGTCCGCATCCCGGATGACTGGAACCACCAGCCCTTGCGGCGTACCTGCGGCCACACCCATATGCACGAAGTTCTTGTAGACGATGTCATTGCCGTCGATCTCGGCATTCACTTCGGGCACTTCTTTCAGCGCATGACAGCAGGCCTTGGTGAAAAAGGACATAAAGCCCAGACGTACGCCATGCTTCTTCTCGAACTGGTCCTTGTACTGGTTGCGCAAAGCCATCACCTCAGTCATGTCCACCTCGTTATAGGTGGTCAGGATCGCGGCGGTGTTCTGCGCGTCTTTCAGGCGCTTGGCGATGGTTTGGCGCAGACGGGTCATGCGCACGCGCTCTTCGCGGCTCGCATCCTCGGCAGCCACAGGCGCGCGCGGAGCTTGGGCAGCGGGGGCGGGCACAGCCGCCGCAGGCGCTGGGGCCGTAGCTGCTGCAACTGCCTTTGCCACGTCTTCTTTCATGATACGACCATCGCGTCCGGTGCCAGTGACCTGATCCGCAGACAGACCAGCTTCGGCCATCGCTTTCTCAGCCGATGGAGCGTTGGACACGTCTTTACCTGTGCTGGCTGCAGCCGGAGCGGCGACGGCCGCCACCGGAGCCGCTGCCGCACCTGCGGCTGCGCCCGAGATCACCGCCAATTTGGCAGAAGCATCGACCGTGCTGCCTTCAGGCGCAACGATTTCAGCCAGAACGCCTGCCGCCGGGGCAGGGACCTCGACCGAGACCTTGTCGGTTTCCAGTTCGCACAGCATTTCATCCTGTGCAACGCTGTCGCCGACCTGTTTGAACCATGTCGAGACTGTAGCCTCGGTGACGGATTCACCCAATGTCGGCACCATCACATCTACACTGCCGCCTGATGCTGCGGGTGCCGCTGCCGCCGGGGCCGGGGCCGGGGCCGCCGCTGCCGGAGCAGGCGCAGCCCCTTCGCCCGCCGCTATCGTGGCAAGCAGGGCATCGACGCCCACGGTCTCACCTTCGGCTGCAACGATCTCACCCATCACGCCAGCAGCGGGTGAGGGCACCTCAACCGTAACCTTGTCAGTCTCCAACTCGCACAGCATCTCATCTACGGCGACTGCATCGCCGGGTTTTTTGAACCAAGTCGCAACGGTGGCTTCGGTGACAGACTCGCCCAGCGTGGGAACACGAACTTCAATCGTCATCGTTTACTTTCCTTCAATGCTCAGCGCTTCGTTCACCAGCGCTTCTTGTTGGGCTTTGTGTTGGCTGGCCAGACCCGTCGCGGGCGAGGCCGAAGTTGCGCGACCGGCATAGACCGGACGGGTGTGTTTTGCGCCAATGCGGGTCAGAACCCATTCGATATTGGGCTCAATAAAGGTCCAAGCACCCTGGTTCTTGGGTTCTTCCTGACACCAGACCATCTCGGCCCCCTTGAAGCGCTCAAGCTCGTTGATCAGCGAATGCGCGGGGAAAGGATAGTATTGCTCGATCCGCATTAAGTAGATGTCGTCGATGCCGCGCGCATCGCGTTCCTCAAGCAGATCAAAATAGACCTTGCCCGAGCACATGACGACCCGCTTGATCTTGTCATCTGCCACCAGTTTAGTGTCCGAGTTGCCCTGTTGAGCATCATCCCACAGCACCCTATGGAAGCTCGAGCCTGTGGTGAATTCCTCGGCCTTGCTGACCGCCAGCTTATGGCGCAGCAGCGACTTCGGCGTCACCAGGATAAGCGGCTTGCGGAAGGTCCGGTGCAATTGACGGCGCAGGATGTGGAAATAGTTCGCAGGCGTTGTGCAGTTCGCCACGATCCAGTTGTCCTGACCGCACATTTGGAGAAACCGCTCAAGCCGTGCGGATGAGTGCTCTGGGCCTTGCCCTTCGAACCCATGCGGCAGCAGCGTGACCAGACCAGACATCCGCAGCCACTTCGATTCACCCGAACTAATGAACTGATCGAACATGATCTGCGCCCCGTTGGCGAAATCGCCAAACTGTGCCTCCCAGAGAACAAGCGCGTTGGGCTCGGCCAGTGAATAGCCATACTCGAACCCAAGCACCGCGTATTCGGACAGCATCGAGTCAATCACGTCATAATGTGATTGGCCCTTGCGGATATTGTTCAGCGGGTAATACCGTTCCTCGGTTTCCTGATGGACAAATCCAGAATGGCGTTGGCTGAATGTGCCACGCGTCGCGTCCTGTCCGGCCAAACGTACAGGGTAGCCTTCGGTCAGCAGAGAGCCAAACGCCAGAGCCTCGCCCGTTGCCCAGTCAAAGCCGGTTCCGTTTTCGAACATCTGTTTCTTGTGGTCCAGCAACCGGCCCACGGTTTTGTGCATCGCAAAACCTTCGGGGGCGCTGGTCAGAGCGGTGCCGATCTCGGCCAGCGTCTCTGGTGTAATTGCGGTTTCACCGCGCATGTATTCGTCTTTGTGCTTGTCCAGATGCGACCAGCGCCCATCCAGCCAGTCGGCTTTGTTTGGCTTGTAGTCTTTCCCGGCATCGAACTCTTCATTCAGATGTGCCTGAAAGGCCGCCTTCATGTCTTCAATCTCGCCTTCGGGGATAAGCCCGTCCCTGACAAGGCGCTCGGTATACAACGACAACGTGGTCTTATGCGTCTTGATCTTCTTGTACATGATCGGGTTGGTGAACATGGGCTCGTCGCCCTCGTTATGACCAAACCGGCGATAGCAGAAAATATCCAGCACCACGTCCTTGTGGAACTTCTGGCGGAACTCGGTCGCCACCTTGGCGGCATGCACCACCGCCTCGGGGTCGTCGCCATTCACGTGGAAGATGGGAGCTTCAACCATCAGCGCGATATCCGTGGGATAAGGGCTGGAACGGCTGAAATGTGGCGCGGTGGTAAAGCCGATCTGGTTGTTCACCACGATATGCATGGTGCCGCCGGTCTTGTGCCCCTTCAGGCCCGACAGGCCAAAGCCTTCGGCGACAACGCCCTGACCGGCAAAGGCCGCATCACCGTGCAAGAGGATGCCCATCACCTTGGTGCGGTCTTCGTCGTTCAACTGGTCCTGCTTGGCGCGGACCTTACCCAGAACCACCGGGTTCACCGCCTCAAGGTGCGAGGGGTTTGCGGTCAGCGACAGGTGAACGCTATTGCCATCGAACTCTCGGTCGCTTGACGCGCCGAGGTGATATTTCACGTCGCCTGATCCATCCACGTCTTCGGGCTTGAAGCTGCCGCCCTGAAACTCGTTGAAGATCGCGCGATAGGGCTTGCCCATCACATTGGCCAGAATGTTCAGACGACCCCGGTGTGGCATACCGATGACGATATCGCTGAGGCCCAAGGCGCCGCCGCGCTTGATGATTTGTTCCATCGCGGGGATCAGTGCCTCGCCACCATCCAGACCAAACCGCTTGGTGCCCATGTATTTCACATGCAGGAATTTCTCGAAACCCTCGGCCTCGACCATCTTGTTCAGGATCGCCTTGCGGCCTTCCTTGGTGAAGGCGATTTCCTTACCGAACCCCTCGATGCGTTCCTTCAGCCACGCGGCCTCTTCCGGGTTCGAGATATGCATGTATTGGAGCGCGAAGGTGCCGCAATAGGTCCTCTTCACGATCTCGACGATTTGGCGCATGCTGGCCATCTGCAGGCCCAGCACGTTGTCAATAAAGATCGGTCGATCCATGTCAGCATCGGTGAACCCGTAAGTCTTCGGGTCCAGCTCGGGATGCGTACTGGCGGCGCGCATGCCCAGCGGGTCCAGATCAGCTGCCAGATGTCCCCGGATACGATAGGCCCTGATCAGCATCAGCGCCCGCAGGCTGTCCAGCACCGCGCGCTTGATCTGGTCATCACTGACCTCAACACCCTTGGCCGCCGCCTTATCCTTGATTTTGTTGCCCGCTGCTTTGGCGTCGATCTCGGCCCACTCGCCAGTCAACGCACCCGTCAGATCATCGGCAGGCATCGGAGGCCAATCGCTGCGCGCCCACGAAGGGCCCTCGGCCTCGCGCTGCACATCCGGCGCGTCATCGCCCATGGCCTTGAAGAACTCGACCCAGGCTGCGTCGACCGCACCGGGGTTCTTGGTGTACTGGGCATAAAGCTGCTCCAGATATTCGGCATTATGCCCCTGCATGAAGCTTGAGGCATGAAAGGCGGTGTTGGGCGAGTGTTCGGTCATTGGGCTACCTCATATGGGTTGGGACCGTATTGGTTGGTGCCTGGTTCGCTGGGGCGGGTCAGCCACCACAGAACCAGGAGGGGCGACACAAACAGGACAAGAAGTGTCGGAATGACAATAAGAAGAGTTGCGCGGGTGAACAGGATATCCAACGTGCCGCCATGGAACTGGCTGGCAAGGCCGATGCCAAAGATCAGGACGGCAAGCGCACCAAGTATCAGCAGGATCGGCAGCAGAGCATAAAGCCCGCTGCGCCCGGTATCATGCATCCGCCGCCATGCAACGGCCAGATGCGGGAAGAAGACAATCAGGCTGACGATGCTTTGGACCGGGCCTGTTGAGGTGGCCGTGACGGATTTGGATGTTTCGGTTTCAGTCACTGCGACCTGAGTGAAGAACTGCCAGTCGATGATCCCGGCGATGATGCTCCAGATCACGATGAACAGGAAAAAAAACCAGTATTCGGGCCGCGAGGCACGGCCCGAAAAGGTGAAAAACTTGGAGAAACAGGTTTTAATGGCTTCGCCGAAAGTCATGTTTACCGCTCCTCCCAAAGCAGTCAAATTCTGGTCAACCGATGGCTTCCAGCACAGCCTCACCCAGCTGCGCCGGGCTTTCGGCCACGACGATACCAGCCGAGCGCATGGCTTCGATCTTGTCCTCGGCGCCGCCTTTGCCGCCGGCGACGATGGCGCCCGCGTGGCCCATGCGGCGGCCAGGAGGGGCCGTGCGGCCCGCGATGAACCCTGCCGTGGGCTTCTTGCGGCCTTTCTTGGCCTCATCCGCCAGGAACTGTGCAGCTTCTTCCTCGGCCGAGCCACCGATTTCACCGATCATGATGATCGACTCGGTTTCGTCATCCGCCAGGAACCATTCCAGCACGTCGATATGCTCGGTCCCTTTGATCGGGTCGCCGCCGATGCCCACGCAGGTGGACTGGCCCAGACCCACATCGGTGGTCTGTTTGACGGCCTCATAAGTCAGGGTACCCGAACGAGACACAACACCGACCGAGCCGCGCTTGTGGATGTGGCCGGGCATGATGCCGATCTTGCAGGCGTCGGGCGTGATGACACCGGGGCAGTTCGGGCCGATCAGGCGCGAGTTCGACCCTTCCAGCGCACGCTTCACCTTCATCATGTCCAGAACGGGGATGCCTTCAGTGATGCAGACGATCACTTCCATCTCGGCATCAATCGCCTCGAGGATCGAATCCGCTGCAAACGGCGGCGGCACGTAGATCACGCTGGCATTGGCTTCGGTCACATGCTTGGCCTCGTGGACCGAGTTGAACACGGGCAGGTCAAGATGTGTCATCCCGCCTTTGCCGGGGGTCACGCCGCCGACCATCTTGGTGCCATAGGCGATGGCCTGTTCGCTGTGGAATGTGCCCTGCGAGCCGGTAAAGCCCTGACAGATCACTTTGGTATTTTCGTCGATGAGGACTGCCATCTGGCGTTCTCCTTTATACGGCAGGCTTCTGCCCGCCAAAATCTTGGGAAAGGCGGGCTGAAGCCCACCCTACGGGATGACACTCAGCCTTTGACGGCCTTCACGATTTTCTCGGCACCGTCTTTCAGATTGTCCGCTGCGATCACATCGAGGCCCGAGGTGTTGATGATCTCTTTGCCCTTCTCGACATTCGTGCCTTCCAGACGCACGACCAGCGGGACCTGCAGGCCCACCTCTTTCACCGCGGCAACGACGCCCTCGGCAATCACATCACAGCGCATGATGCCGCCGAAGATGTTGACCAGAATGCCTTTGACGTTGGGGTCCGAGGTGATGATCTTGAACGCCTCGGTTACTTTCTCTTTGGTCGCGCCACCGCCCACATCCAGGAAGTTGGCAGGCTCGGCACCGTAAAGCTTGATGATGTCCATCGTGGCCATCGCAAGACCGGCACCGTTGACCATGCAGCCGATCTCACCGTCCAGCGCGATGTAGTTCAGGTCGTATTTGGACGCTTCCAGTTCCTTGGGGTCTTCCTCGGTCGTGTCGCGCAACTCGGCAATATCCGGGTGGCGGTATACCGCGTTACCATCAAAGCCGACTTTTGCGTCCAGTACTTTCAGGTCGCCCTTGTCCGAGACGATCAGCGGGTTGATCTCCAGCATCTCCATGTCCTTCTCGACGAAGGCATTGTAGAGCTGGTTCATCAGCTTGACGCATTGTTTGACCTGCGCGCCTTCCAGTCCCAACGAGAACGCGATGCGGCGGCCGTGATAGGGCTGATAACCAGTGGCGGGATCAACCGAGAAGGACAGGATTTTCTCAGGCGTCGCAGCGGCCACCTCTTCGATGTCCATGCCGCCTTCGGTCGAGCATACGAATGAGATACGGCTGGTCTGGCGGTCCACCAGCAGGGCCAGGTAAAGTTCACGTTCGATGCCCGAACCGGCTTCGATGTAGATGCGGTTCACCTGCTTGCCTGCAGGGCCGGTCTGATGGGTGACCAGCGTGCGGCCCAGCATCTTTTTGGCTTCTTCGGCGGCTTCTTCCACCGATTTGGTCAGACGGACACCGCCTTTTTCACCGGCGTCGGCCTCTTTAAAGGAACCCTTGCCGCGACCACCCGCGTGGATTTGCGCCTTGACGACCCAAAGCGGCCCGTCCAATTCACCGGCTGCGGTTTTGGCTTCCTCGGCGCGCAGAACTGCGCGACCATCGGAGACCGGAGCGCCATAGCTGCGAAGAAGCGCTTTGGCTTGATATTCGTGAATGTTCATCGAAATTGTCCCGTCTGACTACGATTACACCGTTATAGGGGTGTCTAAGCGCCAAAATTAAAGAGTTTTTTGACCGGTCACGGGAAATTGTCGAAGATTTTCAGTATTTGTGATCACAGTTTTTTGGGGTGTGATCACAAAAATTGCGGGGCGTGGAAATTGATTCGATGATCCGGGATCATGCCCACAAAACACATTCATAGATGAGTTTTGCGACGTTTGCGCGAACATCTTTTAGCCAGCTTGGCACCGTGTAAAAGAAAACCGGCCCTTGAAGAGGGCCGGTTCATTGGTTCTAGGGTTCGTGACTTAGGCCAGCGAGCTGTCGATGCCCTTGCATGCTTCGATCAGGCCCTTAACGGCATTGACCGAATTGTCGAAACCGGCCTGTTCTTCTTCGTTCAGCTTGATGTCGACGACGCGCTCGATGCCACCTGCACCGATTACGGTAGGCACGCCGACATACATGCCGTCGACACCCAGTTCGCCGTTGCAATAGGCAGCACAGGGCAGAACGCGTTTCTGGTCTTTCAGGTAGGCTTCGGCCATTTCGATCGCCGAAGTCGCCGGTGCATAGAAAGCCGAGCCGGTCTTCAGCAGGCCAACGATTTCTGCGCCGCCGTCACGGGTGCGCTGAACGATGGCGTCCAGTTTTTCCTGCGTGGTCCAGCCCATCTCTACCAGATCGGGCAGCGGGATACCGGCAACGGTCGAGTAGCGCACCGAAGGCACCATCGTGTCGCCATGGCCGCCCAGAACAAAGGCGGTGACGTCGCGCATGGACACATTGAACTCTACCGACAAGAAGTGTGCGAAACGGCCCGAGTCCAGAACGCCCGCCATGCCGCAGACCTTGTTGTGCGGCAGGCCCGAGAATTCACGCAGCGCCCAAACCATCGCGTCCAGCGGGTTGGTGATGCAGATGACGAACGCATCCGGAGCGTTTGCGGCGATGCCTTCACCGACCGATTTCATGACCTTCAGGTTGATGCCCAGCAGGTCGTCGCGGCTCATGCCCGGCTTGCGCGGCACGCCAGCGGTGACGATGCAGACGTCGGCACCGGCGATGTCCTCATAGGACTGGGTGCCCTTCAGTTTGGCGTCGAAGCCTTCCGAGGGGCCGGATTCGGCGATGTCCAGCGCCTTTCCTTCCGGGGTGCCTTCGGCGATGTCGAACAGCACGACGTCACCAAGTTCTTTCATTGCAGCGAGGTGGGCGAGCGTGCCGCCGATCTGACCTGCGCCGATCAGCGCGATCTTAGGTCTGGCCATTTGGAATATCTCCGGTCGGTTTTGAAATCGCGGTTGTGCTAGTCGCAAAAGCGGCGTCACGCAAGCCTTCTGCGGCGCGGCATGCCACCGCATACCGTTTGCACCCACCCCGCCGATTGCGCTAAACCGCCTGTGAATCATGCATATTTCCGGGGTGCCTGATGTTCGAGATGAACCTGATGTTTTTTGCAGTGGCGATCCCGGCGGTGATCTTCGCGGGCATCTCGAAAGGTGGGTTCGGCTCGGGAGTGGCGTTTGCATCTTCGTCGATTCTGGCTCTGATACTGACGCCAGGACAGGCGCTAGCGCTAATGCTGCCGATACTGATGGTGATCGATCTGGCGACGTTAAAGCCGTATTGGAAACGCTGGAGCTGGCCGGATTCGCGCCTTCTGATGTTGGGCGCAGTACCAGGTATCGCGCTGGGCGCGTGGCTATATCGTGCGACGGATGACGATCTGCTACGTCTGTTGATTGGCGGAATATCGGTCGGTTTCGTGATCTGGCACGTTGCCCAGACCAGAGGCTGGGTGCGGGGCTTTGCCAACCGGTTGCCTCCATCGGCGGGCCTGTTTGCCGGGCTGATCGCTGGATTCACCAGCTTTGTCAGCCATGCGGGCGGCCCACCCGCCGCCGTGTACCTGCTGTCACAACGCCTGACGAAAACCGAATTTCAAGCCTCGACCGTGCTGGTCTTCTGGGTAATCAACGCCGTCAAATTCGTGCCCTTCGCCTATCTGGGCCTCTTCACTTGGCACACAGCCTTGGCAGACCTGTTGCTGACCCCGTTTGCGATCCTCGGGGCCTGGCTGGGCGTCAGGGCGCATTTCATGCTCTCCGAACGATTGTTTTTCAACATTGCCTACGTCTTGCTGACCCTGACGGGAAGCAAACTTATTTGGGATGCGCTGGTTTAGGCGTTGGGCGGCAATGCTTCGGCCAGTGTTTCATAAGACTGGCCTGAGGCGATCAGGCAGGTCACACCTTCCGGCAAGGTCACAACAATGGTCCAGCTGCCGGTTTGGTCCGAGGCAAAAACCTCCATCACCGCTCCCCGACGCGCAATACCGATGCCTCGTCGGGTTTCGCCATATGACTTTGTCAATCGCTTGATCACGTCTTCGCGTGGCGCACAATTCTGTGCGCTGACTTGTTGCGCTGCCAGTACCATGATGCCCAAGCCAATCGTCATTTTCAGCATAATCGTTTTCATTGGTCACCCCTTTCAAGCTCTTCCTCAAAGCAGCGTGCCGTAGGCAAAAGGACATCGCGTTAAGGCAACGCACGTTGCGCAGCGCAGGAAATGCTGCGCTGCGGCGATTTTGTTCTTGAACTTTCCGTCAAAAAATGCCCCATTCCGCGCAACATTATTTCAATGGGAGAGTCCAGTGGACCCGCGCCAACGCCCCTATCGCTCGGTACTATACATCCCCGGCTCGCGTGAACGCGCGCTTGATAAGGCCCGCACATTGCCGGTGGACGCCATCATCTTTGATCTTGAAGACGCGGTTGCGGCTGATGAGAAAGAGAACGCGCGCGAGACCCTCAAGGCGGCTTTGGCCGCCGGAGGCTATGGCGCTCGGGTCAAGATCGTGCGGATCAACGGGCTTGATACCGAATGGGGGCGCGCGGATGCCGAAGCCGTGCGCGAGATGGATGCAGATGCCGTTCTGTTGCCAAAGGTGAGTTCTGCTGCGGATGTGGATGCGCTGACCTCAATCACCGGAGACCTGCCGATCTGGGCGATGATGGAGACGCCGCGCGGGATGCTGAACGCAGCTGAAATTGCCGCACATCCGCTGATGGCAGGCTTTGTCATGGGGACCAACGATCTTGCGAAAGAGCTGCAGACGCGCTTCCGCCCCGACCGTTTGCCGATGATGACCTCGCTTGGCCTGTGCCTGTTGGCGGCCAAGGCAGAGGGGCTGATCATCGTCGATGGCGTCTACAATGCCTTCAAGGACACCGACGGTCTGGCCGCCGAGTGTGCCCAGGGCCGCGACATGGGCTTTGATGGCAAAACCCTGATCCACCCGGCCCAGGTCGACATCGCAAACTCCGCCTTTGCCCCTTCCGAGGATGAGATTGATCTGGCTCGCCGTCAGATTGCCGCTTTCGAGGAAACCGAGTCGCAGGGGCAGGGGGTCGCCGTTGTCGATGGCAAGATTGTTGAAAACCTACACGTTGTAACTGCCCGCGAAACTCTGGCAAAAGCAGAGGCGATAGTAGCTTTGCAAGCGGGGTAAGCCAGTATGGGCTTTGTTCTTCTGATCCTTGGTGTGGCACTTTGGTGGGCCGCACATCTTTTTAAGCGCGCGATGCCGGAACCACGTGCCGCCATGGGCGACGCGGGCAAGGGCGTCGTGGCGCTCGCCTTGGTGGCCTCGGTATTGTTGATGATCTTCGGTTATCGCATGACCGATTTCATATATGTCTGGGCGCCGCCAACCTTTCTGATTCACGTCAACAACCTGCTGGTGTTGATCGCGTTCTATCTGGCCAGCCCTGCGGGAACCAAAGGTCGCCTGTTGAACAAGGTCCGTCACCCCATGCTGGGTGGCTTTAAACTCTGGGCCTTTGCGCACCTGTTGGTGAACGGTGATCTGGCGTCGATCATCCTGTTTGGTGGCTTGCTGGCCTGGGCGATTGTCGAAGTGATCGTGATCAACAAATCCGAACCAGACTGGGCGCCGGGCGAACCCGGCACATACGGCAAAGATGCCATGTTCTTTGTGGGCTCCATCGTGCTGCTGGGCGTTGTGGGCTATATTCACGGGCTGGTTGGTCCGTCTCCGTTTGGTGGTTAAGGGGCCTAATCAATGGCGAAACTTTATCGTTTGTTGACCGAGGAAGACACATCAGCCTTCTGCCACAAGGTCTCGGACGCGTTGGCAAAGGGATGGGAGCTTTATGGCGACCCGTCCTATGCCTTTGACGCCGCAAATAACGTGATGCGTTGCGCGCAGGCTGTGACCAAAGAGGTCGCCGCTGATTACACCCCCGACATGAAACTGGGACAGCAATAATGGCAAAAACCAATCCGGGTAACTTTTTCGAGGATTATTCAGTCGGGCAGATCCTGCATCACGCCGTGCCGCGCACGGTGACCGAAGGCGAGCGCGCGTTGTACCACGCGCTCTACCCTGCACGACATGCGCTCTATTCCTCGGATGAGTTCGCCCGGAATTGTGGCCTGCCGCAAAGCCCGATTGATGATCTGGCGGCGTTCCATGTGGTATTCGGCAAAACGGTTCCCGATATCTCGCTGAACGCGGTCGCCAATCTGGGCTATGCCGAGGGTCGCTGGCTGAAACCGGTCTATCCCGGCGATACCTTGCGCGCCGAATCCGAGGTGATCGGCCTCAAGCAAAACTCAAACGGCAAAACCGGCGTCGTCTGGGTCCGCACCCGCGGGCTGAACCAGCGCGACGAAGTGGTGATCGAGTATGTTCGCTGGGTCATGGTGCGCAAATCAAACCTCGACGCGCCTGCACCAGAGACGGTGGTGCCCAATCTGAAAAAGGCGCTTGATGTCAGCGATCTGGTGGTACCACCGGGGCTCGATTTCTCGAAATACAATTTTGTACAATCCGGCGAAAACCACCGCTGGGATGCGTACAACACGGAAGAAACGATTGATCACGTCGATGGCGCGACCGTCGAAGAGGCCGAGCACATGCTGGCCACCCGCCTGTGGCAGAACACCGCCAAAGTGCATTTCGACCTCACCTTCCGTCCAGAGGGACGGTTGATCTATGGCGGCCACGTTATCTCAATGGCGCGTGCCTTGTCGTTTAATGGCCTCGCGAATGCGCAGATGATCGTTGGTCTGAACGGAGGTGCCCACGCCAACCCTTGTTTCTCGGGCGATACGATCAAAGCCTGGTCCGAGGTTTTGGACAAGGCCGAGACCGGAACTCCCGGAATCGGTGCCATCCGCTTGCGCCTTGTTGCGACCAAAGGCGGCGAGCCCTTCGTTCTGCGCAATGACGAGGGGAGATATCTTCCTAACGTTCTGCTAGATTTGGATTATTGGGCTCTTATGCCGATGTAGCCAATGCCTTCTGGCGGCTGACATTCAAGTGATCACGGTCCGCGAAATCCATGCTACGCTTGGCGCATGATGATGTTTCGTGCGCTCGCCGCCAGCCTGTATCTGGCATCTCAGGCCTATGCTTGTGATTTGGCTCTGGCCTTGGCCGTAGACGTTTCAGGCTCGGTTGATTCCGAGGAATATCGTATCCAAATGGACGGTCTTGCCGCAGGTCTGCGGGACCCTATCGTATCCGAGGCCTTGGTGCGCGGACAGGCTCGGCTGATGCTCGTGCAATGGACAGGCAGTTCTCGCCAGAGGATCACGATCCCCTGGACCCGGATCGATAGTTTTAACACCTTGGACAGTTTTGCTGATCAGGTCGCAGCTGATCCTCGTGTCTGGCGTAACTTCTCAACTGCGATAGGTGAGGCGCTCGATATGACGGTTGCCAGCTTTGACGACGTGCCCGAATGCGAAAGGCATCTTATTGATCTTTCGGGCGACGGAATTTCGAATGAAGGAATCGAGCCGTCGACCATCCACGCCAAACTGCGGGATCGCGGCATCACCGTGAACGCGATCGCGATTGAAGAAAGTGAACCCGATCTGACAGCCTATTTCTTCGAGAACGTCATCGTTGGCGAGGGGGCCTTTGTCGTCTCTGCAGCAGGCTTCGCGGATTATCCCGAACGTATTCGCAAGAAGCTTTTACGCGAGGTGACACAGCAGACTGCAGGGCTGACGCCGCTCCAATAATAGATTCGTGATCACATTGCTTTTTCATTGAAAACGCTAACATTGGCGGTATCGAATGTGATTTGTGATCACGAGAATATTTTGTGTGATCACAAACGCGGCTTATCAGCGATTTTGTGTTAAATTTACTGGATTTTGCACCTGCAGCGCGTGACAGAGTCGTAAAAAACAGTAAAACGTTCGGTAGCCAACCGAAAAGGAGCCAACATGGCCGATGTAAATCGAGGCAACCGCCCGCTTTCTCCACATTTGACGATCTATCGTCCACAGATGACGTCCATATCTTCGATTATGGTGCGCATCACGGGTCTTGCGTCTTTTGGTTTGGCTTTGTTGGTCGTCTGGTGGTTACTTGCTGCGGCCACATCGGAAAGCGCCTTTGAGCTGATCAATGGATTGATGACCAGTTTCCTGGGTGATCTGATCATGTTCGGCGCGGCTTGGGCCATTTTCTATCACATGCTGGGCCGTTTGCGGCACGTCATCTGGGATCTGGGATATTGCGTGAATGTTGAAGTGTCCGAGAAGATGGGCATTGGCATGTTCGTGCTGGCAACTGTCCTGGCTCTGATCACAGCCGTAGCGCTTTAAGGGGAGGTTCGCGATGCAGTTTCTCACAGACCGTAAACGCGCGCAGGGCATGGGGGCCGGACGTGCAGGTACACATCACCACTGGCAAATGATGCTCAGCTCGGCGGCATTGGTCATCCTTGTTCCGCTGTTTGTATTTACCTTCGGGCACGCCCTAGGCGGAACCTACGAAGAGGCTCTGACCTATTACAGCCGCCCGTTCCCGGCGATTATCATGGGTCTGACACTGGTTGTTGTCGTCCCGCATTTGTTGCGCGAAGCCCAGGAAGCGATTGAGGACTACGTGCATGGCGTCGCGGAAAAGCTGGCGCTGATGGCCGCGCAAGCTTTTGCATACACACTCATTGCTGCGGGTCTCTTTGCGCTCGCGCGTCTGGCCCTCGGATATGCGCAGTAAGGAACAAGAACAATGACAGCAGCATATGAATACGAAACCCACGAATATGACGTGGTGGTTGTCGGTGCCGGTGGCGCGGGTCTGCGTGCAACATTGGGCATGGCCGAGCAGGGTTTGCGCACCGCTTGCGTAACGAAGGTATTCCCGACCCGTTCACACACAGTGGCCGCCCAAGGCGGCATTGCGGCGTCCTTGTCGAATATGGGGCCAGACCATTGGCAGTGGCACATGTATGACACCGTAAAGGGCTCGGACTGGCTGGGTGACACCGATGCGATGGAATACCTCGCGCGTGAAGCACCCAAAGCCGTATATGAGCTAGAACACTACGGAGTGCCATTCAGCCGGACCGAAGAAGGCAAGATCTATCAGCGCCCATTTGGTGGCCACACCACCGAATTTGGCGAAGGCCCCGCTGTGCAGCGGACCTGTGCGGCCGCCGACCGGACCGGTCATGCGATCCTGCACACGCTGTATGGTCAGTCGCTGAAGAACAACGCTGAGTTCTACATCGAGTATTTCGCCATTGATCTGATAATGTCTGAGGACGGACAGTGTCAGGGTGTCGTGTGCTGGAAGTTGGACGACGGCACGATGCACGTCTTCAACGCCAAGATGGTTGTTCTGGCGACCGGCGGCTATGGCCGCGCCTATTTCAGTGCAACCTCGGCACATACCTGCACCGGCGACGGTGGTGGTATGGTGGCCCGCGCGGGTCTTGCACTGCAGGATATGGAATTTGTTCAGTTCCACCCAACCGGCATCTACGGATCGGGGTGCCTGATCACTGAAGGTGCACGTGGTGAAGGCGGATACCTGACCAACTCGGAAGGCGAGCGGTTCATGGAGCGCTATGCGCCCCAGTACAAAGACCTCGCGCCGCGCGACTACGTTAGCCGTTCAATGACCATGGAAATTCGCGAAGGGCGTGGACATGGTGACAACGGCGACCACATCCACCTGAACCTCAGCCATTTGCCAGCCGAAGCTTTGGCGGAACGCCTACCGGGCATTTCAGAATCTGCGCGCGTTTTTGCAGGGGTTGATGTTACCAAAGAACCGATTCCGGTTCTGCCGACCGTGCACTATAACATGGGCGGTATCCCGACGAACTATTGGGGTGAAGTTCTGAACCCGACAGCCGACAACCCGACCGCCGTGGTCCCTGGCCTGATGGCTGTGGGCGAGGCCGGGTGTGCCTCGGTTCACGGGGCAAACCGTCTTGGTTCAAACTCGCTGATCGACCTCGTGGTCTTTGGCCGCGCTGCGGCGATCCGAGCGGGCAAAGTTGTGGATGCCGACGCGTCGAACCCGGTTCTGAACCAGGCCTCTGTCGATAAGGCGTTTGACAGGTTCGATGCGGCGCGCAACGCCAGCGGTGCAATTCCAACCGCAGATCTGCGGCTTGAGATGCAGCGCACCATGCAAGAGGACGCGGCGGTTTTCCGCACCTCGAAGACCATGGCTGAGGGCGTCGAGAAGATGACTGCGATCGCCGCCAAGATGGATGATCTGAAGGTTTCTGACAGATCGTTGGTCTGGAACAGCGATCTGATGGAGACGCTCGAGCTTACCAACCTGATGCCAAGCGCGCTCGCCACCATCGTTGGTGCCGAAGCTCGTAAGGAATCCCGCGGTGCGCACGCCCATGAAGATTTCACCGAGCGCGACGATGAGAACTGGCGCGTCCACACGGTCAGCCGTGTCGATGGCAATAAAGTAGAGCTTAGCTACCGTCCGGTTATCGTTGATCCGCTGACGACCGAAGACGAGGGCGGCATCAGCATGAAAAGAATCGCGCCCAAGGCGCGGACGTTCTAAGGAGAGGAACTTATGGTACAACTGACCCTCCCCAAGAATTCCCGGATCACCACCGGTAAAACCTGGCCCAAGCCCGACGGCGCGACCAATGTGCGCAAATTCCAGATCTATCGCTGGAACCCGGATGATGGCCAGAACCCGCGCGTCGATACTTATTTCGTCGATATGGATACTTGCGGCCCGATGGTTCTGGACGCTCTGATCAAGATCAAGAACGAGATTGACCCAACCCTGACTTTCCGCCGGTCCTGCCGCGAGGGCATCTGTGGTTCCTGCGCGATGAATATCGACGGGATCAACACGCTGGCCTGTATCTATGGCATGGATGAGATCAAGGGCGACGTGAAAATCTATCCGCTGCCTCATATGCCAGTGGTCAAGGACCTGATCCCTGATCTGACTCATTTCTACGCCCAACACGCCTCGATCATGCCGTGGCTGGAGACTAAGACCAATCGTCCGGCAAAAGAGTGGAAGCAATCCATCGAAGACCGCAAGAAATTGGATGGTCTCTATGAATGTGTGATGTGTGCCAGTTGTTCGACCTCGTGCCCCAGCTACTGGTGGAACGGCGACCGTTATCTCGGCCCTGCCGCGCTGCTGCATGCTTACCGCTGGATCATCGACAGTCGGGATGAGGCCACCGGTGAGCGCTTGGACGAGTTGGAAGATCCGTTCAAGCTGTATCGCTGCCACACCATCATGAACTGCGCCAAGACCTGCCCCAAGGGTCTGAATCCGGCCAAAGCGATTGCAGAAATCAAGAAGATGATGGTGGACCGCGCGGTCTGATCGTGCACTAAATCAACGCGCTTGCCGAGTTGCGGCAAGTGCATGCCGCCTCTGCAAAACTATGCGATGCGTTTATTCTCCTGCGGTTCTAAGTTTGCTGCAGGGAGGAGTGATGAGTTCGAAAAGAGGTCACTCCGATGAGCAGGCAAAACAAAAAACACGACGCGGCCAAAGCTCTGGAATTGCTGGAGCAAGCCTGGGCTTACTATACGCCCGAGCCCAAAGTTCCGGCCAAAGACGAAACACCAGAATTGTTTGAATATGCGAACGCTGCCTGACCGTGTCGGCTTGAAAAACTCGACACAATAGGCAATGCAGAGCTATGCCCGTTCTATTGCTTCTGCTCGCCGCTGGCGTTTTTGCCTATTTTTTCTGGCGGTCCCGCACGTCGTCTCTAACGCGCGACTGCAGGTGGCGGCAACATCGAAGCGAGGGCCAGTGGCGCTGTGCGTATTGTGGTGCGGTTTCAAAATCTGACGTCGAGCCCACGCAGTGTCTGAAAGGGCAATAGCTGTGGTTTGGGGTTCCCCACCGGGCCGAACTGCGCCACTCTCGGCCCATGTCAGAATCTCGGAACACGCCCCGCCCACCCGCTGATGCAGATGCACGCCGCACGATTGCGCCCGTTATTTGCTACCCCAATGACGGGCTGCCAAAGCCCGATCTCGGGCTTTATCAAACTGCGCGTGATGGAGCGATAAAGACGGGCGAGGTGCTGGTACCGCCACGAGATGCACGGTGTTTTGAAGTCCCTGCCGGGCATTTCTTTCGGATCACTTCTGTTGAAGGATCGCAGGTTGGCGACCTGAACCTGTGGAACCTCAACGACCTGACCGAGCGCTTCTATTCCGGCAAGACGCGCGCGTTGCATGGCACGCATATCTCCGTAGGTGAGCGCATGTGGTCGAGCTTTCCACATATGCGACCCATGGCGACAATCATTGCAGATACGCTGGGGTGGTACGGGATCGATGATTTCGGCGGGTCGGTTCACGATGTTATCGGCACGCGATGCGACCCCTATACCGGCAATTTACTGTCCGGGTCGCAGTACCATCACTGTTGCCATTCGAACCTGACGCGCGCGCTGGCGGATCATATGGGCATCTCTTTGGCCGAAGCCGAGCCTGCCGTGCATGATGTATTGAACGTATTCATGTGCACCGGCTTCACGCGTGATACCGGGCAGTATTTCATGAAAGCATCACCCGTTCGTCCGGGCGACTATCTTGAGTTCTTCGCCGAGATTGATCTGCTGGGAAATCTAAGCGCGTGCCCGGGTGGAGATTGTTCGTCCGAGCATTCATCGGATACAGCACCGTGTTATCCCCTGCTGGTAGAAACCTTTGCCCCGGCTGAAGGTGCGCTTGAGGGATGGCGCAGCCCCGCACGCAACGGATATGACCGCACGCACGGGCGCTAGAACTTGCGCAATTCAGCTGGCCGGAAACGCCGCCTGCAGCGCGATTTCGATCATGTCGCCAAAACTGCTTTCCCGGTCCGAAGAGGGCAGGGCTTCGCCGGTCAGCAGGTGGTCGGAGACAGTCAGCACCGCCAATGCGCGGCATTTGTGACGCGCGGCGAGGATGTAAAGCTCTGCCGCTTCCATCTCGACACCCAAAATACCGTGCCGAACCATTTGTTCGTTCAGATCCGGGCGCTCGTCATAGAAGACGTCGGATGAATAGATGCCGCCAACATGGGTTGGCGTGCCTTTGGCTTGTGCAGCCAATGCCGCAGCCTGCAAAAGCCCCCAATCCGCACAAGGGGCAAAGTTCATCTCTTTCATGATCCCGCGCGAAGGTGTGCTTAGCGTGGTCGATGTCATCGCCAGAATGACATCACGCACATTCACGCTGTCCTGCATCCCGCCACAAGACCCGATCCGGATCAAGGTCTTGGCACCGTAGTCCCGGATCAGCTCGTTCACGTAGATCGACAGCGAGGGCATGCCCATGCCGCTGCCCTGAATGGTAACGCGGTTCCCTTTCCAAGTGCCGGTGAACCCCAGCATACCGCGCACTTCGTTGACCAGCTTAACGTCTTCAAGAAACGTTTCAGCCGCCCATTTCGCACGATACGGGTCGCCGGGCAAAAGAACGGTTTCGGCAATCTCGCCTTTTTGGGCTCCAATATGGATAGTCATTTTGCCACTTGCCCCCGATCAGATTTCCAGATCAGTAATATCGGTACCGGCTTTTATGGCGTCATGAACCCACTGCGGTTTGCGGCCCCGCCCGGTCCAGGTTTGCGACGGATTGTTCGGATTTTGATACTTCGCTTTAGATGATTTTACCGATTTAGTGCTGTCTCCTGACAATTCAGACAACGAAAACCCATATTCCGCCGCCGCCTTTTCGGCGGCTTTCAACGCTTCTTTTCGCTCACGCACTTCGGCGGTTTTTAGCGCCTTTTCGACCCGATTGCGCAATTCGAGCAGTTCTTTGCGCGACATTTTTTCAAGATCGATTGCCATAATCTTCTCCATTTCGGCTATTCCCCTACTTATTGCAGGGGAAATTGAATAAACCCGAACCTATCTATTCCCATTTTACCGGAAATAGAAATGGAGATTTCTGTAATATGCTTTTCTATTCAGCCGCAATTTCCGTTGGGTCAACCAATGTGACGATATCGCCCATGATTGCATTCAATTCGAAATTTTTCGGCGTATAGATTTTCGATACACCCATGGAACGCAATTGATCCGCGTCCTCATCGGGGATGATCCCACCTACAATGACGGGAATATCGCTTAGCCCTGCTGCTTTCAGCCGCGTCATCACGTCCTTCACCAAAGGCAGGTGGCTGCCAGAGAGGATAGATAGACCAATCACATGCGCTTTGTCTTCTTGTGCCGCAGTTACGATTTCTTCGGGCGTAAGACGAATACCTTCGTAGCTGATATCCATGCCACAGTCGCGTGCGCGGAAGGCGATCTGTTCGGCTCCGTTCGAGTGTCCGTCCAGACCAGGTTTGCCAACAAGAAACTTCAGCCTTCGCCCCAGACGGTCGCTTACCGCATCTACGGCTGCGCGCAAGTCTTCCAGACCTTCGGTTTTGTTCGAAACAGATCCCGAGACGCCGGTTGGTCCACGATATGTACCGTAGGCCTTGCGCATTTCCTCGGCCCATTCGCCAGTTGTGACACCGGCCTTGGCCGCAGCGATTGAAGGTGCCATCACGTTGGCACCGGATCGCGCTGCTTCGCGCAATGCTTGCAGCGCCGCGGCCACTGCTGCGTCATCCCGATCCGCACGCCAGTCGTTCAAGCGCCCGATTTGTTCCTGTTCAACCGCCGGGTCGACGACCATGATGCCGCCATCCTCGGTCTGCAAAGGCGAGGCTTCGCCCTCGGTCCATTTGTTTACGCCAACGACGACGGTTTCATTGCGTTCAATACGGTTCAGGCGCTCGGCATTGGACTCGACCAGCCGCGATTTCATGTATTCGATCGAGGCTACTGCGCCGCCCATCGATTCGAGATTAGCCAATTCGGCTCGTGCGCCATTTTTAAGTTCTTCGACTTTGGCGTCGACAACCGGATTGCCGTCGAACAAATCGCCATATTCCAGCAGATCGGTTTCATAGGCGAGGATTTGTTGCATCCTCATCGACCATTGCTGATCCCAGGGACGAGGCAGGCCGAGCGCTTCGTTCCATGCAGGCAACTGCACCGCACGTGCGCGGGCACGTTTGGATAGCGTCACCGCAAGCATTTCAATCAGTATGCGATAAACGTTGTTTTCCGGCTGCTGTTCGGTCAGCCCCAGCGAGTTTACCTGAACGCCATAACGGAATCGGCGGAACTTGGGGTCTTCAATGCCATAGCGCTGCTGCAGAATTTCGTCCCAAAGATCCACAAAGGCGCGCATTTTGCACATTTCGGTGACAAACCGGATGCCCGCATTCACAAAAAACGAAATCCGCCCGCAGAGTGCCGGGAAGTCTTCAGCCGGAACGCGCGGGCGAAGTTCGTCCAGCACTGCAATGGCAGTCGCCAGAGCATAGGCCAGCTCTTGCTCAGGCGTCGCGCCTGCTTCTTGCAGGTGGTACGAACACACATTCATCGGGTTCCATTTGGGCACGTTATCGTAGCAATATTCGGCCACGTCCGCGATCATCTTCAGCGATGGCTTTGGTGGGCACACATAAGTGCCGCGGCTCAGGTATTCCTTGATCAGGTCGTTCTGGACGGTCCCCTGCAATTTCGAGACATCCGCGCCCTGTTCCTCGGCAACTGCGATATAAAGCGCCAAAAGCCAAGGAGCAGTCGCATTGATCGTCATCGAGGTATTCATCTGTTCCAGCGGAATTTGATCGAACAGAACCCGCATGTCCCCCAGATGGCAGATCGGAACCCCAACTTTTCCAACTTCGCCGCGCGCCAAAGTGTGATCGCTGTCATACCCTGTTTGGGTTGGCAGATCGAAGGCCACGGACAGGCCGGTCTGACCTTTGGCTAGGTTCGCACGATAAAGCGCATTTGACGCTTTGGCCGTTGAGTGACCGGCATATGTACGGATGAGCCAGGGGCGATCTTTCTGCAACTGCGTCATGGGTCGGGCCTCGCGGATCGGTGGGTAACAAAATTACGTTCTATGGTGGTAAATAGTAATTTTCAGTACATGTCAATTCGCTGCGTTGCGGCATCGACGGTTTCTGCAGATTGTGGGTGGTCGCGTTTGATGGCACTGTGCCCGAATGATGCAGACTGTGGAAATCCCGCTTTGGCTGTTTGTGCTGATCGTGCTGTTTGCCGCGGTCACATTTGCCTCGCATTTTTTGTTTCCGTCGGTGCGCTGGTTTTTCCGCCGCCGCCTTGAGCGCGCCGTCGCACGGTTGAACAAGCGCCTTCAGCGCCCGATCCAACCGTTCAAGTTGGCGGGGCGGCATGACATGATTCAACGGCTTATCTATGACCCGCAAGTAAGCCGGGCGGTGCAGCAGCATGCCAAAGAAGAAGGTGTGCCTGACGCTGTTGCCTCAGAATTGGCACGGCGTTATGCGCGCGAGATTGCGCCCTCATTCTCGACAGTGGCGTATTTCAGCATCGCGATCCGTTTTGCCCGCATGCTGAGCAACGCCTTTTACAAGGTGCAGTTGGGTTACGAGGACAAAGCCGCGCTGGACAATATCGATCCCGATGCGACGGTCGTTTATGTCATGAACCACCGCAGCAATATGGATTACGTGCTGGTCACCTATCTGGCGGCAGACCATTCGACCTTATCCTATGCTGTGGGCGAATGGGCCCGTGTCTGGCCTCTAAGTCGATTGATTCGCGCGATGGGGGCCTATTTCATTCGCCGCAAGTCGGGTAGCGACCTATATCGACAGGTCCTTGCAAGCTATGTAAGACACGCGACCGAAGCGGGCGTGACGCAGGCCATGTTCCCTGAGGGCGGGCTGAGTCTGACTGGCAAACTGGGGCGCCCCAAGCTGGGATTGTTGAAGTATATCCTTGACGGAGTCGAACCGCAGGGGCGGGATGTGGTGTTTGTTCCGGTTGCTTTGAACTATGATCGGGTGCTTGAAGATACCGTATTGACGGCAGCAGCGAAGGATAGTGAACGCCGCTTCCGCGCGCGGATCGGGGTTATCACCCGTTGGTCGCTCAAGCAGATCTGGCGCAGGCTAGTCGGGCGCTACAAGAGATTCGGGATTGCCTCGGTGCGGTATGCGACACCGATTTCTCTGAAGGAATTTCGAGTCGCGCACGAACGGGACCTAACGACCGATCTGGCCCGCGAGTTGATGCGCAGGATCGGCGCCGCAATTCCCTTTGTTCCAGTGCCTGCTGCGTGTCGGCTGGTTCAGGAAGAAGGTGAGATGTCAGAGCAGGACTTGAAGGCGCGTTTGCTGACGTTGGGCGGCGACGCGGTTGCCCAGGATGATGGAGAGGCTGTTGACGATGCCATCAATCAGTTGGTCGAGCGACGGATTCTGCGTCGTGAGGCTGGAGTGTTGCGCCCATCAGGCGAGCGATCAGAGCTGCTTGCTTATTACGCGGCAGCATCAGAACCCGTTGTTCGGGCTGAGAATGATGCAAGTGCAGAAAGTATTTCTGCAACTGCTGGGTCATAAAATTACAAAATAGATACCAAAAACGGTTGCAATATTACTCAGGGGCTAATATTTCGTCTTTGGAAAGCCGCGATTCTGCGGCGCGGCAACAGTTGGAAAAAGGAGGCCAGCATGGCTTTGGATGTCGACAGCGGTATCGCGTCGTATGAGGCGCCGGAAAAGGACCTCTACGAGATGGGTGAAATCCCCCCGATGGGGTACGTTCCCAAGCAAATGTATGCCTGGGCCATCCGGAAAGAGCGCCACGGTGAGCCAGACACAGCGATGCAGTTGGAAGTCGTTGATGTCCCGAAGCTGGACAGCCACGAAGTGCTGGTTCTCGTTATGGCGGCGGGTGTGAACTACAACGGCGTCTGGGCATCGCTTGGCAAGCCGATCAGCCCGTTTGATGGCCACGGCCAACCCTTTCACATCGCAGGTTCAGATGCGTCGGGCATCGTCTGGGCGGTTGGTGACAAAGTGAAGCGCTGGAAAGTCGGCGATGAAGTCGTGATTCACTGCAACCAGGACGATGGCGATGACGAACACTGCAATGGTGGTGATCCGATGTATTCGCCCAGCCAGCGCATCTGGGGATATGAGACACCTGATGGCTCGTTCGCGCAGTTTACAAATGTTCAGGCACAGCAGCTGATGCCGCGTCCCAAGCACCTGACCTGGGAAGAAAGCGCCTGCTACACGCTGACCTTGGCAACAGCCTATCGGATGCTTTTTGGGCACGAGCCGCACGATCTGAAGCCGGGCCAGAACGTCCTGGTTTGGGGCGCATCGGGCGGTCTGGGCTCTTACGCGATACAGTTGATCAACACTGCGGGTGCCAATGCGATCGGCGTGATATCGGATGAAAGCAAGCGTGAGTTTGTGATGGACCTTGGCGCCAAAGGCGTCATCAACCGCAAGGATTTCAACTGCTGGGGCCAGCTGCCCACGGTGAATACTCCGGAATATGCTGAATGGTTCAAAGAAGCCCGCAAGTTTGGCAAGGCCATCTGGGATATTACCGGCAAAGGTGTGAACGTCGACATGGTGTTCGAGCACCCCGGCGAAAGCACGTTCCCGGTGTCCACTTTTGTCGTGAAAAAGGGAGGTATGGTTGTGATCTGCGCCGGGACCACTGGCTACAACCTGACCTTCGACGTGCGTTACATGTGGATGCACCAGAAACGCTTGCAGGGCTCGCATTTTGCGCATCTCAAACAGGCCTCGGCTGCAAACCAGCTAATGGTCGAGCGCCGCTTGGATCCGTGCATGTCCGAAGTGTTCACTTGGCAGGATCTGCCTGAGGCGCACATGAAGATGATGCGCAACGAACACAAGCCGGGCAACATGTCGGTGCTGGTTCAGGCTCCGCATACAGGCATGCGCACCCTTGAAGAAGTATTGGCTGCCCGCGACTAACGGTCTCAGGCAAACAGCAGCTGCAACACCCGCAGGGCGCACACACGCCTTGCGGGTGTTCATCGTTTCTATCGATGATTATGCATTTTCAATGCTTTAAGAAATCGCACCCCACTATTTCTGGGGAGTAGAAAGCAGCGAGTAGGCCGAATTAGTCTGCACATGTTATGGTTGTGTTAACCCTTCGTTAACTATTTCGGGGACACCCTGATGGCGCAAAATGAGTGGATTTTGGACGTTCTGTCGGACCTCAACGCCTTTGCTGTGGCGAATGGGTTGAGCGCGCTGGCCGAGCAGCTTGACGACACAAGACTGATCGCCGCGGCCGAGATTGCGTCCTCAAAGGATGAGGCTTGCGCGCCCGCGAATGGGAAGAAAATTCGATTTGAGCCAGATCCTAGGGGATTTGGAAAGCACCAGCACGCTTGACGAGCTGACCAGCGTAGCAGTCCAGTTGCGGGACAAGCTGCAAATTGACCACATGACATATCATTGGGTTGATGGGGCCGGGGATCAATACGGGTTCACGACTTATTCGGATGCCTGGGATGATCGGTATCGAGACAGGAATTATCATCGTATTGATCCGGTTATTCTGGGTTGTTTTCAGCGATTTCACGCTGTGGACTGGAAACAGCTGAATTGGTCGGGCAAAGCAGTAAAGGCCTTCCTGCAGGACGCGCAGGAACATGGCGTCGGCAATCAGGGCTATTCGATCCCGCTGCGGGGGCCAGGCGGGCAATTCGCGCTGTTTACGGTCAACAACAGCTGTGATGACATCACATGGCAGGCATTTGTCGAAACGTATGGCCGCGATCTCATATTGGTGGCGCATTTCCTCAATCGAAAAGCGCTGGAATTTGCAAAAGAACGGCAGCCGGACAACATGCGGGGGCTCTCGCCCCGCGAAATCGATGCAATGACATTGCTGGCGCTGGGGTATAGCCGAGCGCAGGTGGCGCACTCTCTTTCCATTTCTGAGCATACGCTCAGGGCCTATATCGAAAGCGCACGCTCAAAACTCGGTGCGCAAAATACGACTCATGCAATCGCCACTGCACTCAGTAGAGGATTAATAGTCGTTTAACGACCGTACGGTGGTCTCACCTTAAATTAACCACGTGTTCGTACCCCCTTTGTTCCAACTATGGACGATAAGGGGAACACGTCATGTTGCGTTATTTGTATGCCGATGAGCTGCATAACTTTCCGGAATTGGCCAGGGGGATGTTCAGGGATCGCGCGGATCAGTTCAAAACCCGCCTTGGCTGGGATGTTAAGGTTAATGAAAAGGGGGAAGAGCGGGATCAGTATGATGACCTGAACCCGCTCTATGTGATTTGGGAAGAGGCAGATGGCAGCCATGGCGGGTCCATGCGGATCCTACCGACGACCGGTCCGGTCATGGTGAACGACATATTCGGACATCTCGCCGGGGGCAGTCCGATCCGAAGCCCACTAATCTGGGAGGTCACTCGCTTTTGCCTCTCGCGCAACGCCAGCGCTCATACTGCTGGGGCCATCATGCTGAGCGGCGGTGAGGTGATGGAAGGGTTTGGCCTGACCCACATAGCGGGCGTTTTTGATGCCCGCATGATCCGGATCTACCGTATGATCGGATCGTCTCCGGTGGTTTTGGGCACCGAAGGGAAAGGGCGCGATCAGATCTCGGTCGGCCTGTGGCCTTATTCAGCGGATGATTGCAACCGTGTAGCAGCCCGCGCAGGCATCCCGCGAGAGTTGTCGCGCCTGTGGTTCAAGACAGCATTTGGCCATGGCGCACAGCACCGGTTCGCTTTGTCGGCATAAGCATACGGAAAAACCAATCGGCATCTGGCAGCGCGCGGCGCGTCCCTGTAGGGTCGCGCCATGTCCTTGCCCCAAGTCACATTTTCCGAAGATCAGGCTGCCGCTTTTGACAACATTGCCGAGATGTTGCGAGGTGCCGGAGTAGACCTTGAAGACGACGCTCTGCTGAAACTGCCCGGCAACGGAAAGTCTGGTGTGATGGCTGTTATTGGCAAGGCTGGATCGGGCAAAACCCTGTTGCTGGCAGAGCTTTACAAAGCTTTGGCCGAGACGGGGGTCAACCTGATCTCGGGTGATTTCGAAAGCCGCAAATCCCGCGACAAGCGCAGCCTTGCGATCCTCGCGCCGACGAACAAGGCCGCCAGCGTATTGCGGCTGCGTGGGGTGCCCGCGACCACGATACACCGTATCCTCTATACGCCTGTTTACGACCCTGAATACGAGCGGATCGCCGAATGGCTAGCGGGCAATGACGAACGGCCCGAGATCGAAGGGCTGACAGACGAAGCGCTGGACCGCGCAGCCGCGTTCTATGCCAACAACAAATCCATCCCCGGTGCGCTGGCCGCTGCTGGGTTGCGCGGTTCGGATTTCATCACCGGCTGGAAACGTCGGGAAGAGCCGCTGGATATCGGTTTTGTGGACGAAGCCTCGATGCTAGACGACCGGCAATTCGAGGATCTAAAGGAAATCTTTCCAACCTTGTTGCTATTTGGTGACCCGGCGCAGTTGGCGCCGGTCAATCAATCGGGCTCGATGGTGTTCGACGGGTTGCCAGAGCCGCGCAAACAAATCCTGCATCGAGTGCATCGGCAAACTGCGGACAACCCGATCCTAGACCTCGCCCATGCTCTGTCCGATCCGGTCATGGGGTTTGAGGATTTCGAACGTCTGATCGAGGACACTGCCCGAAAGGATGACCGCGTTGTCTGGGGACAGCGGGTAGAAGTTGATCTGATGGCGCGCAGCCCGGTTCTTGTCTGGCGCAATGCGACCCGAATCCGGCTGATTCAGGCGTTCCGCACCGTACATGGCGCGCCGGAAACTGAACTACTGGAAGGGGAACCGTTGATTTGTGACGGCATTGAGCTGCCGTTGAAGCACCGCAAAAAGCGGCTGGACCTTGAGGCGCGCGGGCTGATTAAAGGCGCGCAGGTCATCTATCTTGGCCCTGGTCGCAAGCCGGGTTTTTCGCGGTTGCATGTGATGGGGGCCGAAGACCCTCAGGTCTCGGCGGCGTCGATCGTGCAGATTGAAAAGCCCGATGAGGAGGAGCCGTTCATTCCCTATGCTGCCCGTATGGGGGCAACGTTCCTGCATGGTGCCGCTGTGACGATCCATAAGGCGCAAGGGTCGCAATGGGACACGGTTCAGGTCTTTGCGCCAGACATCTACGCAGCCGCCCGCATGGGCCGTACTGAGGCCGGGCAACCGTTGTGGAAGCGCCTAGCTTATGTCGCCATAACCCGCGCACAGGAGAGGCTAATTTGGGTAGTGCGGAACCGCTTGTCGAAACCGACCCACCCATTGCGTGTGGATGACCTGCGTGCGGTTGCGGCACCATCCCTGACATTGGAGGCGGAAGAGACATGAAGACGATCATAGTGACCGGTGCAAGCTCGGGCATAGGCCGCGCCACCGCCGAGCTGTTTCTGTCAGAAGGATGGACTGTCGGGCTTCTGGCCCGCAGCGCTGACAAACTTCTTGCTATGGCACAGCATAACGCCTCGGCGATCCCGCTGGTTGCCGATGTGACTGACCCGGATGCCGTTGCAAACGCCTATACTGCATTCACCCGACAGACCGGGCGACTGGACGTGCTGTTCAACAATGCCGGGATTTTTGCCCCTGGTGGCACCATCGACGAGATCGCGCTTGAGGATTGGTACGGCTCGGTCAATGTGAACCTGAACGGCATGTTCCTGTGTGCACGGGCTGCATTTGCTGCGATGCGGGCTCAGGCGCCGCAGGGGGGGCGTATCATAAACAACGGTTCAATCGCTGCTCATGTGCCGCGCCCGAACTCGGTGCATTATTCTGCGACGAAACACGCGATTACCGGTCTGACGCGCAGCCTTTCTCTGGACGGGCGGAGTTTTGGAATTGCCTGTGGTCAGATCGACATCGGAAATGCGCGCACCCCGATGGTGCATGGGCTGGTCGATGAGGCGCTTGCTGAAGGCCGCGACCCTGATCCCACCATGGATGTCGGGGATGCCGCCCGCTCGGTACTGCATATGGCCGAACTGCCGCTTGAGGCGAATGTGCAGTTCATGACCGTTATGGCCACGACCATGCCCTATATCGGTCGCGGGTGACGATCAGTTCTCGCGCAGTAGGCGGAAGGCTGTCGAAGCGCCCCAACCGGCGGCAATCGCGATGGCCAGTGACATGAGCCCGTACCAAATGGGTTGTTCACGCGACATCGCGTACAAGAATCGCTCAAGCCCGACTTTGCGTACTCCGATCGAGGTTTCAAAGGTCGAGACCACCTTTCCGTCTCGTGTCAGGAAGATACGGGCGCTGTAGTCGCCTTCGGTCAGGTCCGACGGCATGTCGATTGATGTGCGGAACAACGTCTGTTCGTCCACAGCCACTGTGTTTTCCCGAATTGAGTACAGCCCTTCATCTTCGCGGATGCGGATGACCGCCTCGGAAAAATCCTGTGCGCCCTGAATGCTCATGTCCGCACCGACCGACCGGATGGCACGCTCGATCGAAACCTTATAGCGTAGGTCTTCGGTCTGGGTCAGAACCTCGGAAAACGGGGCGCTGGTGGCAACGGCGTAGAAGCTTGGAGCCAGATCAACAACAAGGCTATCGGTGTTCACCCAGATACCGAACCGTTTCTCTTTGCGGCGTACGGTGACCGGTTCGGATGGGCCGACCACCGATACGATGACCTCAAGCGGTGGACCGTCCGGGATTGGGGCTTCGCGCTTTACCGCGCCGAAAACCAGTATTTCGGACCCGTCAAAATTGGCGGTAATCGAGACGCGATCCTGACTTAGGCCCAGAACAACCTGTTCTTCGGCTGCGTAGGCTGGCAGACAGATCAGACAAAGAAGAGCAATCAGACGCAGCATCTTAGTGCCCTCCCGCATCGCCAAGCGAATACAACTCGGCGGGTTGAAGCAGAAGATCAAGCGCCAGCTTGCCGCAGACGACAAGTACAAGAGCCGCCAACAAAACGCGCAGTTGTTCAGCCGGCATTCGGGCACCGATGACTGTTCCGATTTGGGCACCAACTACCCCACCGACGAGCAGAAGAACCGCCAACACGACATCAACGGTATAGTTGGTAGTGGCGTGCAGCATAGTGGTAAAGGCGGTTACAAAGATGATCTGAAACAGCGAAGTTCCGACAACAACCTTGGTCGGCATACCCAATAGATAGATCATCGCGGGCACCATGATAAACCCGCCGCCGACACCCATGATAGCAGACAGGACACCGACAAACAGGCCTACGACAAGCGGTGGAATGACTGAGATGTACAGGCCCGACGTCCGAAACCGCATCTTGAACGGCATGGCGTGCACCCAACCGCGCTGGCGTCGTTTCGGAGGCGGCGTGCCGCCTTTCCGCGTTTTTCTAATCGCGTTCAGGCTTTCGACAAACATCAGACTGCCGATGATGCCCAGAAATACGACATAGCAAAGTTTGACCAGCAGATCGACTTGTCCGAGGCTCTTGAGATAGTTGAAGACAACAACACCCAACGCAGCGCCTGTCAGCCCTCCGACCAAAAGGACTGTACCCATTTTAAGGTCCACGGTTCGGCGCCTGAAATGCGCCAGCACCCCAGAAAATGATGAAGCAACAATCTGGTTTGCCTCGGTTGCAACCGCCACTGCAGGCGGAATGCCGATGAAGAACAGCAGTGGAGTCATCAAAAACCCACCGCCAACGCCAAACATTCCAGACAGAATGCCCACCATTCCACCCAGTCCAAACAGTAGAAACGCGTTTACGGATACTTCGGCAATCGGGAGGTAAATCTGCATGGCTTCTTCTAGACAGGAGAGGCCGTACCACGCGGTGTGGCAAAGCCATTGGTAACATAAATCTCAACAGACGAAGCGCGCGTGCCAGGTGGGGCCATCTAGTTGTTTCCGTGGCTCAACCTGAAAATAGTCGATAGCATGGCTGCGGAACTGATGCGGGACACGTCCATACCCCCTTAGAGCGGTTGCGGCATACAAAATCAACTCTGTATGCCGCTTTGCAGCAAACAGGACTGAGGGGCAGTCCTGAACTGGCTCTATCAGCGTTCCTTTACATATGGTTCGCCGCCTGCGCGTGGCGGTATGGCCTTGCCGACGAACCCGGCAAGAATCACCACGGTCAGGATATAGGGCAGGGCGTCCATGACCTGCACCGGGATCACGACCCCGCCCAAATCGATGTTCTGGAACCGCAAGGCAATGGCCTGCAACAGCCCGAACAAGAGGCATGCCCACATCGCGTGCCACGGACGCCATTTTGCAAAGATCAGAGCAGCCAGTGCGATAAATCCGCGCCCAGCGGTCATCTCTTTCACAAAGCCTGCTTGCAGCGCGGTGGCCAGGTAGGCACCTGCGATGCCGCAAAGTACGCCGCAAATCGCAACCGCTGCGTAGCGGAGACCTACAACCGAAACTCCAGCAGTATCCACCGCCGCAGGATTCTCTCCGACCGCGCGCAGACGCAGCCCGAACCGGGTGCGGAATAGAATCCACCAAGTCAGTGGCACCATAAGGAAAGCCACATACACCAGAATGGAATGGCCAGACAGAAGCTCGGAATAGGCCATATGCAGGGGATTGGTTTCAGACATTAGCTCGGAAACCGGACGGCCTGTCAGTTCGGCGTCAGCCGGACCGATCGCATAAGGGAATTCTGCAGATTCAAACCGCCCTTCACCGAACAATGATGGCGTACGACCACCCTGCTTGAACCAGCTTTGGGCGACAAGAACGGTCATACCTGAAGCGAGAAAGTTGATCGCAACCCCCGAGATAAGCTGATTGCCCCGGAACGTGATCGACGCAAACCCGTGTAGCGCCGAAAGGACCAGAGATGCCGCGATCCCGGCCAGCAATCCCAGCCACACCGAACCGGTTACGGCGGCGACGGCAGCCGAGAAGAATGCTGACATCAGCATCTTGCCTTCAAGGCCGATGTCGAAGATGCCCGCGCGCTCGGAGTATAGTCCGGCCAGGCAGGCAAGCAGCAAAGGCGTAGCCAGTCGGATGGTCGAATCCAGAACCTGGATGAGTGTCAGGAAGAAATCCATCAGGCCGACCCCTTCCGAAGCGCCATGAACAGCTTTTCAAGCGGCATGCGCACCATGTTGTCCAGTGCTCCGGTAAACAGAATGACCAGCGCTTGGATGACCACGATCAGTTCGCGCGGAATCGATGTCCAAAGCGCCAGTTCGGCCCCGCCCTGATACAAAAAACCAAACAGAATAGCGGCTAGAAATACCCCGAATGGATGCGACCGACCCATCAGTGCCACGGCAATTCCAATGAAACCCGCGCCTTCGGTTGCGTTCAGCACCAACCGCTCGGCTTCGCCCATCACGTTGTTGACTGCCATCAGGCCCGCCAGAGCGCCCGAGATCAGCATGGCAATAATCGTGATGCGTACAGGCGAGATACCGGCGTAGACGGCACCGGTTTCCGAATGGCCGTAGGCGCGGATTTCATAGCCCAACCGAGTTCGCCAGATCAGCGCCCAGACAACAAAACACGCAAGGATTGCGACGAAGAACGAGATGTTGGCAGGCGCACCTCGGAAAACGATGTTTTCGGCGCTCGAGAACATCGACTGGAAAGTCGGGAGATGCACTGCCTCGGGGAAACGAGCCGTTGCTGGATCTTGCGACCCTTGCGGGCGCATGACGTTGACCAGCATGTAATTCAGGAAAGCGGCAGCGATGAAATTGAACATGATCGTGGTGATCACGATATGGCTGCCCCGCTTCGCCTGCAGATAGGCCGGGATCGCGGCCCAGGCTGCACCGAAGATCATCGAAGCAGCACAGGCGGCCAGCAAAGCTATTGTCCAATGCGGCCAAGGAACCGATAGGCAGACGATGGCAACGCCCAGTCCGCCCAGCATGGCCTGACCCTCGCCGCCGATGTTGAACAAGCGCGCGTGAAAGGCAACTGCAACCGCGAGCCCGGTGAAGATGAAGTTCGTTGCGTAATAAAGTGTATAGCCCCAGCCGTAGGTTGACCCTAGGGCCCCAGTGACCATCAGATTTACCGCCTCAAGCGGATCTTCCCCGATGGCCAGGATCACGATTGCCGAAAGGATTGTGGCTAGAAGCAGACTGATTAGCGGGATCAGTACCACATCGGCCCATTTGGGCATTTTTTCCATGGTTCAGGCGGCCTCTCCTGCAACACCGGCCATCAGCAGGCCTAGTTCTTTTTCATCCGTCTCGGCGGGCAGACGCTCGCCCATGATATGTCCGTCAAACATGACCGCGATCCGGTCCGAGAGTGAGAAGATCTCTTCCAGCTCGACCGAGACCAGCAAGATTGCTTTGCCCTGATCCCTCAAGGCGACGATCTGTTTGTGAATGAACTCGATGGCACCGATATCCACGCCGCGTGTGGGCTGACCCACCAGCAGCAGGTCGGGATTGCGTTCGATTTCTCGTGCAACGACGATTTTCTGTTGATTGCCGCCCGAGAAGCTTTTTGCCGTCAGCCAGCCATTGGGCGGGCGCACATCGAACTTCTCGATCTTGGCTTCGGTGTCGGCACGCAGGGCAGCGTTGTCCATGAACAGCCCGCGTTTGTAAGCAGGGTCGCGGTGGTAGCCGAACGCCACGTTCTCCCACGCGTGAAAATCCATGATCAGGCCTTCGCGCTGCCGATCCTCGGGGACATGAGCGATATGTCGGGCGCGCCGCGCTTGCCCGTCCGATCCGGGGCCGTGCAACGCCAGAGGCTCGCCGTTCAGTTTGATCGAGCCTACCCCGGGTCGCATACCGCCCAAAACTTCAAGCAGCTCGGACTGCCCGTTGCCAGCAACGCCCGCGATGCCAACGATCTCACCCGCACGAACGGTTAGGTCGATGCCTTTGACACGCTCGACACCGGCCGAATCGGTGACACTGAGGTTTTCGATTTCCAGAACCGGTTTGCCCGGCTGTGCAGGCACCTTATCAACCTGTAGCAAGACCTTGCGGCCAACCATCAATTCGGCCAGTGCCTGCGGATTGGTGTCAGCTGTTTTGACGGTGGCGGTCATCTCACCACGGCGCATAACCGAAACCGTATCAGTGTTCTCCATGATTTCGCGCAGCTTGTGCGTGATCACGATGATTGTTTTACCCTCGGACCGCAGCCGGTCGAGAATGCGAAACAGCTGGTCCGCCTCGGCAGGGGTAAGAACGCCCGTGGGTTCGTCCAGAATCAGAATTTCGGCCTTGCGGTAGAGCGCCTTGAGAATCTCAACCCGCTGCTGCATGCCCACACCGATCTCATCGATGCGTTTGTCAGGGTCGACGAACAGTTCGTATTCTTCTTCTAGGTCTTTCAGCTCTTTCCGGGCTTTCGCCAGCGACGGAGCCAACAGCCCACCGTCTTCCGCACCCAGAACGATGTTTTCCAGAACGGTGAAATTCTCGACCAGTTTGAAATGCTGAAACACCATCCCGATGCCCGAGGCGATCGCCGCCTGGCTGTCAGGGATGTCGGTCTTGGTACCGTTGATCCAGATTTCGCCTTTGTCGGCTTTGTAAAATCCGTAGAGGATGCTCATCAGCGTGGATTTGCCCGCTCCGTTTTCACCGATGATCCCGTGGATCGCTCCGCGGGCGACGCTGATGGAAATATCTTTATTAGCCTGAACCGGCCCAAAGGCTTTGGAAATCCCTTTGAGTTCAATGGCGGGGACGGTCATATCTTGTCCTTGGGTTGCCGAAAGGGCCGCATGCGGCAGAGTGGTGCAGGGCGGAGGCCATGGCCCCCGCCCCCAGTTACATCAGAACTGCAGTGCAGGGCAGCTGTCGTTCTCGTAGTAGCTGACAACGCTTACGTTGCCATCGATGATGTCGCGACGGGCACTTTCAATGGCCGAGCTCATTTCTTCGCTCACCAGTTCCGCGTTGTTTTCATCCATCGCAACGCCAACGCCATCTTGTGCAAGACCCATGGTGTAAACACCGGTCTGGACGTCTTCGCCAGCTTTCATGGCGTCATATACAGCAACGTCCACACGCTTGAGCATCGAGGTCAGGACCTTGCCCGGGTGCAGGTGGTTCTGGTTGCTATCGACACCGATTGACAGGATGCCTTCGTCGGCTGCGGTTTGCAGAACGCCAACACCGGTACCGCCCGCAGCGGCGTAAATCACGTCAGCACCCTGGCTGATCTGTGCTTTGGTCAACTCCGAGCCCTTCACCGGGTCGTTCCATGCTGCAGGGGTGGTGCCTGTCATATTAGCAACAACGTTGATGTCCGGGTTTACGGACTTCGCGCCTTGTGCATAACCACAACCAAAGTGACGGATCAGAGGGATATCCATACCACCGATAAAGCCCACTGTGCCGGATTGGGACGCCATCGCCGCCATCATGCCGACCAGGTATGATCCTTCATGTTCGGCAAATCCGATCTGGCGAATGTTCGGGGCTTCCAGCCAGGTCACGTCGACCGCAACGAATTTGGTATCCGGATAGTCACCTGCCACTGCAGCCAATGGATCGGCCATGGCGAAGCCCATTGTGATAATCGGGTTTGCGCCCGCTTCGGCAAAGCGGCGAAGCGCTTGTTCGCGCTGCGCTTCCGACTGAAGCTCGATCTCGCGATAGCTTTTGCCGGTCTGTTCCGCCCAACGCTGAGCGCCATTATGCGCGGCTTCGTTGAACGATTTGTCGAACTTGCCACCCAGATCAAAGATAAGGGCCGGTTCTGCCATAGCAGCACCTGCTGTTAGTGCAACCGCAGCGGCTGCGCCCATCAAGGATTTCATAAATGTCATTTGTTACTCCCGTTGGCTGTTATCGGTCCGGGGCTTAATCGCCCGGTACCCACTCAGAGCGAGCATACCTGTTGTGATGGCGGGAATTGAAGCTGTTTGCAACAGCTTCGGTCAACACATTTTTGACCATATGGTCTAAAAAAGCGAATATTTTTCGCTCAGGGGGCGTTCCATGACGATCGCATCGGCGTTTGGGCCACTTTTGCGATGATAATAGGCTGCGCGATTGCCGCATGGCGTGTATCCGCAGGTTTGGTACAGAGAGATCGCCGAATGGTTATCTGAGGCAACGTCCAGAAATGCACGGATTGCACCGAGTTCTCGTGCCTTGGCGTGCCAGTCTGCCATGATGCGCCGCGCCAGCCCGCGTCTTTGATAGTCTGGACGTGTCGCGATCGTGAGCAGCTCGGCCTCTTCGCCGATCACTTGAATGAGAGCGAAAGACCGTTTGTCACCAACTACATGGGTAAAGCGATTGGCGATCAGATTGCTGAATTCTTCAGCGCTCCACGGGCGTGACTGTGTGAAGGCTGCGGCGTGGGTTTCTGCCATGTCCTGTGGTGTCATTCGTCCAAAAGCACCGGTGGTACATCGCTGGAGGGAGCCGCATCTGCAGGGCGGACATAAAGCGGAGCAGGTGGCGCTTGAACTGTCGTCCAACGACCAGCAGCCACCTGGGCGATCGCACGGGCCTGCTGTTCTGGGTCCTCGCAGAAATACAAGGGACCAATATCGTCAGCGGCATGACGTAAGGTCAGGTAAGGCGCGCGCCCCTTAGGCTGCACATAAACCTGATCGCGCGGTGCAGCTATCGCCGGGAGATGCCCGTCGGGCGCAATTTCCGCAACTGCATCAAACCCCGACACCCCAACCGCCGGCACACCAAGCCCAAGCGCCAACCCGCGCGCTGCGGATACCGAGATTCGGATGCCGGTGAAATTCCCGGGGCCGATTCCGACGGCGATCGCATCAAGGTGCCGCCATGTGCAATTGTTCCGGGTCAGGATTTCTTCAAGCAAGGGCATCAACCGTTCCGCCTGCCCACGAGTCATCGCCTCGGCGTGCGATGCGATAATCTTGCCCTCTCGCAGCAAAGCGGCCGCGCAATGCGCGGCCGATGTATCGAATGCTAAAATCGTCGGTTCAGACGGCAACAGGGCGAACCTCGGTCACTTCGGGGATATAGTGACGCAACAGGTTCTCGATCCCCATTTTCAGCGTTAGGGTCGAGGACGGACAGCCCGCGCAGGCTCCCTGCATGTGCAGATAAACAACGCCGCGGTCGAAGCCGTGGAAGGTGATGTCACCGCCGTCCTGAGCCACAGCAGGACGCACGCGGCTATCCAGCAGATCTTTGATCTGGTTGACAATCTCTGCATCTTCGCCGGTGTGTTCAGCGTGGCCCGAGGCGGTCTCTGCGCCTGCGCCCATAACCGGTTGGCCGGACTGGTAATGCTCCATCACAGCGCCGAGAATTGCGGGCTTGATGTGATCCCACTGCACGTCATCAGATTTGGTTACCGTGACAAAATCGTTGCCGAAGAACACGCCTGTTACGCCGTTTACACCGAATATGCGTTTGGCGAGCGGAGATTTTTCTGCAGCGTCGACGCTTGGAAAATCAGCGGTGCCTGCTTCCAGAACCGTCTGGCCGGGTAGGAATTTTAGTGTGGCCGGGTTGGGTGTGGATTCGGTTTGAATGAACATGGCGCGGCTCCGTCTAAGATGCACTTGATATGCGCGTCCGTGCGGGGGAAGTCAAGATTTGGAACCGTTCTAAATTGCGGCGGAGTAAGAAATCGCATCATCCAGACGATCATCACCCCAGAATAGCTCGTCCCCAATAACGAAACTCGGCGCACCAAAGATGTGTTTAGCCTTGGCCTGAGTAACTTGCTCGAACAAGGCAGCCTTGATCGCGGGGTCGCTTATCCGATCCATCAGATCAGTCGAAACGCCAGATTTGGTAAGGCACTCAACCAGAACCGCCGGATTCGATATATCACGACCGGAACCAAACTGCGCAGAATAGACAGTGCGTACAAAGGCTGCCCGTTGATCAGCTGGTTCGATCGCCAGCGCTAGCCTTGCTGCTTTCAAGCTGTTTTGCGGAAATGGCTCAGGCCGCCGAAAAGGTAAATCGCGCGCGGCGCAAAGCCGTTCCATGTCTCGCCACATGTACCGACCTTTTGCCGGGTAGAGGTTGAACGGCGAGTTGTTCCATCCCTGTTCAGCAAAGATCGGCCCCAGAAGGAATGGGTGCCATTCTATGGCAACTCCATATTCCGAAGCCGCCTGCTGGATACGCATCGCGCTGAGATAAGAATAGGTCGATGCGAAGTCGAACCAGAACTGCAGCTTCGCGGACATAAATTCACCTCAGGTGATGGCTTCCAGCTTCTCTTTGCTCAGATCGCCGGGCACGATAGTAATAGGAATGGGCAAACTTCCAGAGTTCCGGGTCAGTTGTGTCACCAACGGTCCGGGGCCTTTTTTGTCAGTACCTGCACCCAGAACCAATACGCCGATCTCGGGATCGGATTGGACATGTTCAATGATTTCGGCCACCGGATCGCCTTCACGGATTGCCAATTCGGGCTCGACACCCTGTTTGTCGCGCATCCATTTGGCGAACACCTCGAAATGGGCGTGAATACGTTCACGCGCTTCTTCGCGCATCACCTCGGCAACACCGATCCAGTGGTTGAATTCGTCCGGTGGAATTACCGAAAGAACCGTAACCCCGCCGCCAGTATGTGCCGCACGCATAGCGGCAAAGCGCATGGCGTTCAGGCATTCACGGCTGTCGTCCAGAACGACTAGGAACTTGCGCATGTTTGTCCTCGTTTGTTTTCGGGATCATGCCTCACAGGGTAAGCAGTGGCAACTGAAACAGAAAAGGAGCAGATCAGCAATTGCTTGCAGCCCAATCCCAGTACATCTCGCGTGTGCGACGGGCGATTGGGCCCACCTGATACTGGGTGTCATCCAGCGCGGTGATTGGCGTCACTTTGCTCATGTTACCGCTCATGAACACTTCGTCCGCGTCGTGAAAGTCATCGAAAGTCAGCACGGTTTCATGCACGGTTACCCCGTCGGCGCGCAGGTTTTTAATATGCCGCGCGCGTGTAATCCCGGCCAAGAATGTCCCATTGGGGATTGGAGTAAAAACCTCACCATCGCGCGCCATGAAGATATTTGCGGTCGCAGTCTCGGCTACATGCCCCATCGCGTCGGCCACAAGGGCGTTCGAAAAGCCCTTGCTGCGTGCCTCCTGCAACATCCGGGCATTGTTCGGATACAGGCACCCTGCCTTTGCATTGACCACAGCGGATTCCAGGACAGGGCGGCGGAACCGAGTGGTTGTCAGCGTCGCCGAGGCGGTTTCGGGTGCCATTGGGATTTCTTCAAGACAGATGGCAAAGCCAGTGCTGTTTTCCTGAGGGACGATGGCGGTGTGATCCCCGTCGATGCCCCAATACATGGGGCGAATGTAAACGGCGGTGTCAGGTGCGTAACTCTGTAACCCTTCGTGAACCAGATCGACCATCTGTTCGGTTGTTACAGAAGGTGTCAGCATCAGCGCCTCGGCTGAACGGTTCACGCGGGCACAATGGGCATCCAGATCCGGGGTCATTCCATCAAAGTACCGGGCACCGTCAAACACCGATGAGCCCAGCCATGCGCCATGGTCAGCAGCGCGCATGATCGGTGCGTCCCCGTCATGCCATTGGCCGTTGAAATAGGTGCGGATGTTTTTGCCGACTGCCATTGCGCCCTCCCTCAAGCTTCGGGGAAACCTAGGTTGGGGCTGACGCAAGGTCCAGCAGATTATCCGTGGTGCTGAGGCAGCGCTTCGCGTTTGACCATGGTGCGCAAAGCGAAGTTTGATCGTAGGTTTCGAATGCCCGAAATTTTCATAAGCCGGTTTTCCAGAAATGCATCAAACGCATTGAGGTCTTTGGCAACCACGCGCAGCAGAATGTCGCGTGATCCGGTCATAAGGTAGCATTCCATCACCTCGTCGCAGCGACGAATCGCCTTTTCGAAGGAATCGATGGCGTTGCGATCCTGTTTCTCCAACTCGACTGACACAAAGATTGTAACGCCGAATCCAAGCCGCTCGGGGTCGACCTGTGCGGCGTAGCCGGTGATAATCCCGTCCCGTTGCAGCCGATCCAAACGCCGTGCGCAGGGTGTCGGGGACAGCCCGACATGCTCCGCCAAATCGATGACAGTCATACGGCCATCGTTTTGAAGGGCGCGGATTATCTTGGAATCGATATCATCCATGGCGAAAAACTCCACAAAAGTTTTCAATTTTAGATGTTAGCACCAAAAATTTCCCTGATATAGTGACAAAAGGGTGAAAATCACTCGATGATAGGTGGCAAACTCTCGGAAGCACTCCGGAGGAGAAGAATGGACATCACCATCGTAGACGCGCCAGAGCACGAGCGCGTGGTCGAATTCAAAGATAACTCACTTGGTCTATTGGGCTACATCGCGATCCACTCAACGCAACGTGGCCCCGCTGCGGGCGGTGTGCGTATGCGCCCTTTCGGCCACCCAGCCGAGGCCCTGGACGATGCTTTGCGACTGGCAAGGGGCATGACGTTCAAGAACGCCGCGGCTGATCTGCCGCTCGGGGGAGGCAAGGCTGTCATTATCGGGGATCCTCATGAGGATAAATCACCTGAACTTTTGCAGGCCTTTGGGCGCGTGATTCAAGGTTTGAACGGTCTGTACTGGACGGCAGAAGATATGGGTATGACGCCTGCAGATATGGCGCATATCGGGTCTGAAACCGAATTTGTGGCTGGGCTGGCGGAAGGTGAGTTCGCCAGCGGTGATCCGTCTCCGATAACGGCGCGCGGGATATTCAATGCTATCCGGGTGACAGCGCAGCACCGGTTCAGGCTTTCTGGCCTTAAAGGCCTGACGGTATCGGTTCAGGGTCTTGGCCATGTAGGCGAGCATTTGTGCCAGTTGTTGCACGATTCTGGTGCGCAGTTAATCGTAACTGACATCGACACCCGGCAAGCGGCCCGCGTGGCCGAACGGTTTGCGGCACGGGTCGTTGCACCCGATGCGATCTACGGCGTTGAAGCGGATATCTTTGCGCCTTGTGCGATCGGCGGCATCCTGAACGAAACGAGTATTCCATTACTGAAAGTCGGCGCTGTGGCCGGAGGGGCAAATAATCAGTTGTCCAGAGATCGGGACGCGCAGTTGCTCCACGAGCGTGGCATTCTTTACGCCCCTGACTTCGTCGCCAATGGCGGTGGTATCGTGAATGTGGCGACGGAAATCCTGCGTGTCGCAGAGCGTGAAGCCTGGGTCGCCGGTAGGTTGCAGGCGCTGGAGCAGACGATGGATCGCATCCTGACACGGGCCAAAGCCGAGGCGGTCAGCCCGCACGAAGTTGCGGAATCCATCGTGCACGAGATGCTGAGCCTGCAGGCGGCATAAGGGCCGACGGAACGAAACGCCGCCCGAGAAAGGGCGGCGTTCTTTTTCGATTGCGATCGCGTGGTCAGGACTTGCCCGCGCCGACCATCCCTACAATCTCGTAGGTCTGCTGCAGAATCGGGGCCGCGATTGCACGTGCCCGTTCAGCACCTCGGGCGAGAATCTGATCAATCTCGGCCTCTTCGCCCATCAGGCGCGCCATTTCGGTTGAAATGGGTGAGAGTTTCGAGACCGCAAGCTCTGCCAACATTGGCTTGAACTCACCGAATTGCTTCCCGCCAACTTCAGCCAGCACTTGTGCGGCCGTCTGGTCGCTAAGCGCGGCATAGATATTCACCAGATTGCGCGCCTCAGGACGGTCTTCAAGGCCATCGACCTCCGACGGCAAAGCGTCCGGATCGGTCTTGGCTTTACGGATCTTCTTGGCGATGGCATCGGCATCATCAGTCATGTTGATCCGCGTCATATCAGACGGGTCTGACGACGACATCTTCCGGGACCCGTCACGCAGGTTCATCACACGGGGCGCAGGCCCACCGATGACCGGTTCGGTCACCGGAAAGAAATCGACGCCATAGTCATGGTTGAACTTGATTGCGATGTCGCGCGTCAGTTCCAGATGTTGCTTCTGGTCTTCACCAACAGGCACATGGGTCGCGTGATAGACCAGAATGTCTGCCGCCATCAGGGCAGGATAGGCGAACAGACCCAGCGAAGCATTCTGCGCATTCTTACCGGCCTTGTCCTTGAACTGTGTCATTCGCTGCATCCAGCCGATACGGGCGATGCAGTTGAAGATCCATGCCAGCTGTGTGTGCTCGGGCACCTGGCTCTGATTGAACAGGATGGATTTCTCGGGATCCAGACCAGCGGCAATGAACCCCGCGCAAACTTCGCGGGTCTTTTCACGCAGACGATCCGGATCTTGCCAGACAGTAATCGCGTGGAGGTCGACCATGCAGTAGACGGTCTCGTATTCCGGTCCCTGCATATCCACGAAACGTTTGAGTGCACCCAGGTAATTACCCAAGTGCAGGTTTCCTGAAGGCTGGATGCCGGAAAACACGCGCGGCGTGAATTGGGTCTCGGTCATCGAAGGAAACTCCTGTCTGGAAAAATCAGCCCCCGTCGCTTACCCATGAGGCCAAGGGACGTCAACAGCCGCGAAAGGCCAGCCCAATGAGCAGTGAGCATTATACACCGCCCGTGAACCCTCTGCCGCCGGTCGTGGTGGCGCTGGTTCTGTTCATCATCGGGATTGAACTGATCTTCTTGCTTGGCAGCAGGGGCTTGGTCGGAGGGCCGACTGCTGTTGGTTGGCGCTTGGATGCGTTGCAGCAATATACGTTTTCGCCCGATATATTCGATTGGATGGTCCAGAACGGGCGCTGGCCGTTCGAACACGTGATCCGCTTTGTCACATATCCCTTTGTTCAGGCCAATTTCACACAAGCTGTGTTCGTCTGCGTGTTTGTTCTGGCGATGGGGAAGATGGTGGCTGAGGTCTTTGGCAGCGTCGCCATGCTGATCATATTCGTCTTGTCCGGTGTCGGCGGAGCGTTGGCCTATGCAGTGCTGTTGAACCCGCCATATCCACTGGTTGGCGGGTTTCCTCCGGTCTACGGGCTAATCGGTGCGTTCACGTGGTTGCTATGGCGCAAGCTTTCTCTGGTGGGTGAAAACCAATCGCGCGCATTCAGCCTGATCGCGGTTCTTATGGGCATTCAGTTGCTGTTCGGTCTGATCTTCGGTGGGACCTCGGATTGGGTCGCCGATCTGGGCGGTTTTGCCACCGGGTTTGGTTTGTCTTTCTTTCTGGCTCCGGGTGGATGGGCGCGTATCCTTAGCAAAACCCGGCGGGATTGATGCGCTTTAGCTACGGCGCAGCGCTGTTCGGAATTCCGAAATCCTGAAGGCCCCCAAGAGGTGCCCCAAAAGGAAGTAGGCCACCGCCGCAGTTACAATGAGCACGATCAGCGCAAGGTAACGCCAGCCTGGTACGCCGAACGTCCAGCCGAAGAGGTTAATGGCCGTAAACAACACCACCCCCATGCCAGCCGATGCCGCCACGACCCGCCAGATCCGCTGTTTGAACCGGTCATCAAATCGGGCTTCGTCGCCCATTCTGCGCGCGCCGATTGCAAGCAGCGCAACCATGGCCCAGCCAGCAGTCGACGCTGCGATTGCGGGCGCAATCCACCCGACAATGGGATAAAGCCCAAAGGCAAGTCCGGCATTCACCACCATCGCAACCACTGCGTATCGAAACGGTGATTTGGTATCTTCGCGGGCGAAGAACAACGGTTGCAGCAGCTTTTGCAGCATGAATGCGGGCAGCCCGATACCATAGATGGCCACGGCCAAGGCGGTCGCCGCTGTATCTTCGGCGCTGAACTGGCCGCGTTGGAACAGGACCGAGACCAACGGGCCGGGGATGATCATAAAGGCAACTGTCGAAGGCAAGGTCAGCAGCAGAGTAAACTCTCCGGCTCTTGAAAAGGCGTTGCGTGCTCCATCTTTGTCGTCTGCGCGCAGGCGGCGCGACAGGTCGGGTAACAGCACGATGCCGACGGCAATGCCAACCACTCCGAGCGGCAGTTGATACAAACGATCTGCGGCAAACAGCCAACTGACTGCCTTTTCGGTTTTTGATGCCACAAGCTGTCCGACTACAAGATTGACTTGCGTTACGCCCATGGCCAACGCCGCAGGAACCGCGATCCGCACCATGCGGCGCATTTCCGGGCTGAGCTTTGGCCGACCGAGCCGAATGCGAATTCCGGCGCGTTCAGTCGCAATCCAGACAAGCGCCAATTGCGCGATGCCTGCGACTGGGATGACCGCGATGAGCCAGCGTATGATTTCTCCACCAGATATCGCGCCAGAGATTAACGCGGAGCAGGCGAATATGTTCAGCAGCACAGGAGCGGCGGCTGCAGCGGCGAAGCGTCCGGTTGCGTTCAATACTCCGGAAAACAGCGCAGCGAGGGACATAAACAGGATGTAGGGGAACACGACGTAACCATAATCCACCGCCAGATCGAAGCGTTCATCGCCATAGAATCCTTCGGCGGTTATCCAAACCAACGCGGGCATGAAGACCATCGCCAGACCGACTAGCGCCAACACCGCCACCGCCAACAGGTTAAACGCATCCTGTGCGAAACCTTCGGCGTCTTCACCGCCTTCAAGGCGTTTTGAAAACATTGGAACAAAGGCTGCGTTGAATGCGCCCTCGGCAAAGAAGCGGCGGAACATATTGGGTAGTCGGAAGGCTGCGACGAAAGCGTCCATCACCGGTCCGGGCCCGATATAAGCGGTCAGCAGGATTTCCCGCAAAAAGCCCAGAATGCGGCTTGCCAAGGTCCAGAACCCAACGGTGAAAAAGCCCGAAATCAGGCGGATCGGCTTCATGATGCGGCCCGCTCGGCACCTTCGGTGATGGCCGCGCGCAGCTTGGCTTCCAACCCGCGTTGCTTGGCCTCAGAGTGGTATTTCAGGCCGAACATATCCTTGACATAGAACGTGTCGACCACCTGTTCGCCATAGGTGGCGATCACTGCGTTCGCGATATAGACATTGGCGGCTGCCATCGTGCGCGTCAAATCATATAGCAGTCCGGGCCGGTCGCGGGTGTCGACTTCGATGATCGTGTAAATCTCTGAACCTTCGTTGTCGAAGGTGATATGGGTCGGGACGTTGAAGGCGCGTTCGCGCTTCTTGATCTTGTCGCGGGATTTCAATGCGTCCCGTGCGACAACCTCACCCCTGAGTGTCTTGTGAATCATCTGGGTCAGCCGAGGCAGGCGCGTAGCCTCGAAGGGATGGCCCTCGGCGTCCTGAACCCAGAACGCATCAGTTACATATCCGTCTTTCGTCGTATAGCTGCGGGCATCAACCACGTTGGCTCCTACAAGGGCAAGTGCCCCCGCTATGCGAGAAAAAATACCCGGATGATCACCCATGGCAAAGCACGCGCGGGTGGCGTCGCGATCCTCATCCGGATGCAGTCGGATTTCTACGGCACCCGGATCGCCGCTGTCCTCCAGCGATTTCAACATTTCCGCGAATTCGACATGTGTCGAAAGGTTCAGTCCCTGCCAATACGGATCATAATGCCGCCCGGTTTCGCTTTTCAGTTCAGATTTGGACCAGTTTTCCAATTCGGCCCGCAACCGCTTTTTCGCCCCATCTCCACGATTGGCTCGGTTAAGCGCCTCCATCCCGGATTCCAGTGCGTGTTTGGTGTCAGCATGCAAAGCGCGCAGCAATGTAGCCTTCCAGTTGTTCCAGGTCGTTGGTCCGACACCGCGGATGTCACAGACTGTCAGCACCGTCAGCAAGTCCAGCCGTTTGACGGTTGCAACAGCTTTCGCGAAATCGCGGATTGTGCGCGGGTCTGAGATGTCGCGTTTTTGCGCCATATCGGACATCAGCAAGTGATAGCGTACAAGCCATTCGACGGTTTCCGAATCCGCCTTGCTCAGCCCTAATCGTGGCGCCACTTTGCGCGCGATTTGCGCACCCAGAATTGAATGATCTTCGGGGCGTCCTTTGCCGATGTCGTGCAGCAACAGAGCCACGTATAGAACCTTTCGGCTAACACCACCCTCCAGGATGGATGACGCCAAGGGCAGTTCCTCGATTAACTCTCCTCGCTCGATCTGCGCCAAATTGACGATGCACTGGATCGTATGCTCGTCCACCGTATAGCTGTGATACATATTGAACTGCATCATCGCCACGATGTGCTCAAACTCGGGCAAAAAGGCTGACAGAACCCCCAACTCGTTCATGCGTCGCAGGGCACGTTCGGGGTTGCCGTGTTTCAGCATTAGATCAAGAAAGATGCGCCGCGCCTCTTTGTCGTTGCGCATCTCATCGTCGATCAGGTTCAGGTTGGCCGTTACCAACCGCATTGCGTCGGGATGGATCAGCATACCCGTGCGCAAACCCTCTTCGAACAACCGTAACAGGTTGACCTTGTCTGACAGGAACGTGTCAGGGTCCGCGATATCCAGACGGCCATGGACCACGCGGTAACCGGCCTTGACGCGGGGGCGACGGCGGAAAATACGTTCCAGCAAGGCCGCGCCCTTCATGTGCGAGGCTTCCAGTTTGGTCAGGAAAATCCGTGTCAATTCGCCCACACGGGTGGCTTCGCGGAAATAGCGTTGCATGAACACCTCGACGGCGCGCCGACCGGCGCGGTCTTGATATCCCATACGATCGGCCACCTCGACCTGCAGATCGAAGGTCAGTTGTTCCGTCGCGCGGCCCGTCACCAGATGCAAATGAGACCTGACGGCCCAGAGGAATTCTTCGGCTTGCGCGAACTCGTCAAACTCTTCGGGCGTAAAGAGGCCCATAGGGACCAGTTCGGCCACGTCCGTTACGCCATAGATGTATTTTGCGATCCAGTAGAGCGATTGCAGGTCGCGTAAGCCGCCCTTGCCCTCTTTGACATTGGGTTCGACCATATAGCGTTCACCCTGCTTCAGGTGCCGCTCATCGCGCTCTTTCAGCTTGGCTTCGATAAATTCCCGCTCGGTGCCTTTGAAAAGATCGGTCTTCAGGCGCGCTTCAAGTTCTTGCGCAAGGGGCTGATCCCCGACGAGATACCGTTGTTCCAGCATGGCGGTACGGATGGTGAAATCATCGGCCCCCAGACGCAGGCAATCTTTGATCGTGCGTGAAGAGTGACCGACCTTCAGCCGCAGATCCCAGAGAATATAGAGCATGGATTCGATCACGCTCTCGGCCCAGGCGGTGATTTTGTACGGCGTCAGAAAAAGCAGATCTACATCGGATGACGGGGCCATCTCACCCCGGCCATAACCTCCCACTGCCAGCACAGCGATTTTCTCGCCTTGCGTTGGATTTGCCAGCGGATGCAGATGCTCGCTGGCGATGCGCATCGCTGTGCCGACCATCTGGTCCGTCAGATAGGTATAGGAATGCGTCAGCGGCAGTGCATCAAATGGGCGCTCGGCAAAGGCGTCCGCAATCGCCTTGCGGCCTGTCTTTTGCGCCTCTCGCAGTATGCGCACCGTCTCGGCGCGCAAGGCTGCGTTGTCCGAACTGTTTTCAACAGCGGCGGACAGGTTGGCATTGACCTCGGCGTTGTTAAAAATCTCGTCAGCCGCGCAGATCAGATTGACATCGGGCGCAGAGCCCTGCGCCGGTAGATTAGAATCCGGCGCCAGAGAAGCTTTGTGGGGCAGGGTCAATCACAACCACCTGTTTGTTCTGGATCGTGGCAACAGCCAGACCGCGTTCGTTCGTACCGTTCGGCCGCAGGCGGAAAATACCGCCGACACCCTGAAAACCGGCGTTCTGGGTTAATGCTGCACCTGTCAACGCGTTCGATTTGCCCTGGCTGACCAAGGCTCCGATCGCAGCGATTCCGTCATAGGCAAGCCCGCTGATCGGGTGTGGTGCCTCACCGTAGGTGTTGTTGTAACGCTGGCGATAAGCCTGTGCCTTTGCCGGATCGGGAAGTGCGAACCAGCCACCTTGTACGCCAGGCAATTCCAGCGTTTGGGCCGGAATGTCCCAGCGTGTCAGGCCGATATACTGAGTTGTCGCAGGAGATACACCAGCCTCGGGCAACAACTGGCTGTAAAGCGGCAGCGCGCCTGCGGTTGTCGCGGTCAGGAAAATTGAATCCGCGCCGGTCGAATCGACCGTTGCTTTGATCGCCGAAACCGAATCGATCACGCCCTGCTGTGACCGGTCATATCCAACTGTGCCCGCATTGTTGACGCGGCTGTTGCTGAGCGCGGCAGCGATGGCAGACTGGCCTAGCTGGCCCGCTGAGTCATTGCTGTGCACAATGACAGTACTGTTTTTACCCTGCTGTCCGGCGTAGTTCACCAGCCTGTTGGCCGTGTTCTGGAAAGTGGGGCCAAGCACATAGACATTGCCGCCCGCAATGCTGGTGTTGTTCGAGAAGGACAGCACGTTCACATTGTTGTTTAGCACCGCAAGTCCTGCCGCGTTTGCGGCTTGTGCGTACACTGGCCCAAGAATGATCTTGGCCCCGTCCGCTACAGCTTGCTGTGCAACCGCCGAGGCCGTTCCGGCATTTCCGGCCGTGTCGTAGACGCGCAGATCAATCTTGACGTTCGGCAAATCCGCTATAGCCAGCCGCGCTGCGTTCTCAAGGCTACGGGCAAGGGCCGCATCGCCAGACTGAGGTGATCCGCTTGGGACCAACAGGGCCACCGGAACCGGGTCAGAGGTGTCGATCGAGGGGCCTCCGCTGATGCCGCCGACTTCACAGGCGGCCAGAAAAGCGGCCGTGGCCAGTACAATGGCGGATTTCGCCAGTTTGCGTGCGGGCTTGCAAACGGTAAACATCTAAAAGAAAACTCCCTGATCCGGCGTCTGAGGGCACCTTGGTCTATTGAACCGCGATAATAAACGTCACGCTGTGAGGGTCCAGCTTTGAATTTCCAAAAGATCAGATTGGCCACTGGGCTGTACTTTATTGCCACCCCAATCGGGACGGCACGCGATATTACGCTCAGGGCGCTCGATGTTTTGGCCTCGGCAGACATGATTGCTGCCGAAGATACGCGCAGCTTGCGACGTTTGATGGAAATCCACGGCGTGCCGCTCGAAGGGCGCCGCATATTGGCCTACCACGATCACAGCGGCGCGGGCGCGCGGGGCAAAATACTTGAGGCGCTGGAACAAGGGCAATCGGTGGCTTACGCGTCCGAGGCGGGAATGCCGCTGATCGCCGATCCCGGCTATGATTTAGGCCGCCAGGCGGCTGAGGCTGGGCACAACGTGACATGTGCACCGGGACCGTCTGCTGTTTTGACGGCGCTGACGTTGGCGGGGCTTCCCACGGATGCATTTTTCTTTGCCGGGTTCTTGCCCAATGCCTCTGGCGCACGGCGTTCACGAATCGAATCCCTGCGCAGCGTCCCCGGAACGCTTGTCTTCTATGAATCGCCGAAGCGTGTGGCTGCCTGCCTCTCTGATCTCGCGGATATTTTGGGTGGAGACCGACAGGCGGCCCTGTGCCGTGAACTCACCAAAAAGTTCGAAGAAACGCGTCGTGGCACGCTCGCTGATCTGGCAGCAGAGTACGAGGGCGCATCGGTTAAGGGCGAGGTGGTTCTGCTTGTGGATCGCGCCCATTCGCAATCTGTTAAGGACTCTGACGTAGAAGAGGCATTGATAAAAGCATTGCAAACGCATTCGGTGCGGGATGCGGCAGATTTGGTGTCAGAGATGTTCAGCCTGCCGCGCCGCCCGATCTATCAGATGGCTCTGAAGCTGGGAAAGGGATGATATGGCACAGAGATCCGTTCGGGGTTCTGTATCTTATCACGCTGGACAATCCGCCGAACTTTGCGTGGCCGCCGAATACGTGCGACGGGGTTATTCAATCGCAAGACGCAGGTGGTGCGGTGCTGGCGGTGAAATAGATCTGATCGCGCGCAACGCAGATGGGTTGGTCTTCATTGAGGTTAAGAAAAGCCGTAGTTTTGACCGTGCAGCCGCTCGGATTAGTCGCCGACAGATGGATCGAATTTGCGCATCCGCTGCCCAGTTTCTTGAACAGGAGCCTGCTGGTCAGCTGACGAATACTCGGTTTGATGCGGCACTGGTTGATGACACTGGAACTGTTCAAATCATCGAAAACGCCTTTGGTTTGGACTGACCCCCATTGAACCCGTCAAGCCTCTGCGCCATGTATCGAGCGTGGAATTGAGGGATACACCATGAAGATCGCCTTTCAGATGGACCCAATCGGGGCCGTGGATATCAACGCCGACAGCTCTTTCCGTCTGGCAGAAGAGGCTCAGGCGCGCGGCCACCAGCTGTTTTTTTATGGCCCGGATCAACTCGCTTACCAGGAAGGCAAGATCACGGCGCGCGGCCATGACATGACGGTGCAACGAGTCGCTGGCAACCCGGCAGTGTTGGGCCCTGAGTGTGAAGTGGACCTTGCTGAATTTGATGTCGTCTGGCTGCGCCAAGACCCCCCGTTTGACATGCACTACATCACCTCGACCCATTTGCTTGACCGGCTAAAGGGGCAGGCCCTGGTGGTTAACGATCCGTTTTGGGTGCGAAACTATCCCGAAAAGCTGCTGGTTCTGGATTTCCCAGAACTGACTCCGCCCACCGCGATTGCGCGGGATTTGCGAACCATCAAGGCGTTCAAGGAAAAGCATGGCGATATCATCCTCAAGCCGCTTTACGGCAACGGAGGTGCTGGCGTATTCCGTCTTGATGCGAATGACCGCAACCTGACATCGCTACATGAGCTGTTCACCGGCTTTTCTCGTGAGCCTCTGATCGCGCAGAAATTCCTGCCCGATGTGCGCAATGGCGACAAGCGGGTCATACTTGTCGATGGTGAGCCGGTGGGCGCCATCAACCGGGTTCCAGCTGAGGGCGAGACCCGCTCGAACATGCATGTGGGCGGGCGCCCCGAGAAAATCGGCCTGTCCGAGCGAGATATGGAAATCTGCGCTGCGATTGGACCGTTATTGAAGGAACGTGGTCAGATCTTTGTGGGGATCGATGTAATTGGCGACTACCTGACCGAGATCAACGTGACCTCACCCACTGGTATTCAGGAGCTTGAGCGATTCAATGGCGTGAACATCGCCGAGAAAATCTGGCAAGCGATTGAGGCGAAACTTTAAGCTCCTGCTTTGGCGCTGATGCGAAAGCTCAGCGCCTCGGCGACATGGGGGCGGCGCACATCCGGCTCACCTTCGAGGTCGGCAATGGTGCGGGCCACGCGTAGGATGCGGTGAAAGGCGCGGGCCGACAGGCCAAAGCGTTCCGCGGCTTTCAGTAATAGTTCTTTGCCCTGGGCATCAGGGGCGGCGATTTCTTCCAGCACATTGCCTTCCACATCTGCGTTTTGACGGGTATTTGGCGTGTCGCGAAAGCGATCTGCTTGTATGGCGCGCGCCGCTTCGACCCGCTCTGCGACGGTCGCAGAGCTGTCGCCGGTAGGCGGCAGATCGAGATCGGTAAATCCGACCGGAGGGACTTCGATGCGCAAATCGAACCGGTCCATCAACGGCCCTGAGATACGCCCCAAGTAATCCTCACCACAGACCGGCGCGCGTGAACAGGCGCGGGATGGGTCCGTCAGGTATCCGCATTTGCACGGGTTCGCGGCGGCTACCAGCATAAAGCGGCATGGGTATTTCAAATGGGCGTTGGCGCGGGCGACCATTACCTCTCCGGTTTCAATAGGTTGGCGCAGGGTTTCCAAAACTGTGCGCGGAAATTCGGGAAACTCGTCCATGAACAGGACGCCGTTATGCGCCAGTGAAATCTCACCGGGTTTAGCGCCTTTGCCACCGCCCACGATCGCGGCCATCGAAGCGGTATGGTGCGGCTCGCGAAACGGTCTGGCGCGGCTGATGCCACCTTCGTCCAGTAAGCCGCAAAGCGACTGGATCATCGATGTCTCTAAAGCTTCGACCGGGCTCAGAGGCGGCAAAATACTCGGCAGACGCGCCGCCAGCATGGATTTGCCGGAACCCGGTGTCCCGATCATGATCAAATGATGCCGCCCGGCTGCGGCGATTTCCAAGGCGCGTTTGGCGCGCTCTTGCCCCTTCACGTCCCGCAGGTCCCGTGCGTTGGGTGATAGTTTCACTTCGCCCGGTGTCGCAGCGGGCAGCGCAGACTGACCGGTAAAGTGCCGCACCACATCCCCCAACGAGCCCGCTCCGATTACCTGCGTGGCATCCACCCACGCGGCTTCGGCGCTAGAGGCGCTGGGACAAAGCAAGCTGCGATCATCGGCGGCTGCTGTCATGGCTGCGGGCAGCGCGCCGACGACGGGTACCAGAGAACCATCCAAAGACAACTCGCCCAACGCGACAGCGCCCTCGGCAGCATCCGCTGGAATGATTTCCAACGCAGTCAACAAAGCGACGGCGATAGGCAGGTCGAAATGGCTGCCCTCTTTGGGCAGATCTGCAGGCGAAAGGTTAATCGTGATCCGTTTCGACGGCAGCGCGATCGCCATCGAACTTAGCGCACTACGAACACGGTCCCGTGCTTCGGAGACTGCCTTGTCCGGCAATCCCACGATGGAAAAGGCCGGAAGGCCCGGTGAGACGGCGCATTGCACCTCGACCGGGCGGGCATCGACCCCTTGAAAGGCAACGGTGTGGGCGCGGGCGACCATGGCAATCCTGTTCTTGGTTAACAGGACGTTGCTGCCATGGCTGCAGTTTAAGAATCGTTAACGTCAGCAACCATCGCCGTAAATTTCGGCCACGCCTCAGGGTCGGCAATGGTCTTGTCTCGGCAAAACGGATTACAAAAGCCCCAAATCTTGCCATCGAGTTCCAGATAGTCTTGTACAGGCTTGCCGGAATAGGGGCAGGCTGTGTTGACCGAGGGGCCTGTGCTGACTGCCAATGCCCCTGAACCCCCGCCAATTGGCCAACTGTGTGCGGGAAGGTCTTGCGGATACGGGAAGGGCTCATACGCGACCGTCATGCCCATGGCGCGCCATTGCCGAACTGCGATATCAGAGAGCAGGTGCATGCAGTATGCACGATTGACCTCGGACACGGGCAGGCCATAGCCGACAATCCGCGCAGCGACCGGCGTGTAGAAAATATCAGCCAGAGAATAGGCACCAAACAGCGGGCCCGACGCGGCGCCAGAGACCTTCCGTGCATGGGCCCAGAGGGTTTCGATCCGCTGCAAATCAGTCATCGTTTCAGGTGAAGGTTTGAACCCTTCCCAGCAACGTTTCAACTGCATGGGGCATTGCCCCCGCAGCGCTGTGAAACCGGCAACCATTTCAGCACAAAGCCACCGGGCTGTGGCGCGCGCGGCGGGGTCTGGCGGCCAAAGCCCTGCTTCGGGGTGGCGTTCGGCCAATGTCTCTGCCATCGCGAGGCTTTCGCCGACCACGGTTCCATCTGGTAGACGCAGCGCAGGAACAAGGCGCGCCGGGGCCAGTGGTTCCATATCCGCCGCCATTGTGCCGGAATAAAGGCCAATCATGTGGGTGCGGTATGGCAGGCCGAATTTCTCAAGCATCAGCCATCCGCGCATGGACCAGCTCGAGAACAACCGGTCACCGATAAAGAGATCATATGTCATGCGGCAACGATGTCGGACAGAGACGCGTCGGTAAATCAGAGATTTGTGCGCAACCTTATCACGGTCGGTGATTAATCCGACCTACAGTCCAACCATCGTTATGGCGCGTGATCTCGGTGACGGACAGGTTGTCGATGCGGTGACCAAACGCGTGTTGGGCGTCCACGTCCAGAGCGCGTTGGACCTGAGTCAGGATCACTCCGAAATGGGCGACTAGGACTAGGTCACATCCGGTATGGGCCGCGATCAGGGTGTCGACGACCCTATCGACACGCGCGCGGACCTCATTCCAGCTTTCCCCGTTTGGAGGCCTGGCCTCGCCCGGATTATCCCAGTAGGCAAAGCAAAGCTCGGGGTCTTCCGCCTCGATCTCGGCGAAGGGGCGCATCTCCCAGTTGCCGAAATTGATTTCGCGCAGATCGCGGTGGTGCGGAAGGCGGAGGCGCGTGCCTTGAATGGCGCTGGCCGTATCGCTGGCGCGTGACAAGTCTGATGAGATTACGACGGCATTGGAAGGCAGATGCGCATCAAGCCGTGCAATCGCGGCCTCATCACTCAAGTCGGCAGGAAGGTCGGACCAGCCTACCATAGTTTTAGCATGGGTGGGGCCGTGCCGTACCAAATGCAGGCGCGTCATAGGGGTTGCCCTTTGAGAACCAGCGGCAGCCCGGCCGTAACCTGCACCACCCGATCTGCCTGCGCAGCCAGAGCGATGTTCAGCCGTCCCTGAGCCTCGCGAAACCGGCGGGAAAGCGCGTTGTCGGGGACGATCCCGTGGCCGACTTCGTTTGATACCACGACGATCTGGGCGGTACAGGTCTTCATCGCCTCAAGCAGCCCGGCCTGTGCTTCCTCTAGGTTATTCTCTGCCAGCAGGTGATTTGTCAGCCACATGGTTGCACAATCGATCAGGCAAATCTGATCATTTGTCAGCTTGGCGAGTTCCGGCGATAGATCAAATGGCGCTTCGATCGTCGTCCACCCGCTGCCGCGTTGTGCAATATGTTGCCTGATTTTTAGGCGCATCTCGTCATCAAACACTTGTGATGTCGCAAGGTAAACGCGACTTTTCCCAGTTGAAACAGCAAGTTGCTCCGCAAAAGCAGATTTTCCGGATGCAGCGCCGCCTAGGATAAAGGTTAAATCGGCATGCACTTTTATTACCTTTCTGGTGATCCACCCGGTTTTGTCCTGCGTATCGACCACAAGTCGGCAAGGCAAGCCCGGCCCATCGCCTGTGATAAAAGGGGAGAATTGCATGGCACTCGACAACGCACATGATTTTTCGATGTCCCGGCAGGCAATGAAGGCCGAGCTGCTGGATGCGGAGACTGAATTGAAACTGGCCTATGCCTGGCGCGACGAACGCGATGAGCAGGCGCTGCATCGCCTCATTACAGCTTATATGCGGCTGGCGATATCAATGGCGGCGAAATTCAAACGCTACGGCGCGCCGATGAATGATCTGATTCAGGAGGCGGGACTGGGCTTGATGAAAGCCGCCGACAAGTTCGATCCGGATCGGGGTGTGCGGTTTTCAACGTATGCAGTGTGGTGGATCAAGGCCAGCATTCAGGATTACGTGATGCGCAATTGGTCGATGGTGCGCACTGGTTCGACCTCTTCCCAGAAATCGCTGTTCTTCAACATGCGTCGGGTACAGGCGCGTCTGGAGCGCGAAGCCGCGACTGAGGGGCTGGAGCTGGATCGCCATCAGTTGCATCAGAAGATTGCCGCCGAAATCGGAGTCCCGCTGCGTGATGTCGAGATGATGGAAGGCCGTCTGGCAGGGTCCGATTTCTCGCTGAATGCGGTGCAGTCTGCAGATGAGGACGGGCGCGAGTGGATTGATGCGCTGGAAGATGACAGCGAACAAGCCGCCGAGGTAGTAGAGAACAGCCACGACAACCAGCAACTGCGCGAATGGCTGGTGGCGGCGATGCAAGCTTTGAACGATCGCGAGCGGTTTATCGTTCGCGAAAGAAAACTGCGTGAGCCTGCCCGGACGCTGGAAAGTCTTGGGAAAGAGCTTGGCCTGTCGAAAGAGCGTGTGCGCCAGCTCGAGGCGGCAGCGTTCACAAAGATGCGCAAGAACCTTGAAGCGCAATCGCGCGAGGTGCAACACTTCTTCGCATGAAACCTCTTGCGATTCTTACAGCTTTTGTGTTGCTCGCCACTTTGCCTCAAACGGTTCGAGCTGCTGAATTTATCCCTCAGGACGTGTTGGCCGACATGCGGGCCGCGGATGTCGTCATTCTGGGCGAGATACATGACAACCCTCAGCATCATCTGGTCCAAGCCGAAGCAGTTGAAGCAATCACGCCCACGGCGGTTGTCTGGGAGATGGTGACCGAAGAAGGTGCTCAGCGGTTGGCTCAAAAAGCGGCAACCAATCCCGAGGAGCTGTCCCGAATTCTGCGCTGGGCAGAATCCGGCTGGCCGCCTCTTAGAATGTACTACCCCATTTTTCAGGCCGCGGATGTGCCGGTGTATGGCGCGATGGTTCCGCGTGAAGCGGCCCGCGCTGCTATGGAACGCGGGGCGGCCACAGCGTTGGGGGCTGATGCGGCCAGATATGGATTGACTGTACCCCTGTCGGATGAAGATCAAGCCGCACGCGAGGCTGATCAACTGGCGGCACATTGCGACGCATTGCCCGCTGAAGTTCTACCGCAGATGGTCGCCATTCAACGTCTGAGGGACGCTGTGTTGACCCGAGCCATTCTGCGCGCCACCGATGAAACTGGTGGGCCTGTCGCGGTCATCACTGGCAATGGCCATGCCCGTAAGGATCGCGGAATTCCGACTTTTCTGTCGCGACTGCGCCCCGGTTTGAAGGTCTTTGTGCTTGGACAATCCGAAGATGGGGTCGTGAGCGGGGATTTTGATGCTGTTATCGATAGCCCCACGGCCGAGCGAGAAGACCCCTGCAAAGCCTTTGAGGTGCAGAATTAACTGCTGGAACTGCCCGCCAGCGTTGCCTAATGTCAGGGCCGACCGGGACGGGAAGGGCGAGCCATGCTGTCATCGAAACGTATTCTGCTGATTATCGGCGGTGGGATTGCGGCCTACAAGTCGCTGGACCTGATCCGGCGGTTGCGGGAACGTGGTGCTGCGGTCACGCCGGTTTTGACGCGTGCTGCCGAAGAATTCGTAACTCCGTTATCCGTGTCTGCCCTGGCCGGTGAAAAGGTCTATCGAGATCTCTTTGATCTGACCGATGAAGCTGAGATGGGTCATATTCAGCTTTCCCGTTCGGCTGATCTGATCGTGGTTGCTCCGGCAACGGCCGATCTGATGGGTAAGATGGCAGGCGGGTTGGCTAATGATCTGGCCTCGACCCTTTTGATGGCGACCGATACGCCGGTTCTGTGTGCGCCTGCGATGAATGTCCGCATGTGGGAGCATCCCGCAACCCGGCGTAACCATGCGCAACTGGAAGCAGACGGCGTGCGTTTTGTCGGCCCGAACGAAGGCGATATGGCTTGCGGTGAATACGGTCCGGGCCGCATGTCGGAGCCACTTGAAATTGTCGCGGCGATCGAGGCGCAGTTCGGGGATGGGCCTTTGGCTGGCAAACGTATTCTGGTGACATCGGGTCCGACACATGAACCAATTGATCCGGTACGATACATCGCCAACCGATCGTCGGGCGCGCAGGGGACAGCTGTCGCACGCGCGCTATCTGCATTGGGGGCCGATGTTACATTTATTACGGGTCCGGCTGACGTGCCTCCTCCAGACGGCGTGAAGGTCGTGCGTGTAGAGACCGCGCTGCAAATGTCGGATGCGGTCGACGCAGCGCTTCCGGTGGATGCGGGGGTATTTGCAGCTGCAGTGGCCGATTGGCGGGTATCCAGTGCCTCGGACCGGAAGCTGAAGAAAAGCCGCGACGGGGTGCCTGCGCTAGAGTTTGCCGAGAATCCCGACATTTTGAAGCGCATCGCGCGAATGGGAAGTGGCAGGCCCGTTTTGGTGGTGGGTTTTGCCGCCGAAACAGACAACGTGATCGAACATGCTACGGCCAAACGTGCCCGCAAGGGCTGTGACTGGATCGTTGCGAATGATGTCAGCCCCGCGACAGGTATCATGGGCGGTTCTGAGAATGCGGTGATCCTGATCTCAGAGCAAGGTGCCGAAGAATGGCCGCGAATGGGCAAGGATGATGTGGCAAAGCGGTTAGCAGCCAAGATCGCCGGCGCGTTGACCAGATAGCAGCCATAAAGACAAGAGGTACAGGTATGGTGGCAATTCGCGTGATCCGAGAGGAGGGGGCTGACCCGTTGGTGCCATTGCCTTCCTACGAAACCGCGGGTGCTGCCGGGGCGGATGTGCGCGCCAATCTGCCGGATGGTGCGTCAGTTATTCTTCAACCTGGCCGTCGTGCGCTGATACCGACAGGCCTTAGGATCGAAATTCCGCAGGGGTTCGAGGTTCAGGTACGTCCACGATCGGGCCTTGCCTTGAAACACGGGATCACCTTGCCCAACACTCCGGGTACAATCGACAGCGACTATCGCGGGCCATTGGGCGTAATCGTGATGAATGCGGGTCAGGAACCGTTCGAGATTACGCATGGCGAACGTATCGCGCAACTGATCGTCGCACCGGTGGTGCAGGCCATGTTCCAGGACGTTGAGGCTCTGACCGAGACTGATCGCGGCGCGGGTGGCTTCGGCTCGACCGGGCGCAGCTGATGCTGCTGGTTCTGATCCTTGCCGCCGGGCTTTGGGGTGTCGGCTATATTGCCGGGGTGTCGCGCAGCGCGCGGCTGGTTTCTGTTGGCGCGCTCTTGACGGGCGTGATTATTGCTCAACTTCTGCTGCCTGAGGGAAACCCGTTGCGTCAGGCGACCGGTGGGTCGGCAGCGATGTGGCTGATCCTCGCTGGAGCGGCTGTGCTGGTGCTGCTTTATGGGCGGGGTTTGAAGGCGTTGCGAAATCGCGCCGCGTCCGGCCAGACGTCGGAGCCCGCCAAGCCATCCGAACAGTTCAGCGAGACCGAGCTTGAACGCTATGCCCGCCACATCGTTCTGCGTGAACTGGGCGGTCCCGGCCAAAAGCGAATGAAACAGGCGCGCGTGCTGGTAATCGGTGCGGGGGGGCTCGGCGCGCCCGCCCTGCAATATTTGGCTGCCGCCGGAGTGGGAACAATCGGCGTAATCGACGATGACGAGGTCGAGAACGCGAACCTGCAGCGGCAGGTTATTCACCGCGATGCTGATATCGGTATGCCCAAGGTGTTTTCAGCCCAGCAGTCTATGTTGGCGCAGAATCCCAATGTGATTGTCTTGCCTTATCATCGCCGTCTGACCGAAGAGATTGCAACAGATCTGTTCGCTGATTTCGATTTGATCCTTGACGGCACTGACAATTTCGATACCCGCTACCTGGCCAACCGAACGGCCGTTGCGTTGGGCAAACCGCTGATCTCGGGGGCGCTTTCGCAATGGGAAGGGCAGCTGAGTGTGTTCGATCCCGCCACAACCGGCCCGTGCTATCAGTGCATTTTCCCCGAAGCGCCTGCCGCCGGCCTTGCACCTTCTTGCGCCGAAGCTGGAGTAATCGGCCCACTGCCGGGTGTGGTCGGCTCGATGATGGCGGTTGAGGCGATCAAGGTGATCACCGGCGCCGGGCAGGCATTGCGAGGTGAGATGTTGATCTACGATGCGCTATACGGCGAAAGCCGCAAGATCACCCTGGCGCGTCGCACCGATTGCCCGATCTGCGGGGCATCTCATTAAGGTGGGCTCAAATTTTCGGCTAGCTCTGGATCATTTCGACGGACGGTCTTAGCTATGAGGTCAAAGGAGACCTCAATGACCAATCCGATCCTTTCTGACTGGAACACGCCTTTCGAAATCGCACCGTTTGACACAATCTCGGATGATGATTTTTCCCCCGCGCTGAAACAGGCGATGCACGCACATGATGCCGAGATTGAGGCGATAGCAGCGAGCCCGGACACGCCCACATTCGCCAATACGATCGAAGCGCTGGAGGCTGCAGGCGAGCAGATGGATAAGGTTCTGTCGGTCTTTTTCACCGTTGCAGGTGCGGACAGCAACCCCAAGCGTGAAGAACTGCAACGCGAATTTTCGCCCAAGCTGGCGGCACACTACTCGCGCATCTCATCAAACAAAGCACTGTTTAAGCGCGTGGCGGATTTATGGGACCGGCGCGATAATCTGGACCTGACCGATGAACAGGCGCGCGTTTTGATGCTGTCTCATCGCGGGTTCGTGCGGGCGGGGGCGGCGTTGACCGGCGACGACGATGCGAGAATGCAAGAGATCAAGGCCCGTTTGGCGTCTCTGGGCACGTCCTTCACGCAGAACTTGCTGGCGGATGAACGCGACTGGTTCATGGATTTGACCGAAGAAGACCTGCAAGGCTTGCCGGATTTTGTTATCGATGCAGCGCGCGCAGCGGGTCAGGAAAAGGGAGCGGATGGCCCGGTGGTAACCCTTTCTCGGTCGATTATCGTGCCCTTTCTGCAATTCTCGCCCCGCCGGGATTTGCGTGCAAAGGCTTATCGCGCGTGGACTGCACGGGGGGCAAATGGAGGTGAGACCGACAACCGCGAGATTGCGGCGGACATCCTGCGCCTGCGCGAAGAACGCGCCAAGCTGCTGGGGTATGCCAGCTTCGCCGCCTACAAGCTTGAGACCGAGATGGCCCGCACACCAGATCGCGTGCGAGAGCTGCTGCTGGATGTGTGGGAGCCCGCCAAATCCCGCGCCGACGCAGATGCCGAGGTGCTGACGGCAATGATGCAAGAGGATGGCGTAAATGGCCCGCTGGAGGCGTGGGATTGGCGCTACTATGCCGAGAAACGCCGCAAGGCCGAACATGATCTCGATGAAGCGGCGCTGAAGCCGTACCTGCAACTGGACCGAATGATCGAGGCGTCTTTCGCCTGCGCCACACGGCTGTTCGGGCTGGAGTTCGCGCCGCTTGATGTGCCGCTCTATCATCCCGATTGCCGTGCATGGGAGGTGTCCCGTGACGGGCAGCATATTGCGGTGTTCATCGGTGACTACTTTGCACGCGGATCGAAACGGTCGGGTGCATGGTGCAGCGCAATGCGCGGGCAGGCGAAATACCCGAAAGAACAGGCTCCGGTCGTGATCAACGTCTGTAACTTTGCCAAAGGTGAACCAGCGCTTTTGTCCTATGATGACGCCCGAACGTTGTTTCACGAGTTCGGCCATGCCCTGCACCAGATGCTGTCCAATGTGACCTATGAGAGCATCTCGGGCACCTCGGTGGCGCGTGATTTCGTTGAACTGCCCAGCCAGCTTTACGAACACTGGCTGGAAGTGCCTGATGTACTGGCCGAGTTCGCGACCCACGCCGAAACCGGCGCACCGATGCCGCAAGAGATGTTGCAGAAGGTGCTACAGGCCGCCAATTTCGATCAGGGGTTCCAGACGGTGGAATATGTCGCCTCGGCCCTGGTCGATCTGGCGTTTCATGAGGGGGCTGCCCCCGCTGATCCGATGGAGAAACAGGCCGAGGTGCTGGCCGAAATCGGCATGCCTCGGGCCATTGGAATGCGCCACGCCACCCCGCATTTCGCCCATGTCTTTGCGGGCGACGGTTATAGCGCAGGTTACTACAGTTATATGTGGTCCGAAGTCATGGATGCCGACGCCTTTGCGGCCTTTGAAGAAGCAGACGGTGCGTTTGATCCCGAACGCGCCAAGGCACTGGAGGAACACATCCTGTCAACTGGCGGATCCCGCGAGGCGGAAGAGCTGTATCTGGCCTTCCGTGGACGTCTGCCTGGCGTCGAAGCCTTGCTGAAAGGCCGCGGGCTGATCGCGGCCTAGTACCCAAGCTTTCGGTCGACGAGGTGGAGAAAGGGTTCACCCGCTTCACCTCGGCGAATGTTCTCGCAGATCACCTGAGCTGCGGTAACAGGTCTAGTTTCCGAGGCGATATGCGGCGTCACCGTCACATTGGGATGTGCCCAATAGGGATGCTCGGTCGGCAGGGGTTCGGTGCGGAAGACATCCAGCGTGGCGTGCCCGACCTGCCCTGAATTCAGCGCGGCCAGCAGGGCCTCATCATCGATAAGCGGCCCGCGACCCGGGTTGATGATCTTGGCCCCTTCCGGCAACAGCGCCAGTGTTTCGGCGTTGAGCGTGTTTTCGGTCGCCGGAGTATCTGGCAGCAGCAAAACCACTATCTCGACCTGGGACAGCGCATCGCGCAGCCCGTTCTTACCATGCAGACAGGTCACGCCGGGAATAGTCTTGGCGGTACGGCTCCAACCGATGACATGGAAATTCAACGCTGCCAACGCGTGGGCCGATGCTTCACCCAATGCGCCCAAACCCAAGATGCAGACGGTGCGTTGCTGGGCCAGTGGTGGCGCATCAGGTGTCCAGACCCCATCCTGTAGCGTAATGTGTTGGTCCATCCCAAGGTGATAGCGCAGCACATGGCCCACCACCCATTCCGTCATGCCTTGCGTTAAACCCCCGTCAACCATACGCGCCAGCGGAACGGTCAAGGTTTCATTGCCCGAGATTTTCTCAACCCCCGCCCAGAGGCTCAGCACCGCCTTGAGCCGTGTAAAGGGGGTGAAATCCTGTACCCCTCCGTTCGGGGCGTAAACGATGTAGTCGACCTGATCTGCAGGGATGTCCGTGGCCAGATGAAAATCTAGCCCTGCGTCCGACAAGTATAGATGCATCAGAGCTTCATACTCAGGCCACAACTCAGGGCGCGCGGAAAACAGGACATTCACGGGCATGGGAAACCTTTCAGCGGGGACGATGTATATGGGCGCTTTGAACGATGCCAAAGGCGGCCATCAGGACCAGCATGGCCGAGCCGCCATAACTGACCATCGGCAGCGGTACTCCGACCACTGGGGCCAGCCCCATCACCATCGACATATTGACGGCAAAGAACAGGAAGAAATTCAGCGCGATCCCAAGTGTCACCAGAGACGAGAAACGATCCTTGGTCGACAGCGCCGTGACCATGCAGAAGATCAGGATCAGACCGTAAAGGATCAACAGTGTGATGCCGCCGACAAAGCCGAACTCTTCGGCCAAGGTGGTGAAGATGAAATCGGTGTGTTTTTCGGGCAGGAAGTTAAGACGTGATTGCGTTCCCTGCATGAAACCGCGCCCATTCCAGCCCCCCGAACCCAGAGCGATCTTCGATTGCGTGATGTGATATCCCGCTCCCAACGGATCGGTTGAAGGATCCAGAAACGTATCGATGCGTCGGAACTGGTAATCTTTGAGCAACTGCCATTCAGTCCCTCGGCTGTTGAACACCGCAGCAATCAGGCCAACCCCCGCTGCAATCACGGCAGCGAAATAGGCCCAATGCACCCCGGCAAGGAACATCAGACCACCACCAGCAGCCAATAACAGGATCGATGTGCCTAGGTCGGGCTGGCGCAGCACCATGAATGTCGGGATCAGGATCAGAATGACCGGGATAATCACCCAGAGCGGGCGCGAGGTTTTGTGCGCCGGCAGCCAGTCGTAATAAGCGGCCAGCACCATCACCAACGCCACTTTCATTACTTCTGAGGGTTGCAGCCGCATGAAGCCCAGATCAATCCAGCGCTGCGCCCCCATGCCGATCGTTCCAAACAGTTCGACCACGATCAGTAGACCGATCGCGCCCAGATAGGCCACAACCGACATGTTCCGCCAGAACCAGATGGGCACCAGCGCAATGATAAACATGGCTGCCAAGCCCAGACCGAACCGTTCCATTTGCGGTTCCGCCCACGGCATCCAGGATCCACCCGCGACCGAGTAGAGCATCAGGAACCCCGCGCTTGCCACGCTGATCAGCAACAGGGTGAGCGGCCAGTTCATATAAAGGAACTTGCGAAACCCCGACGGCGTGGATTTGACGGCATATTCAAGATAGCTCATGCGCGGTCCTTCTCGTCAGGACGCGCTTTGGGGCGACGGTCACCCTCTAGCCGTTTCTGTTGTTCCTTTATGCGTTCTCGATCTCCGGCCGGATACGCCTCGAGCGGTGGCGTGCCATCGTAGAGTGCCTGCAGCATGATATCGCGCGCCACTGGGGCCGCGGCTTTGGAGCCGCCGCCGCCGTGTTCTACCACCACAGCCACAGCGTATTTCGGATTGTCATAGGGGGCGAAGCTGACGAACAGGGCGTGGTCTCGACGCTCCCATGGCAGGTCTTCGTTTCGGATTACACCTGCGGCGCGTTCTGCCTTGGTAATATTGCGCACCTGACTAGTGCCGGTTTTGCCCGCCATGCGGAACTCATCGGCGATGATGCGACTGCGATACGCGGTGCCACGCCTGTTATTCGAGACTGTGAACATGGCTTTGCGCACTTGCTCAAGGTTGTTGCGGTTCACCTGCAGCGGTTCACCCGCGCCCGAGGGCTGCTCAACCCCATTGATTGATCGAACAAGGCGTGGTTGCACGGCGCGACCTGTCGCCAAACGCGCGGTCATCACGGCCAATTGAAGCGGTGAGGCAAGCATGAACCCCTGACCGATCGACGCGTTTGCGGTGTCGCCTACCAGCCAGTCCTGTCCGTGAACCCGCTGCTTCCATTCCTGATTGGGGGCAAGCCCGGCGGCAACGGCAGACATCGGAATGTCATGTTTGATACCCAGTCCGAAGGTGCGTGCCATCTCGGAAATCCTGTCGATCCCGACACGTATTGCCACGTCGTAATAGTAGACGTCGCAACTGCGCTTCAGCGAGGTTTCAAGGTCAACCGTCCCGTGCCCGCCGCGTTTCCAGCAGTGAAAGCGGCGGCTGCCCACTTTCATGTGACCCGGACAGTACACCGTGCTGGAAGGGCTGATCACCCCGGCTTCGAGCGCGGCCATGGCGGTGATCATTTTGAAAGTCGATCCAGGAGGGTAGGTGCCCTGCACTGTCTTATTGGCGAGTGGCCGATACTTGTCCTGCGTCAGCATCTGGTAGTCCGCCACCGAGATACCACGCACGAACAGGTTCGGATCGAAGCTGGGCGCGGAACTGATGGCGCGGATGTCGCCGGTTTCGCAGTCGATCACGACCGCGGCGGCGCTTTCCCCAGCCAATCGCGCCTGCGCGTATTGCTGCAGATTGGCGTCGACTGACAATTGCAAGTCAGCCCCGGCTTCGCCGATCTGGCGGTCCAACTCGCGCATCACCCGGCCTGTGGCGTTGACCTCAACCCGCTTGGCCCCCGCCTTGCCGCGCAATGTGATCTCTTGCTTGGCTTCCAGTCCGACCTTGCCGATCTGGAACCGTGGGATGCGCAGTACCGGCTCGGGGTCTTCAATCTGGCTCAGATCATAGTCGCTGACCGGGCCGACATAGCCGACCACATGGGCGAAATCTTCATAGCGCGGATACTGGCGCGTCATGCCGACCTCGGGCGTGACACCAGGCAGTGCGGGGGCATTGACCGCGACTTTCGAGATATCCTCCCACGTTACTTGATCGGCCAGCGTGACCGGCAGAAACGGGGCCGATCGACGCATCTCGGTTTTGGCACGTTCGATCTCATCCTCGGTCAATGGGATCAGTTCCGAAAGCTTGGCGATAACCTTGTCGATATCGCCTGCATCCTCGCGCACGATGACGATGCGATAGGACTGAGAGTTTAATCCTATGATCTGCCCGTTCCGGTCATATATCCGGCCCCGGGTTGGTGGGATCAGACGGATGTTGATCCGGTTTTCTTCGGCCAGCAGACGGTATTCATCCGCTTGATCCACCTGCATGAACCGCATCCGGGCTGCCAGCCCCCCGATAAAGGCCGCTTGTAGCCCACCGAGGATCAAGGCGCGGCGCGGCAAACGTTTGTAAGCAAGGCCCTTGGGCTTTGGTCTGCGCTGCTTCATGGCCGCACCCGTGGCATCGTGCTGTCGGCAACAGATTTGCGCCTAACGCCAAACACAGTTTGGCTCATCAAAACCATCACAGGATAGATTGCGATTGTCAGAATAACTTGCACCACTACCGGTCCCAGAGTTGCCTGTTGCACCGAGAGGATAGCAAGAATGAGTCGATTGAGCACAAACACAACCGTGATCACGGCCCCGACGGTTGCCCATTCGCCCACAAACCCGCTGTCTTTCATGCCAGCTGCAGTGGAATGAAGATAGGCTGCACCCAGAACCACTAACGCAGCAAGCAACCCGGGTGGGCGTTGCAACAGCAAATCGGCCATGAACATGACCATGGCAATGATCAGGATCGGAATATATTCCGGCCGCCGCAGCACCCATGCGTAGGTAAGAGCGATCAGTATGTCAGGAAAGGGCAGGCGATCAGGTTTTGTATCCAGCGGCAACAGGTGCAGAAACACCACAAACACCGCCAGAGCGACATAGAGACCGCGCTTGGCCCACAGATCTGAGACCGACCTATCCATCATTGACCTCGGATGGAGTCAAGGATGCTTCGGGTTGACGGGGGCCGACGATATCACCGGATTCCGTGATCGGTGGGGCCGACTGATAGCGTAGTACGCGCAGAAACTCGAGCCGCTCGAAATCTGCCGACAGCCGCACGCGCAACCTGCCACCGGGATCAACCGTAATTTGACCGATCAGCAAGCCACCGGGGAACACACCGCCATCGCCCGACGTGACAACCCGGTCACCAGGGCGCACGAGTTCCCGGTTTTCCAGAAACTCCACCGCAGGGGCTGAAGTATTGTCTCCTGCGATCAGCGCTGTCTGCCCCGAAGGTTGGATTGTCGCCGGGATCGCGCTTGAGGCATCGGTCATCAGAATTACGCGGGCGGTATCGGGGCCCACGCCCGAAATACGTCCGACCACGCCGATCCCATCCATCGTGGCCCAGCCATCCACTATCCCGTCACGCTCGCCTACGTTCAACAGCACAGATTGCCTGAAGGGTGAGCCGCTATCGGCCATCACAACTCCTGTGACATAGGTCAGGCGCGGATCGAGCCGTACGTTGTTGAGATCCAGCAGTCGGGCGTTTTCCTGTTCCAGCTGCAGCGCGGCCTCTTTCCAGGCGCGCATCAGGCGCAGCTCGCTGCGCAATTCCTGGTTCTGCTCGCTCAGCCGCTGATAGCTTTGGAAATCACGAGACAGGTTCACCAGCGCAGTGACCGGAACCATCGCCCACTCCATCGAGGGGACAACCGTGTCCACCACCTGCGCGCGGAACCGTTCAACGCGCGGGCTGTCAATGCGCCAGACGAGGAAAATACCAAGCAGGCACAGAACAACGATCCCCAGAAGCAATCGGCGCAGGGGTGTCGTGTATTCATCGCGCTGTGATCGGTCCTTTGCCACAGGTTACCTTCCCGTGCTGCTCGTGCCCGAGTTCTCACCCGATCAGGGTGCGCGCCTTAGCTTTCGTAGTCAATCGCGTGGCGCAGTTGTTTTTCGTATTCGAGTGCTTTGCCCGTGCCCAAAGCCACACAATTCAGGCTTTCATCGGCAATCGACACGGCCAGACCGGTCTGTTCGCGCAGAGCAAGGTCAAGGTCACCTAGCAAAGCTCCGCCTCCAGTCAGCATAACACCCCGGTCCACGATATCGGCAGCCAGATCGGGCGGCGTGGTTTCCAGAGCTGTCATTACCGCCTCGCAAATCTGCTGCACGGGTTCAGACAGCGCTTCGGCCACCTGAGCCTGGCTGATCTCGATTTCCTTCGGTACACCATTTAACAAGTCGCGCCCGCGAATATGCATCGACTGGCCACGCCCATCGTCTGGCATCCGTGCGGTACCGATGGTGGTCTTGATCCGTTCCGCAGTTGATTCACCCACCAGCAGGTTCTGTTGACGCCGCAGGTACGAGATGATCGCCTCATCCATCCGGTCGCCACCAACGCGGACCGAGCGGGCATAGACGATATCGCCCAGCGACAGAACCGCGACCTCGGTGGTACCGCCGCCGATATCGACAACCATGTTGCCGGTCGGATCGGTTATCGGCATCCCCGCGCCAATCGCAGCCGCAATTGGTTCGGCAATCAGGCCCGCGCGGCGCGCGCCTGCGGACAGAACCGACTGGCGGATTGCGCGTTTTTCAACCGGGGTTGCGCCATGAGGGACGCAAACGATGATCTTGGGTTTCGAGAATGTCGAGCGTTTATGCACCTTGCGGATAAAATGCTTGATCATCTCTTCGGCGGTGTCGAAGTCCGCGATGACACCCTCGCGCATCGGACGGATGGCTTCAATGGAGCCCGGGGTCCGGCCCAACATCAGCTTGGCGTCCTCGCCAACAGCAAGGACTTTCTTGACCCCATCCTTGACGTGGTAGGCAACGACCGAGGGCTCAGACAGGATCACTCCGCGCCCTTTGACATAAACCAGCGTGTTCGCTGTTCCAAGGTCGATAGCCATGTCCGCTGTGAACAGGCCGCCCAGATTGCCAAAGATGCCCATATTTCCCTGATCCCGTTTGTCAGAATTTCCACTGCCCGCGACTCGACGGTTCCGGGACGGATGCCTTATAGGGTGCCAACTCGCCCGGTTAAAGGGCTGATTCCGCGACAGTCAGCACCTTTCCGCCTTATTGATGGGGACTTTAGAAGGCATAATGCTCTCATATCAACACATTTACCACGCTGGAAATCTGGCTGATGTGCAAAAGCACGCTTTATTGGCGTGGACGCTGCGTTATTTGACCCAAAAGGACAAACCCCTCAGCTATATCGAAACGCACTCCGGGCGTGGACTATATCACCTTGACGCGGCTGAGGCGGTTCGAACGGGTGAAGCTGTCGCCGGGATCGGGCGCGTCAGGCGCGAAGGTTGGTTTGATTCCGATCATCCAATGGCGCGGGTGCTGGATACCATACAGGCCAGTCACGGCGTGCAAGCGTATCCCGGTTCACCTCTGATTGCGGCCAACCTGCTGCGAAAACAGGATAGCCTGCATTTCGCCGAGCTGCATCCGCAGGAACATACGGCACTTTCACTGGCGCTGTCTCCTTTCGGGGCGAAGGTTTATCGGCAGGATGGGTTTGAGTTGGCCCAATCGTTGCTGCCTCCGACCCCGAGGCGGGGCATGATGCTGATCGATCCCAGTTATGAAGTGAAAGCCGAGTATGACCGTTTGCCTGGGGTGATCGCGAAGCTGCACCGCAAATGGAATGTGGGTGTGATCGCACTTTGGTATCCAATCCTGACGGATGCACGTCACAAGGCTATGATTTCGTCTCTGAAATCCGCTGGATATCCCAAAACGATTTGCCATGAGGTGACGTTCCCTCCGGCGCGGGAAGGTCATCGCATGGTCGGATCAGGTATGTTCATGTTGAATGCACCCTTCGGGATCGAAGACGAAACGCGCCGCTTGTCGGAGCTGTTCGCTCAGCTTTGATAAGCAAGAATTACACAGGGAAAGCTCCCGTCCTGTTTGCCCGCATCAAAGATGCCGACAAACGCGTTGGGCCCGGCAGCGCGCTAGTGGCGCGCTGCCGGGCCCAAAACCCAAGAAGGGTCGGCGAAGCCGGGCCGCCGCGGGCGCGGGAGCCATTCGCCTTACCCTTCAATCAGGTCAGGTCTTTGTAGCTGATCTCGCGTGTATCTGCTCCCGGACCAGCCTTTTCACGACGCATGATCAGGCGGTTCAGCGCGTGGATATAGGCTTTGGCCGACGCAACCACCGTATCTGTATTTGCAGACTGACCGGTGGCGATCATACCATCCTCTTCCAGACGGACCGAAACCGTGGCTTGCGCGTCCGTGCCTTCGGTTACCGCATGCACCTGATACAGTTGCAGCCGCGCAGTGTTGGGATAGATCGCCCGGATCGCCCGGAAGGTTGCGTCGACTGGGCCGTCACCGTTTTCCGTGGCGATCCTGTCTGCACCCTCTACCTCCAGTTCGACCGTCGCTTCGGCCTGACCTCCGGTACCGCAGGTCACTTTCATCGACACCAGTTGCAGGTGATCGTCCGCTTCGTCGTCGACGCTCATTAACGCGATGAGGTCATCGTCAAAGACTTCTTTCTTGCGGTCGGCCAGATCCTTGAAGCGCACAAAAATGTCTTTGAGCTGGTTGTCACCAACCTCATACCCTAGCGTTTCGAGCTTATCGCGCAGCGCAGCGCGGCCCGAATGCTTGCCCAGCGGCAAAGAGGTGCCAGAGAGCCCAATGTCTTCAGGGCGCATGATCTCGAAGTTTTCGCGGTTCTTCAGCATGCCATCCTGATGGATGCCGCTTTCATGGGCAAAAGCGTTCTTGCCGACGATGGCCTTGTTGAACTGCACCGGAAATCCGGCCACGGTCGCGACCCGGCGTGAAATATGCATGATCTTGGTGGTGTCGATGCCAGTATGCCACGGCATGATGTCGTTGCGTGTGCGCAACGCCATCACAACTTCTTCCAGCGCGGTGTTGCCTGCGCGTTCACCCAACCCGTTTATGGTGCATTCGATCTGACGCGCACCACCTGCGACCGCTGCCAGAGAGTTCGCTGTCGCCATGCCAAGGTCGTTGTGGCAGTGGGTGGCAAAGATTACCTCATCCGCGCCGGGAACCGTCTCGATCAGGCGCTTGATCAGATCTGCAGACTCGACCGGGGCAGTATAACCGACAGTATCGGGGATATTGATCGTGGTGGCGCCAGCCTTGATTGCAATCTCGATCACACGGCACAGATAATCCCATTCGGTCCGGGTCGCATCCATCGGCGACCACTGCACGTTTTCGCAAAGGTTGCGCGCGTGGCTGACCGTTTCGTGGATCTTGTCGGCCATCTCGTCTTGCGTCAGATTTGGTATCGCCCGGTGCAGCGGAGAGGTTCCGATAAAGGTGTGGATCCGGTTCTTCTCGGCGTGTTTCACCGCCTCCCAACACCGATCGATATCGGCGAAATTGGCGCGGGCCAGACCACAGATGCGGCTGTTCTTCGAGCGCTCGGCAATCTCGGACACCGCTTTGAAGTCGCCTTCCGATGCAATGGGGAATCCGGCTTCGATGATGTCGACGCCCATCTCATCCAGAAGCTCGGCAATTTCGAGCTTTTCGTTGTGGGTCATGGTCGCGCCGGGGCTCTGCTCGCCGTCGCGCAAGGTGGTGTCGAAGATCACGACGCGGTCTTGGTCGGTCACGTTTGTCATGGGGTTCTCTTTCTTCTTCTGTCCTAAAGCCTCTTGGCGCGCGGGCGTCCTCCTCTGAGCGGGCGCGCCGGATGGCACGCTCAGAGGCGGATTAGGATCAGTAGACCACGCAGCAACGCGCCGCTGGGTGCGGCGTTTGCAAAAGCGATATCTGCGCGGTTGATCATGGGGATCAGCTTATACAGGGCGCGCGGCGAATGAAAAGCGGGAAATTTACGGGGGAACAAAAATGACGGTGGAGTTGAAGCGATGAAGCTTTCGGCTAACTTCTCGAGCATGAAAACAGCATTAATCATCGGAGCTTCTGGCGGTATCGGGCGCGCTTTGAATGACCACCTGACAACGGATGGTGTCAAAGTCACCCGACTGGCCAGATCAACGGATGGGTTTGACCTGACCGACCCGGATGGCGCAGAGCGTATGCTGGCGTCCCTTTCTGATCCGTTTGATCTGATCCTGGTAGCCTCAGGGGCGCTTGAGATTAACGGTATGGGTCCGGAAAAATCTATGCGCACCTTGTCCGCGAAGGCGATGATGGACCAGTTTGCACTGAACGCAGTTGGCCCGGCCTTGGTGTTGAAGCACGTGCACCGCCTGCTGCCACGCGACCGCAGATCGGTGATCGCCGTGCTGTCGGCCCGGGTTGGTTCAATCGGGGACAACCGGCTGGGTGGGTGGGTCAGTTATCGTGCGGCCAAGGCGGCTGTGAATCAGATAGTACATACGGCTGCCATCGAATTGGCGCGCACGCACAAACAGGCCATATGTGTCGCTTTGCACCCCGGAACAGTCAAAACGGCCTTTACCGAAAAGTACCTTGCCCGCCACCCGGCTGTTGAACCCAATGAGGCCGCAGCCAATCTGCTGTCCGTCATCAATGGACTTACCCCCGCTGACTCGGGCAGTTTTTACGATTGGGCTGGCAAGCGCGTGCCGTGGTAAGGCTGATTTAGCCGTCGTTTGTATCCGGGTCCGTCGCGTCAGGGGCGGGCGCGTCGGGGGTAGAGTCGGGCTCAGGGGTTTCGGCGCTCGAAGCGGGTGTTTCGGGCGCAATCTCTGTCTCGGTCGCCAGCGTGTCATTTTCCCAGACGCCGGTCTCAACCTCGCCGCCTGCGAAACGCATCGTGCCGTCACCATGGCGTTTGTTTTCCAGGAAATTGCCCTCATAGACATCCCCGGTCTCATAGGTGGCGGTTCCAAAGCCAGTGATCTTGCCGTCGGCCCAGTCGCCTGTGTAGCTGTATCCGCCCGGTCGGGTCAGTGTTCCCTTGCCGTGACGCTTGCCATTCAGAAAATCGCCTTCGTAAATGATCCCGTCCGGAAACGTAGCCTTGCCCTTCCCCTGCCGGACGCCGTCTACCCAATCGCCATCATAGCGATAGCCATTTGCAAAGGTCAGAATACCTTTGCCGTCGAAGCGGGCGTTTTTGAACTGGCCCGTATAAGCCGTTCCGTTGGGATAGGTTGCCGTGCCGGTGCCCTCAAAAATCCCGGCGATCCAGTTGCCGTCGTAAACTGATCCGTCGGGGTATGTCGTTTGCCCCTTGCCATGAGGCAGGTCATCCAGAAAGTCGCCGATATAAACCGAACCATCGGGATAGAGCATCTCGCCCAGGCCCTCAATCTGGCCCTTTTGCCAGGCACCTGTGTACGCAAACCCGTCGCTGCCCTTGTAGGTGCCCTGACCATGGCGCTGGTCGTCAGAATAGTCGCCTTCATAGGTCGCACCGTTGGCATAGATGGACTTGCCTTTGCCCTGTCGGCGATTTTCGACCATTTCGCCTTCGTAGACATCTCCGTTTGGTTGAACCAAACGGCCTGTTCCGGCCATCTGGTCGTTGGCCCAGGACCCAGCATAAGTCATGCCGTCGACCCAGACCTGACTGCCCTGACCATGCCGTTGCCCGCCATTCAAGTCGCCCTCATAGGTACTTCCATCGGCGTAGGTGATCTTGGCGCTGCCGGTTTTCTGGCCGTTTACCCAGTCGCCCTCATAAACCGAGCCATCCGGGCCGGTCAGCACGCCGTGACCGTGATATCTGGCGTCCTTGAAGCCGCCCTCGTATCGCGAGCCGTTGGAATATGTCGCGATACCGGTACCGTTTATCGTGCCGTTGGCCCACTCGCCCTCATAGGACTGGCCATCAGAATAGACGATTTTGCCGCGCCCTTCTGGTTGGCCCTTGGTGAATGTCCCTTCATAGACAGAGCCATTGGCGTAGCGCGCGGTGCCTTGTCCTTGAATCTCGCCCTCGACCCATTGACCGGAATATTCAAAACCGTTCGGCAGGCGGTAAGTGCCGGTACCATGGCGCAGCCCGTTTTCGAACGTGCCCTCGTAGACACCTCCGACATCATCATCAGCGATGACAATCTGACCGTCCTGTTGGGCGATAGCAAAAGACGCCAGCATTGTAAGCGTTGCAGCGGTAAGGGATGTGCGGATCGCTTTCATTTTTGTACCTGCCTGCGGTGTTTGTGTTGGCGCAAAACTAAGATACCGCCGAGGGCAGAGCAACGGCTTTTGGCGCATTTGCCTTTCACTCGCGGTGTGATCTGCTAAATCCCTGAAAGACATGAGGGCAAGAGGGCAAAAATGGCCGATCGTTTCCGCATCACTCTGGCGCAATTGAACCCAACGGTTGGGGATATCGACGGTAATGCCGCCAAGGCTGCTGCAGCCTGGCAGCAAGGGCGCGCGGCGCAGGCTGATCTTGTGGCGCTGCCCGAGATGTTCATAACCGGCTACAATACCCAGGATCTGGTGATGAAGCCCGCGTTTCATCGGGCCGCGATGAATGCGGTGCAGGCGTTGGCTGAAGACTGTGCCGACGGCCCGGCGTTGGCCATCGGCGGTCCTTGGGTTGAAGATGGGAAGCTTTATAACGCCTACCTGATCCTCAAAGGTGGGCGGATTGTCAGCAAAGTTCTTAAACATCATTTGCCCAATGAGACCGTCTTTGATGAAGTACGCCTTTATGATGCGGGTCCTATGGGCGGCCCTTATGCGGTTGGAAATGTCCGTATTGGTAGCCCGATTTGCGAGGATGGCTGGCACGAGGATGTCGCCGAGACACTGGAAGAAACCGGGGCCGAGTTTCTGCTGATCCCCAACGGCTCGCCCTATTTTCGAAACAAATACGATATCCGGTTGAACCACATGGTGGCTCGCACGGTCGAAACGGGTCTGCCGGTAATCTACCTGAACATGGTCGGCGGGCAGGATGATCAGGTTTTCGACGGTGCTACGTTTGGATTGAACCCGGGTGGAGAGCTTGCGTTCCGCATGCCCGTCTTCGATGAGGCCGTCAGCCATATCGATCTGTCGCGCCAAGATGACGGATGGCGTATTGTGGCTGGTGAAGTCGTGCCGCAACCCGACGAATGGGAGCAGGATTATCGCGCGATGGTGCAATCTCTGCGCGATTACATGGGTAAGACGGGGTTTGGCAAAGCTGTGCTGGGGTTGTCGGGTGGCGTCGACTCGGCGCTGGTGGCCGCAATAGCCGTGGATGCGATCGGTGCGGAAAATGTACGCTGCGTAATGCTGCCTTCGGAATATACAAGCCAAAGTTCTTTGGATGATGCCGAAGCCGTCGCCAAGGCGCTGGGCGTGCACTACGACTTTGTGCCGATCTCTGAGGGACGCGCAGCGGTAACCAACACTTTGGCTCCGCTTTTTGCGGGGCTGAATGAGGACCTGACCGAAGAAAATGTCCAGTCTCGCCTGCGCGGTCTTCTGCTAATGGCGATTTCGAACAAGTTTGGCGAGATGCTGCTGACCACCGGCAACAAGTCCGAGGTCGCAGTTGGCTACGCCACTATCTATGGTGACATGAACGGTGGCTATAACCCGATCAAAGATCTGTACAAAACTCGCGTGTTCGAGACCTGCCGCTGGCGCAACGCCAATCATCGCGACTGGATGATGGGTCCCGAGGGTGAGGTCATACGCCCTTCGGTGATCGACAAGCCGCCAAGTGCTGAATTGCGTGAAGACCAGAAAGACAGCGACAGCCTGCCGGACTACCCCGTTCTCGATGCGATTCTTGATATTTTGGTGGATCAGGATGGCTCAATCGCCGACTGCGTTGCAGCCGGATTTGATGAGGCCGAGGCCCGGCGGGTCGAACATCTGATTTACATTAGTGAATACAAGCGCTTCCAGTCCGCGCCTGGCACACGGTTGTCGCCGCGGGCCTTCTGGCTGGATCGCCGCTATCCGATTGTAAATCGCTGGCGGGATAGAACGTAAGCACCGCTCTGGTTGAAGAATTTACCATTGTTTCGAAAGTGCATGGTAATGCGGATTTCTGCGGCAGTTTGTTTATCCATTTCAGCCAGTTGTGCGGTGAAAAGACTATGTTTCGCTTGTACGCGCGTCCTTTTTTTGCCACATTTACGACAGGGGTTCGCCTCATATGGGGCGGATGTGACGCAATCCGGTAGGTTGGCCTGCCATTTTCAGAGCCGATGACCGGGATTGTGGAACTGGGAAAAGGCATCCGTGTTTGGGATGTCAGTAAAGGTATTGGTGGTCAAATGACGAATGGATACGATAAGCCGCTTCATTCTCCGTTGCAGTTGAAGCCCATGGAATCAGCGCCGCGCAAGTTGGATGAACAGGCGCTGGATGCTGCGATTGCAGACATTATGAGCCAGGAAGAGCCGACGCCCGACGCGTTGGCAGGCCCGGTTCCGTTGCGATCGGAATTTCCGGTGTTGCAGCCACAGGAATCGCTTGCATCAAAGTCCGATCCCAAGCTCAGCACGGTACTGCGCCAGAAATGGGCGCAACTTTCCGGGGCGGCGTAATCTGAACGCATCTGCGCGGCTTAATTCGCCGCGCATTGGCCAATTGGCCACAGGTTCCGGCAATTGCCCGGGACCAATCGTTTTCTACATTGCCAGTGAAATCGCCTTCAGGCTGGATGTCGCTCCGATGAACGAGCACCGAGCGGTTAATGCCAGGCCCCACACCGACACCCGTCGAATCTGATCTCACACTTCCCAAACACGTAGATGTTGTCGTCATAGGTGGTGGAATCATCGGGGCTTCGGCAGCCTTCGAGCTTGCTGAGCGAGGTGTTTCCGTTCTGTTGTGCGAGAAAGGCCGGATTGCGGGCGAGCAAAGCTCGCGCAATTGGGGCTGGGTGCGCCTTGGGACACGTGATCCGCGCGAGATCCCCCTGATGCAAGAGGCGCTTAGAATCTGGCAAGGGCTGGATGCGCGATTGGGACGCGCCACAGGCTATGTTCAATCAGGAATCGTGTTTGGCGCATCTGGCACACGAGACGATGAAAACCTGACGCGATGGCTGGACCATGTTGAAGGGCTGCAAACAGGTGCTCGCATGGTATCCGGCCCTGAACTGGACGGGTTGCTGTCGGATAACAGTATGAAACTGCGCTCAGCGCTTTACATGCCGCAGGACGGGCGGGCCGAGCCGCAATGGGCGGCCCCCGCAATCGCCGAGGCGGCGCGCGACCGTGGGGCCGCGATCATGACGCAATGCGCGGTGCGAAGTGTCGATGTTGCTGCGGGCCGGATCGCAGGTGTTTTCACCGAACGCGGCCGCGTAAGGTGTAGTCAAGTCGTACTTGCAGGCGGAGCCTGGTCTCGGCTGTTTGCGGGGAACGCTGGAATCACTCTGCCACAGCTCAAAGTGCTCAATACGGTCATGCGGACCTCTCCGGTTGCAGCAGGGCCAGAGGTGTCGCTTTGGAGTGATGATTTTGCCATTCGAAAGCGCTCGGACGGGGGATACACCATAGCTTCGGGTCACGAGAATACAGTGGATATCGTTCCTGACAGTTTCCGACTCGGGTTGCAGTTTCTGCCCGCATTCCGGCAAGAGTGGCGGTCCTTAAGGTTTCGCTTTTCGAGACGCTGGATGGTCGAGGCGAATGAGGATCGAAGCTGGCTGCCGACCGATGTGACACCGTTTGAACATTGCCGAGTGCTCGACCCGGAACCTTCCCAGAAAGTGTTGCGAAGGGCGTGGGCCAACGCCCGCAAGGCGTTGCCTGCGCTTGATAGTGCGGAGATCGTGCAAAGCTGGGCCGGCCTGATCGATGTGACCCCGGATGCGATCCCGGTCATCTCGAAAGTGGACGCGGTGCTGGGCCTGCATATTGCCACCGGTTTCTCTGGCCACGGTTTTGGCATCGGTCCTGCCGCAGGTCGATTAGTGGCGGACCTTGTTACGGAAAGCACGCCTTGCGTTGATCCGACCGCCTTTCGCCTGCCCCGTTTCACGGATGGGTCAAAAGTGCGGCCGGATGCTGGTTTTTAGCTCCTAGCCCATCATTTGATAGCTGACCGGCACGAACCGGAACCCGTCGCCACGGGATTCGACATACCCAGCGGCTGGGAAAGGCATGTGATAGCCGATCATAGGCACTTTGTCCGCAGCCAGCATGCCCAGCACATTCCTGCGCGATTCCGTGGCAGCGGCTTTGTCCATGTCGAATCGCACTTCCCATTCAGGATGTGCAAAAGACCAGACATAGTGATTTGCAAGATCCGCCGTCAGGACCAGACGCTGACCGTTGCTTTCTAGGTGATAGACCATATGGCCCGGAGTATGCCCAAACGCTGCCATACCGGTGACGCCGGATGCGACTTCACCACCATCCCCGATAAAAGTCATCTTCTCTGCCATCGGGGTGACTTTGGCTGCAACCATATCACCCACTCGGTTGCCCGCGTCTTGCGCTGACCAAAAGTCGTATTCGGGTGCTGCTGTTACATAACGCGCATTGGCAAAAGTTGCGGCATCATTGGTTGTCATACCACCGATATGATCGGGATGCATGTGGGTAATGACCACCACATCGATCTGATCAGGCGTTACGCCGGCGTCGGCCAACGCGGCCTGAATTCCACCTTGGCCAAGCCCAGTATCAAACAGGATCATCTCGGACCCCGTATTAACCAGCGTTGGTGTGAAGAAGAACTGTGCAACATCTGGCGAGATGAAGTTGTCAGCCGATACACGGGCGAAATCTTCATCCGAGGCGCCGCCGCCGAAAATGTCTTGCGCACCATCACGAGGCAGGCTGCCATCCAACAAGGTGGTGACGGTGAAATCGCCCAGTTGAAACGATTTTGCTATTGTAGAGTTGGCTTTGGTCTCGGTACCCGCGGCCAGAACAGGCGAAGTAGCTGCCGCAAGCGGCAGAGCCGCAACCGTTCCAAGCGCCGCCCGGCGAGTCAATCTGATGGTCATGGTCGTTCTCCCTGTCAGAGCATGTTTGACTGAATTAGGTCAGTCTGGGCCTGTGGCCATACTATGGCACTGTTATATGGGCTGCGCGGTTGAACATTACGTGTTAATTTTTGTTCATGCCGCGATCTGCGAATAAAACCGTACCCACCGAGCAAAACGTTGCTGATTTTCTGGCGAGTATTCAGCCGACCCGCAAGGCGGAGGAGGCGCACGTGCTGGACAGGCTGTTTCGTGAAACCACAGGTTATGCGCCAGTAATGTGGGGGCCGTCGATCATTGGCTATGGTCGATATCACTATCGCTATGCGTCAGGGCGCGAGGGCGACTTTCTCGCAACTGGGTTCTCTCCGCGCAAGGCGGCGCATTCCATCTATATCATGCCCGGGTATGCTGACTTCGGAGATGTCTTATCAAGACTGGGCAAGCACAAGCTGGGTAAATCCTGCCTCTATATGAATAAGCTACCGGATATCGATCTCGACGTGCTTAGTGAACTCATCAAAGCCGGGCTCGAACGCTTAGATGGCATTTGGCCGGTTGAACCAACCTGAAAGCCTCTTCTGGACAAAAACGCGCCCATGTGAGATGAGCCGCGCCAACAGGAGACTTCCATGACCACGACCCGTTTTGCCCCGTCGCCCACCGGTTACATCCATGTGGGCAACCTGCGCACCGCCCTGATGAACTATTTGATCGCCCGCAAAGCCGGTGGTACGTTCATCTTGCGTATCGATGACACCGATCCTGAGCGGTCGAAGGAAGAATATGTCGACGCGATCAAGCAGGATCTGGAGTGGTTGGGCCTGCATTGGGACCGGGTTGAGCGACAGTCGGAGCGTCTGGATCGCTACGCCGAGGCCGCCGACAAGCTGCGCGAGATGGGCCGGTTTTATGAGGCGTTCGAAACGCCGACCGAGCTGGACCTGAAGCGCAAGAAACAGCTGAACATGGGCAAGCCGCCGGTCTATGATCGTGCGGCGTTGAATCTGTCGGATGCCGAGAAAGAAGCCCTGCGTGCCGAACGCGGCAACGGCGTCTGGCGGTTCAAGCTGAACCACGAGCGGATCGAATGGAACGATGGCATTCTGGGCGATATCTCGATTGATGCGGCCTCGGTCTCTGATCCGGTGCTGATCCGAGGAGATGGTCAGGTTCTCTACACGATAGCCTCTGTGGTCGATGACACCGAAATGGGCGTAACCGATGTCGTGCGCGGCTCGGACCATGTCACCAACACCGCAACGCAGATTCAGATCATCGAGGCCTTGGGCGGGACCTGTCCGCGTTTTGCGCACCACTCGTTGCTGACTGGCCCGCAGGGAGAGGCGTTGTCGAAACGCTTGGGCACTCTGGCCTTGCGCGATCTGCGAGAGCAGGGTGTGCAGCCAATGGCCTTACTGAGTCTGATGGCGCGTCTGGGGTCGTCAGATCCGGTTGAGCTGCGCTCGGATATGGCAGAGTTGATCGACGGCTTTGATGTTACACGCTTCGGTGCAGCCCCAACCAAGTTCGACGTGCAGGACCTGTTCCCGCTGACTGCGAAGCATCTACAATCGCTGCCGCTGACCGATGTGGCCGATGCCGTTGCTAAAGCAGGTGTACCTGCTGAACTGGCCGAGCCTTTCTGGACCATGGCGCGCGAAAATATCACCACGCTGAGCGATCTCGAGGGATGGTGGGAATTGTGCCGTGATGGGGCCGAACCCCTGATTGCAGACGAGGATCGTGAGTTCATCGCTCAGGCTGTCTCATTGCTGCCCGAAGGCCCATTCGATGGGGAAACTTGGGGCACATGGACCAAGGCAGTCAAAGAAGCAACTGGTCGCAAGGGCAAAGGCCTGTTCATGCCGCTGCGCAAAGCGCTAACGGGGATGGAGCGCGGGCCCGAAATGGCGACCTTGCTGCCGCTGTTGCAGGTGATCCGCGCTCGCGGCTGACTTCAGGGTCAGTGCTTAGAATACGAAGGAGGCAGGTAAATCACCTGCCTTTCTTTGTTCTCCGGGTCGCAAAACTTGCGCCGAAACGCGTTGCAGGCGGTCATCCACGAATTCGGTCTCGGCCTGCTTCAATTGTTGGTGACGGGGATAACGGGGCTCGGCGCGGTCGTTCAAAATCGGAGCATCCCAACCATCGGTTGTTGCAAAGAAGCGATCGGCGCCCTCTGGTCCAAAAGCCCGCAGATACCCTTGCACGACAACATCAATATAGCTGAGCAATAGGGGATGGTGATTGCTGGGCGCGGTGTGTCGATCATGCGGGACTGCGTAGACAGCGATTTCCACCTCTTGCGTCAGAGTGTGCGTGACCGACCGTGTGGCTGGAACGCGGTCATAGGCCCATTCTCTTTCATCCAACGCGGCCCAGTCGTTTTTAGGAACATGGGCGATCATACCATCGATCTCGGAATCAGCATCCGGCACAGCGGTCAAAAACGCCACCGGGCGCAGATCCGTGTGCCGCCATGCGCGTCGCCAACCTTTCAGTCGCGCTGGGCGCGGGTCGGGGAAATCATGCGTCGACAGGTTCACGAGGCTGCCATAGCCGAAGAAATAAGGGTCTGCCATGCGGGTCGCGTCCTTCTTTGACGATTGATGTATGTCAAACAGTCTTTTTACGAGACATGCAATAAAGCTTCACCTTGAGATTCGGGAGGCCCTAATGCGGATTACCAAACGGACGAATATCGCGGTGCGTGTTTTGATGTATTGCGCCGCACATCAGGAACGGCTGGTCACGAAGGCCGAGATCGCCGATGTCTGTAATATTTCAGAAAACCATCTGGCACAGGTGATCAACCAACTGAGCCAGCTAGACTATCTCAGCACACAACGCGGCCGCAATGGCGGCATGACGCTGGCACGCCCGGCGGATCAGATCCGGGTCGGGTCCGTGTTTCGCCATGTCGAAGGCGGGTTGCCGATTGCCGAGTGTTTTGCGGATGCTGACAACACCTGCCCACTGACCGATGCCTGCCGCCTCCGGTTGGCGCTGCAAGATGCGGCTGAGGTGTTTTATGCGTCGCTGGACGAAATCACGCTCGATGCGTTGGTTTGCGACAATGACCAATTGCTGAAAATATTGCAGCCTGTCGCTTGTATGCGCTGAACTCAGTCGCTGGCGCGCAGTATACGCGCAGGGCGTACTGAAAGCGGGCGCAGGGCAAAGACCATCCCCGCGCCTAAGGTAACGCCAACACCGGCGATGACGATCCCAAGCGCGGATGGCCAGATGACCGCGAACTCTGTGTCGAATATATAAGTAGCCACGGCCCAACCGCCCAGAATTCCGGTCAGCAAAGCAACGCAACCTGCGGCTGCTCCCAAAAGGATTGCCCGCAGGGCAAAGCTGCGCAATATGCGCCCACGGTTGGCACCCAGAGTCTTGAGGATCGCTGCCTCGTACCTACGCGCCGGTTCGCCCGCTGCCGCCGCACCGATCAACACCAAAAACCCGGTCAACAGAGAGACCCCTGCGCCATATGACGTGGCTGCCGCAAGCCCCGCCAGCAGGCCTGATACCCGGTCGATGGCGTCTCTGACCCGGACTGCCGTGATGTTGGGGAATTGACCGGCCAAATCACGCAGAATGGCGGCCTCGGCCTGTTCTTCGGCATAAACGGTAGCGATGAAGCTATGCGGGGCACCAGCCAATGCAGAGGGGTTCATCGACATGACAAAACCCATTCCTGCAGTAGAGAAATCAACCTCACGCAGCGATGTGAGTTCAGCTGTGATATCGCGGCCCAGGATATTAACGGTCAGCTCATCGCCCAGTTTCAGGCCCATCTCGTCGGCCTCTTCTGCGGCAAAGCTGACTTGCGGTGGGCCGCTGTAGTCCTCTGGCCACCAAACCCCGTCAGTCACGCGGGCATTCCGTGGGGGGCGGGCAGAGTAGGTTACGCCCCGGTCGCCGTCCAGAACCCAGTGATCGCCTGCAATCTCGCGCGCGGGTCGCCCATTGATTTTGGTAATGATCCCACGCAGCATCGGAGCGCTTTCTACCCGACTGACGGCAGGGTCAGTGTCGAGACGTTCGCTGAACCCGGGCATCTGATCCTTCTGGATATCGACGAAGAAATACGAGGGTGCGACCTCAGGCAAGTTGCCCGAAATCGCATTGCGTAGCGTGCCGTCGATCTGCCCAACCGCCGCAAGGACCGAAAGGCCGAGCCCAAGGGACAGGACCACCGATGCTGCGCCTTCGCGTGGGTCAGAGATGGCGGACAACGCCCACCGCAGGGCTGGACGCCCTCTGGCCCAAGGAGCGCCCGCGCGGGCCAATTTGCGAATGGCAATGGCAGAAAGGGTCAGCAAAGTGAGCGCCCCCGCCAGACCTGCGCTTGTCCAGAGGGTCAACCGGGTTGAACCGCTGAACCAAGCGGCGGCTCCGATCAGTGCGGCCAGGCCAATTGCAGTCGCAATTACATAGATCAACCGCGGGAAGCTGCTTGCCGAAGTCAGCGCATCCCGGAACAATGTTGCCGCACGCACCTCCTCGGTTCTGGCCAGAGGCCAAAGCGTAAACAGGAACGCGGTTAGCACACCATAAAGTGCGGCCTCGAACAGGGGCTGCGGATATAGCGAGAATACAGCAGGGATCGGCAGTTGGGTTTCGATAACCGGTGCCAGCAGCATTGGAAGCGCCGCGCCCAGGGTCAAACCCATGACGATACCAACGCCTGAAAGAACGGCGATCTGGATCATGTATGTCTGAAAGATTGTGGCCCGATCAGCGCCCAAAGTCCGCAATGTCGCAATGGTTTCCGTTTTCTGGGATAGATAGGCGCGCACGGCAGCCGATACTCCGATCCCCCCAACCGCCAATCCGGATAGACCAACCAGCACCAGAAACGCGCTGAGGCGCCCTACAAACTCGGATATCCCCGGCGCACCATTGCGGGCATCAGTCCAGCGCATGCCGGTTCCCTCGAAGGCCTGCCTGGCCTGCTGCGACAGCGCCTCCAACTCGACGGTTTGCGGCAAGTTCATCCTGTATTTGGTGGAAAACAAAGTACCCGGAGCCAGCAGGCCCGATGATTGCAAATCCTCGGTTCGAACCAAGGTGCGCGGTCCCAGCGAGAACCCATCTGCCGCACCATCCGGTTCGTGTTCCAGCGAGGCCATCAAAACGAACCTCTGCGTACCGAGATCAAATTGGTCCCCAATCGCAAGGTTCAGGCGGTCAATCAGGGACGGAGCCATCACGGCGCCGGGCAGCCCATCGGCGCCCGCCAAGGCCTCGGGCAAAGAAACTGCGGGTTCCAGAGCCACCGATCCCAACAACGGATAGGCCCCGTCCACGGCCTTCACCTGAGTTAACGCCCGTTGCGCGCCTGCGCCATCACCCGTGACGGCCATGGACCTGAAATCGACGACCTCCGACACTGCTTGCGCGGTGTCCGCCATCCAGTCACGTTCCTCATCGTTTGCAAAGCGATAGGTGAACTCCAGCTGGGCATCGCCGCCTAAGAGCGACGCGCCCTCTTGTTGCAATCCGGTCTGAATGGCTTGGCGCACCATGCCAACCGCAGCAATTGCTGCAACACCCAAAGCCAGGCAGGCCAGAAACACCCGAAACCCGCGCAACCCACCGCGCAGTTCGCGCCGGGCCAGGCGACCGGCCAGTCGCAGGCTCATTCGGCGGCCTCACGCTGGGATTCCTCGGCGATACGCCCATCGCGCAAGCGCACAACGCGGTCGCATTTCTGAGCCAGTGTATGGCTGTGCGTGACCAGAACCAGAGTTGCCCCGTGACGGTCCCGCAGTCCGAATAACAGATCAATGATTGCTGAACCGTTGGTTTCATCCAGATTTCCCGTTGGTTCATCCGCCAGTAATATATGCGGGCGCGGGGCCGAAGCGCGGGCCAGCGCCGCACGCTGTTGCTCGCCGCCTGACAACTGCGCCGGGTAGTGATCGATACGATGTGAAAGGCCCACGGCCTCCAACTCGGCCGCGGCGCGCTGGAATGCATCTTTGTGTCCCGCGAGTTCTAACGGGGTCGCCACGTTCTCAAGCGCGGTCATCGTCGGAATCAAGTGGAAATTCTGAAACACTACGCCCATGGCATCTCTTCTGAACCGTGCCAGCGCATCCTCGCTCATTTTCGTCAAATCTTGGCCCAATGCGGTAACGCGTCCACCAGTTGCCTGTTCTAAGCCGCCCATTAGCATCAGTAGCGAAGACTTTCCGGAACCAGAGGGACCGATCAGCCCCAGAGTTTCACCCTTGCTCACAGTCAAAGTGATGTCGTGCAGGATATCCACTCTTCCGGCATTGCCATCCAGCGATAATGCGGCATCTTGGAGGGTGAGAACGGGTGTCGTCATCGATCAGGCCATCAAGAGGGGTACAGTCCATTGGGATATGGCGCGATACAGAAGCTGCGCAAGGGTTTGATGTCAGGCGTGTTCATCTGTTGCGGATTTGCCGCGACGGCTGAGCCGGTGGTGATTGCGGCGCTCGGAGATTCCCTGACACAAGGATATGGACTTCCGCAACAAGACGGGTTTGTGCCGCAACTGCAACGCTGGTTGCAGGAGGAAGGGGCGGATATTCAGCTTATCAACGCCGGTGTTTCCGGGGATACGACCGCAGGAGGAGCCTCCCGCGTTGATTGGACTCTGACGCCAGAGGTCGATGGCATGATTGTAGCCCTCGGCGGCAATGATCTGTTACGCGGTATCGATCCGGATGTGTCGCGCGCCAATCTTGAGGCAATCCTGAACACCGCTGAAGCTGCGAATGTCGAAGTTCTGCTGATCGGCATGCAAGCCCCCGGGAACTATGGGATGGATTACAAGCAAAGTTTCGATGCCATGTATCCGGAACTGGCGCAGCAGTATGGCGCGATCTATGCGGAAAGCTTCTTTGACGGGCTCACGACCGAGGGCGATCCTGCAGTCGCGCGCCAGTTCATGCAATCTGATGGCATCCATCCAAATGCCCAAGGCGTTGCGCTGATCGTTGACGCGCTAGGACCTTTTGTACTGGCTTTAGCGGAGCGCGCTGCCGATTAGGAGGGTCCTATGCCAGGCCGGTTTTTTCTCACACGACCAATTGGCGAGATTGCTAAGTTCCTGAACGTGAAAGATAACGTAGGGCCTCAACCCCCGCGCAGGAACATTCAACCGGGTCAGGAGGTGACGGTATTGACCGGTGAAGGCTTGAAGATGATGCGTTGGGGGATGATCCCGGTCGGCAGGGTCAATGCGCGCGGACGTCCGGTGATGGAGACCATTATCAACGCTCGCTCTGAAACGGTTTTTGACAAAAGCGCATTCGAAGGTGTTGGGCGCGCAGTTATACCAGTTGATGGCTGGTACGAGTGGACCGGAGAGAAACGGCGCAAAACTGCATGGCGTATCGCAGCGAAGGATGGCATTCCGCTATTATTTGCTGCAATTACGGATTGTTGGGAGGCCCCTGGTGGGCAGCGTGTGGATCAGGTCGCCGCAGTCACCTGCGAGCCAAATGCCGATGTAAAGCCGATCCACCACCGTATGGGTGTGTTGCTGGGGTCGCAGGATGTGGATTGCTGGTTACATGGATCCGAAGAAGAGGCGCAGAAGCTGATGCGCCCATGGCCAGAAGGTCGCCTGAGGATTGAACAAGCCGACGATGTGGATTGGTCGGCGGCTTAGACCACGGTCACCACGGTTCCAATCGGCACCCGGTTGTACAGATCGATTACATGCTCATTCAGCATCCGTATGCAGCCGTTCGAGGCCGCGCGACCGATGGTTTGCGGTTGTGTGGTGCCATGGATGCGGAAATAGGTGTCGACTCCGTTTTGGAACAGATACAAAGCGCGCGCGCCCAGTGGATTATCGCTCCCTCCCGGTTGGACATAGTCGTTGTCCTTAAACCGACCATAGGCCACCGGGTCGCGTTCGATCATCTCATCGGTCGGTCGCCAGGTGGGCCATTCCTTCTTGACGTCGATAGTTGCGGTTCCTGTAAACTCCAGTCCGGCTTTGCCGACGCCGCAGCCATAGCGGATCGCTTTGCGGGGTTCGGTTATGTAATAAAGGTAGAAGGAACGGGGAACGACCAGCAGCTGACCGGGTAGGAATTGCTTTTTGACCCGCACGAATTGTGGCGTGGGATCATACTCGACCGCTTTCTTGGCGCTGACAACGCCCGGAAGCAGGCTGACGGCAGTACCGGCCAGAAATACGCGGCGTGTGAACATGGTGACATCCCTCAAATGACCAAAGAAATCATAACGCTAGTTTTGAAATGATAGCGGATTTGGTCAATCACCGGGGAGGAATAACCCGATTGTGATGTATTCCCTATGCCACACACGGGGCGCGGGCATAGCGGAGAGGGCGGGAAAAATCCCGCCCTTTGAATGGCTTAGGCCAGTTCGATATTGTCGGCGCTTTCGCGGCCGTCACGACCAGCGCGCAGCTCGTACGTGACCTTCTGGTTGTCGGCCAGACCGGTGAGGCCCGAACGCTCGACAGCCGAGATGTGTACGAAGATGTCTTTGCCGCCATCTTCAGGTGCGATAAAGCCGTAGCCTTTGGTGGTGTTGAACCATTTTACGGTGCCTGCGGGCATATCCGTTGTCTCCTGTTTAGTGCTGCCCACGTGGATGCGGCAGCCCGGCGTCGTTGTCTGGATCGATAGACTGAGCGCCGTAGAAGGAGACTGCAGGTCGAAATAGAAAAACGTAAGCCTCATGGATATGGCATCGGTCAGGCGGTGTGGCAAGGGCGGATTGTACGGTTTGTACAGGGGTTTGAGGGGCAATCGTCCGACTTGTACAAGAATCCGCCGATGGTTTTGGTTATTGGTTGGCAGAGCTTTGATAAGGTCCGGTTATTTATCTGGCGCGTCGGAGTGGCATTCAGAATCCGTTAACCCTCGTCATGATCAAGTTACAGCATGAGCGATTATCGACGCGTCTGCATTCCCGGGGCCAAGTATTTTTTCACCGTGTCTTTGGCCGACCGGTCGTCGGATTTGTTAGTGCGAGAGGTGGCGCATTTGCGGGCCGCCTTTGCGGTGACCCAGAGGGAGCGGCCGTTCTGGTGCGATGCGTTTGTTGTGTTGCCGGATCATTTGCACGCGGTTTGGACCTTGCCGCCGGGGGATGCGGATTATTCGACACGGTGGGGTGCGATTAAGGCGCGGTTTAACATGCGGGTCAGAGAAGCAATGCGTAGGCCGGGCTTCAGCCCGGCACCCGCCCCCGAACACCTGCCCGTTGTGACATCCGGCAGATATGCCGGGCTGAAGCCCGGCCTACGGGCCGACAGACGCGAAGCGCCTGTTTGGCAGCGCCGTTTTTGGGAGCACACCATTCGGGACGAACAGGATTACCGCAATCATATGGCGTATTGTTGGCGGAATCCGGTGAAGCACGGGTTGGTCGAGCGCCCGACCGATTGGCCGTATTCGTCAATCCATCGCGATATTCGTGCGGGTCGGGTTGATCCGGAGTGGAGTGGTGCGGTCACCGAGGGACCGTTCGGAGAGCCGTAGGATGGGGTTTCACCCCATCATTTGAGAGGTTGGAGTTTGCAAGTGGTTTTGTGCGCGGGAACAGATCGTGCGAGTGTTCGGGTATTATCGTTGAGTGAGTGATGGGGTGAAACCCCATCCTACGCTTGCTAAGCAAGTTCAGCGTAATCCGGACGCGTCTTCAAAAACCCATTTAGGGCTACATCATCCAGCATCTCAATCATTTCGAAAGCCGAGAATACACCTAAAAGGTGATCATTCTTTTCGTTTAGTATAGTCGACTTGACTATATACCAAGCCAAACAATATGCGCACTCTTCGTCAAACAAAGAGCGCAGTAAGCTAGCCATGTCTTCGGCTTCATTGTTCCGATCTACCAGATTCGTGAGATGGACTAACATGCAAACATAGAAATAATTCTTGTTTGCCAGCTTGTTTATGGAATCCTGAAGTATCAGTTCAGTACGGACGCCTACTGCAACTTTTTCAAGAAGGCTTGCGCAGAAAAAACTCGAGCTAGAATACTCGGACTGACCTAGTCTTCCATCTACGACCGGGCGAATAGCCAAACGGTTTTTTTCTTGAAGCGCGGAATTCAGCAAAGAATTGAATGTCTGTGTGAAATTCTGTCTTTCTAGTGCTTCTTTTTGAAGCTCATTAAGCTCCTCTTGTCCTTCTAGTAGTTTGCGAGTGTCATTTCGTTCCTTTCTGACTTCTTCAAGCTCTTCACGTTGCAAGCTCACCGCAAGCACTAGCATTAGTAACGCGGTGCCGGAGAAAAGGGCGTTGGCCGCACCAAATGTGTCACCAAATGTGCCGCCTGATTGGTCTGACTGAATTGCATATATGAAATTCAGCAAGTAGGCGCAGGGCACGAACCAAAGTGCATGTTTCAACCAGAAACGAAGTTCTTTAAATCTATTCATGGTCTCGAGCTAGTATTAAATGAAAAGGGGCAGCAAACTAGCCGCCCCCATATCACCGCGCAAACTTCTTATGCTTCAACCGCTTGGGCTCCAGCGCGTCCGGTCCCAGACGGCGCTTTTTGTCCTCTTCGTAATCCTCGAAGTTGCCCTCGAACCATTCCACGTGCGCGTCGCCCTCGAAGGCCAGAATATGCGTGCAAATCCGGTCAAGGAAGAAGCGGTCGTGGGAGATCACCACGGCGCAGCCGGCGAAATCGACCAGCGCGTCTTCCAGTGCGCGCAGGGTTTCAACGTCAAGGTCGTTGGTCGGTTCGTCGAGCAGCAGGACGTTGCCGCCCTCTTTCAGCAGGCGGGCCATGTGGACGCGGTTGCGCTCACCGCCTGAGAGTAGCGAGACCTTTTTCTGCTGGTCGCCGCCCTTGAAGTTGAAAGACGAGCAATAGGCGCGGGAATTGACCTGCGCGTCGCCCAGTTGGATGATCTCGGCACCGCCGGTGATCGCCTCCCACACGGTATCGTTGTCGGCAAGGTCATCGCGGGACTGGTCGACATAGGACAGCTCGACCGTGTCGCCCAGCGTGATGGTGCCGCTGTCGGGTTGTTCCTGACCGGTGAGCATCTTGAACAGGGTCGATTTACCGGCACCGTTGGGGCCGATGACGCCGACGATGCCGCCGGGGGGCAGGGCAAAGTCCAGCCCTTCGATCAGCTGCTTGTCGCCCATGTGTTTTGACAGGCCCTCGACCTCGATCACCTTGCCACCAAGGCGCTGGCCGTTGGGGATGACGATCTGGGCGCGGGTCAGCTTTTCGCGCTCGGACTGCTCGGCCAGTTCGTTATAGGCGTTGATCCGGGCCTTGGATTTGGCCTGACGTGCCTTTTGACCCTGACGCATCCATTCCAGTTCGCGCTGCAGGGTTTTCTGCTTGGACTTGTCCTCACGCGCTTCCTGCTCCAGCCGTTTGGCCTTTTGTTCCAGCCACGCGGAATAGTTGCCCTCGTAGGGAATACCGCGGCCGCGGTCGAGTTCGAGGATCCAGCCTGTGATGTCATCCAGGAAATAACGGTCGTGAGTGACGATCAGAATGGTGCCTTTGTAGTCGATCAGGTGCTGTTGCAGCCACGCGATGGTCTCGGCGTCCAGGTGGTTGGTCGGTTCGTCGAGCAGCAGCATGTCGGGCGCTTCCAGCAGCAGCTTGCAAAGCGCCACACGGCGTTTCTCACCGCCCGAAAGGTTGGCGATGTTGGCATCGTCTGGCGGGCAGCGCAGCGCTTCCATCGAGACATCGATCTGACTGTCGAGGTCCCACAGGTTTTCCGCGTCGATCGCATCCTGCAGGGTAGTCATTTCCTCCATCAACTCGTCCGAGTAGTTCTCGGCGATCTCCATGGCAATCTCGTTGAACCGGTCGACCTTGGCCTTTTTCGCGGCCACGCCCAGCATGACGTTCTCGCGGACGGTCAGCGATTCATCCAACTGAGGTTCCTGCGGCAGATAGCCGACCTTGGCGCCCTCGGCCGCCCATGCCTCACCGGTGAAGTCCGTGTCGAGGCCCGCCATGATCTTCATCAGCGTCGATTTACCTGCGCCGTTGACGCCGACGACACCGATTTTCACGCCGGGCAGAAAGCTGAGGTGGATGTTTTCAAAGCACTTTTTGCCACCGGGATAGGTCTTGGAGACACCCTGCATGTGGTAGACATATTGATAGGCGGCCATGTCGCGTCCTCTGGGTCGGGGAAATCAAGTTGGAACGCTGGATATCCGAGGCGAGCGGGCGGGGCAAGCTGCTGGTATTGTGAATTTTCTGTGGTCGTTTGATCCGGTAGAACCAACACGACAAGGAGTGGTGGGGTTTTGGCAGAACTTGCGGAACTGATTGCCGGTTGGGCGCAACCGGGCCGGGTGACATGGATCGGTTTACGTCCCGGCCGCAGAGCGGAAATGGATGGGCGCAACGAGGTTTGGGTATCAGCCGATGGGCTGGACGGCGACCGCAGCCGGGCGGGCAAGCGGGCGGTGACTTTGATCCAGCAGGAACATCTGGCGGCGATTGGCTCTTATCTGGGGCAAGGATCGGTTAAGCCTGAGATCCTGCGGCGCAATCTGGTGGTTTCGGGAATCAATCTGGCGGCGCTAAAGGGGCGGGAGGTGCAGGTCGGGGAGGCCGTTTTGCGCTTTACCGTGATCTGCGCTCCGTGCAGTCGGATGGAGGAGGCGTTGGGCAAAGGCGGCTATTCTGCTGTGCGGGGGCATGGGGGATGGTGTGCCGAAGTAGTGCAACCGGGGCAAGTCAGGCTTGGCGATGTGGTGCAGCCGATTGATTGACAACACCTCTCAGTTCTGAACATCAGCAGAGGATGGAACGCAGTACCATTCCATATGCGGGGCCCGGGCAGGTCGTGGGGTTGTTCGGAGGGTCATTTGATCCTCCGCATCAAGGTCATGTGCATGTGACGCGCGAGGCGATGAAGGCGTTCGGGCTGGATCGGGTGTGGTGGCTGGTGTCGCCGGGCAATCCGTTGAAGGAGCGGGGGCCTGCGCCTTTGGAGCGGCGGGTTGCGGCGGCGCGGGACGTGATGCAGCATCCGCGCGTTGATGTGACGGATATTGAGGCGCTGACGGGGACGCGGGCGACGGCGGATACACTGGCGGCGCTGCGGCGGCTTTATCCGCAGGTTCGGTTTGTATGGCTGATGGGGGCCGACAATCTGGCGCAGTTTCACCGCTGGAAAGACTGGCGACAGATCATGGACAGCGTGCCTGTGGGCGTTGTGGCGCGGCCTGGGGACCGGATTTCTGCTCGGATGTCTCCGGCGGCTCGGCTTTATGCCAAGTACCGTATCGATGGGCAGGCGCGGCATTTGCTGGGGCGGGCGGAGGCTCCGGCGTGGTGTTTTGTGAACGTGCCGATGGTTGACGTCAGTTCGACCGAGTTGCGCAATCGCGGGAATTGGAGCGATGGGGTGTTGCCCGAATGACTCCACTTGGCGCATAATCTTAATCAAGTGATTGTCTGCATTTAAGCTCTGGGATTCTAATAGACCCATGGTCGATCGAATTTCGCGTCGTTTGTTTCTGGGTGGATTAGGGGCGTCTCTGGTTCCGGGCACAGGTCTGGCCGAGGCGCCTTTGGTGTCTCTGCGCCCTGTGCTGCGTGGCCCGCAACCCAGCGGGGCTGAGCGGCTGGTTAAGGCGGCGGGGCTGAGGGGCGAGGTTGTTTTTGCCGTGGCCGACGTGGAATCCGGAACGCCGCTGGAGGTGTTCGGCGAGGGCCAAAGCCTACCACCAGCCAGCGTCGCCAAGGCGCTGACCGCGCTTTATGCGCTGGATGTGCTGGGTCCGGAGTATCGGTTCGAAACGCGCTTGATCGCGGATGGACCGGTCGAGAATGGCATTCTGAAAGGCGACCTGATCCTTGCGGGTGGCGGTGATCCGCTGCTGGATACAGACGCGCTGGCCACAATGGCAGCCAATCTGCGCAAGGCCGGGATCACCGAGGTGAAGGGCGCGTTCAAGGTCTATGATGGTGCGCTGCCCTACGTCTTCAGCATTGATCCGGGGCAGCCGGATCATCTGGGCTATAGCCCGTCGATCAGCGGGATTTCCCTGAATTTCAACCGTGTGCATTTCGAGTGGAAACGCGAGGGCACCGGCTATGACGTGACCATGGATGCGCGCAGCGCAAGTTACAGGCCGTCGGTGGATATGGCATCAATGCGGGTCGAGAACCGCAGCCTGCCGATCTACACCTATCAGCCAAGCGCGCGGCAGGATCGCTGGACCGTGGCCAAAGGCGCGCTAGGCAATGGCGGGGCACGCTGGCTGCCGGTACGCAAGCCTGCGCTTTATGCCGGAGATGTGTTCCGCACGCTGGCACGCGTGAATGGGATCGTGCTGGGCCGGGTGCAGGTGACGCGGCAAGCACCGCAAGGGACCGAACTGGTGGTGCATCAGAGCGATCCGTTGGAAAGCATCCTGAAGGGGATGCTGAGATATTCGACCAATATAACCGCCGAAATGGTGGGTTTGGCGGCCACCAAGGCGCGCGGGGTTGCGCCGCAGAGCCTTGAGGACTCGGCCGCAGAAATGAACCTGTGGGCGGCAGAGCGTTTTGGCGCAGATGGGATCGCGATGGTCGATCATTCCGGACTTAGCGGTTCCTCACGTATGGCCCCCTTCAGTCTGGTCAATACGCTGGTGGCGGCGGGGCAATCAGAGGAGCTGCGGCCGTTGCTTCGGTCCTTCACGCTGGCCGACAAAAATGGGCAGCCGGTCAAGGATCATCCGATCAAGGTCGACGCAAAGACGGGGACGTTGAACTTCGTCTCGGGTCTTGGCGGTTATATGACAACGGCAGATGGGGTGGATCTGGCGTTTGCGATCTTCACCGCCGATACCGCGCACCGTGCCACGATCCCGCGTGCATCGCGCGAGCGCCCGGACGGCGCGCGGGCCTGGAACCGACGGTCCCGCAAATTGCAACGCAATCTGATTGAGCGTTGGGGTGCGCTCTACGGTAGCTAGGTTGTATGCCGCGCCCGTGCCCCGCGTTCGATAGCGGCAGCGTGCAGGCGGTCGATGCTGAGCTCGTACCGGATTTCTTCCAGCAGACGCAGTTCGGTTTCGGCCAGAGTGCCGTCAGCGGCGGCGACATCACAGGCCAGCGCGTAGGCGGTTTCGTTCAGGCGTTCGGGCAGGTTGTCACGGATCAGTCCGAACAGGGCATCCAGCCCGTCAACCTGCTCAAACAAATCAAACACGATCTGCGAGACGCGGCGGGTTCGGTCGATGTCGTAGCCTGCAAACACCGGCAGCATGTTGACCGCGCCTTCAATCTTGACCAGCTCTGCGGTTCGGATGTTCTCGTCCGAAGCGGAAATCGCCACCATGATCGCCACAAGGCAATCCTGCGGGGACATCGGATGTGGGGTTTGCTCGGTCATGGTGTCGTCCTGAATGAAACGTTTGTTGCCGCACGATAGGAGCGGGTGCAAGGAGGTTCAACTGGTAGTTTTGGGGTGCAATGAATGCGATCGATGAGGGTGGGTGATTTCGGCTGCGATGTAAACGTCCGTTGAGAGCTTACACCTGCCGTCGACCAGGCTTCTATTCTTTGCATGTGCTGCGCGTCGCGAACCAAGCGTTTCGGACTTTCACCGCCAGCATTCCAATGCAGAACTTCGCCAAGTTAATTGGCCATACGGAAACGACCAGGCACTAGCTAAGATGCGTTTCAGTTGGGCGTTTTTCTATGCCTTGCACCGCCGGTCATGCCCGATATTTAGCAAGCTCACTCCAGAATAATTCTACAGCATCCGAAGTGTTCTGTGACTTACGCGCTGCGCAGATGTTCCACGTAAGGTTCTGTGCCATAGACACGGGTTTCACCGTCTTTGCATGGATCAGATCCGCAAATGTGTCCGCCATCCCTCCCACGATGTAGTCCGGTTCTGCCAACAATCCGGTCAGGAGGTTGTAGTCGTCGCATTCGATATGCGGCTGTGCATTCACCTTTTCGACGGCTTCAGCACCGCCACCAAGTGCTTTTGTCAAAGCGGCTTTCCAGTGTTTGTGGAGATGCGGAGATGCAAAGGGAAAATCGAATATGCCTGCCATCGTTTGCGGGCCACGCTGATGAATCTTATGGTCGCGATGTGCCACAAACTGGATTTGTTGTTTCTCCATCACCATAATCTCGACGTTGTCAGCTTCGGGTGTGTAGGTCAGGTCACCCAGGAACATGTCGAACTTTCCCGCCTGCAACAAATCAAGCGGTCGTGCGTAGGCGCTTACCAGAATTCGGAAACGAAGATCAGGCATCACTTGCCGCACTGATCGCAGGGCGGGCAGGATCAGGGTTCTCGTGGTCAGAGGCCCGCAACCGATCAGCAAAGTGCCCGGCCCGGTTTCGCGCAAAGCGGCCACGCGCGTTGCATACTGGTTCAGGTCTTCGCGCAGCGCCTGGGCGATTGGCAAGAACTCCTGCCCTGCGCGTGTCAGAGTGCTGTTGTTTCGGCTTCGATGAAACAAAACAAGCCCCGTATAGTCCTCGGCCTGCCGACATAGCGGGACAATGATGCGTTGGACACACCCATCGCACGGGCAGCATTTTGGAAACTGCCGATTTCAGCCAATGTAAGAAAAGCGGTCAAAGAGTTTTTGTTCATCATGCCGTCAAACACATTTCAGGTTTTGCTCTTTAGATTTCACAATATGAAATTCCGGTAAAGCTCTGTTGCGACGCGAAAGTTTCGACCGCTATCCCTGATCGGACTTTCGATATTCCCTTCACCGGTATCGTCTTCTACGTTCGCAGAGGTAAAAATGTTCATTTTTCGATCTATTGTGGTTTCCGCCACGCTGGCTACAGCTTCGGTCTGTGCCCTGCCAGTTTTGGCCGAAACCGACCAGCCCAATATCCTTGTCATCATGGCCGACGATGTCGGCTGGGCCAGTCTGGGCAGCTATCATCAGGGTGTGAAAAGTATCAAAACCCCCAACCTTGACCAGCTTGCTGCGGATGGTATGCGCCTTACGGACTACTATGCACAGCCAAGCTGCACCGCAGGGCGATCTGCCTTTATCACCGGACAATTGCCTGTTCGGACGGGGATGCACACAGTCGGGCTGCCCGGAGATCCGGAAAAAGGTCTGAATGAAAAAGACCCTACTCTGGCCAACATCCTTAAATCTCTAGGCTACACCACCGGGCAATTTGGCAAAAATCACTTGGGCGATATGAACAAGTTTCTGCCAATTGTGAAAGGTTTCGATGAATATTGGGGCTGGCTCTACCACCTGAATGCGATGGAATACACCTCTGACCCCGATTGGCCCAAAGATCAGAAATTCAACGACACATTTGGCCCACGGAACATCATCCACGCTTATGCCACGGATACAATTGATGAAACCGTAGATCCACGCTGGGGGCTGGTTGGAAAGCAGCGTATAATAGACGATGGCCCAGCTCCGCCCGAACGGCAAAAAACGCTCGACGATGAGGTGACGGCCCATACTCTGGACTTCATCAACCGCGCGGTCGATAGCGACACGCCCTTCTTTGTCTGGATGGCCCCGGCCCGAGCGCATGTCTGGACACATTTGAGCCCCGAATACGAGGCGATGCTGGGCGACGGGCGCGGTTTGCAGGATGTCGTAATGAAAGAGCTTGACGACAACGTGGGCAAGGTCATGGCCCGTCTGGACGAACTTGGCATCTCGGACAACACTATTGTAGTCTTCACCTCGGATAACGGCCCCGAAACCATGACTTGGCCTGACGGTGGAACAACACCGTTCCGAGGCGAAAAAGGTACGACATGGGAAGGCGGCTTCCGCGTTCCTGCTATCATTCGCTGGCCCGGAAGAGTTTCCGCCGGGACCGTAAGCAACGGTATTTTTGCTGGTCTTGACTGGATGCCTACCCTCGTCGCCGCCGCCGGAGGACCTGACGATCTGCCTGGATCACTACTGAAGGGCTATGAGGGCTATCAGGTGCATCTGGATGGTTACAACCAACTGCCTTTCCTGACTGGTAAAGGTGAGAGCAACCGGGACGAGATTATCTACTATGAAGGTCCGGACCTGCAAGCGGTACGCCATGGTGATTGGAAAGCACATTTCACGATACAAACCGAAGGATGGGCAGCTCCAAAAGAGGAACTGAACGCGCCCCTGCTGTTCAACCTGCGCCGCGATCCCTATGAAAAGGCAGCTGAGGAATCGGGGATGTATACCCGTTGGATGGGCAACAAAATGTGGGCCTTTGGCCCTGCTGCCAAAATCGTCCAAAACCACCTGTCTACCTTCAAGGACTATCCTCCGCGGGGGTCGGACATAACCAACCAGGGCCATGTCGAAGAGCAGATATCGACCGAAGGTGGGATGTCGCAGTAGAAATCAAACCTCGGGGGGCATCACCTGTTGCCTCCCGATCTGTGTCAAGGATTTCATCGAGGGCCGCGAAAATCACGCTTCACCGCCTCTTTGCTATCGCACTGCCCGGTTCATCCCGCCGTCGGACAGTATACTCTGACCGTTGATATACCGGGCTGCATCGCTGGCGAGAAACACGCAAGCCTGCCCAATTTCTTCGAACGTTGCGGGCCGCTGAGCGGGGATTTCCCGGCGTGCCTGTTCGGACAGGTTCACGTTTTCGCAGAACCCCGGCAGCAGGTTGTTCATGCGAATGTTGTGCCGTGCATATCGGTCCCCGTAAAGCTTTGAGAAACTATGCAATGCTCCACGCAGCATGCTCATGGGATAGGGCGCACGTGGCTCGATTGTGTTCATGGATGAGATATTTACGAATGCACCTCCGCCTTGTTCGATCAGAATGGGCGTGACGATACGGGCGATCTTGACGACATTTAGCACATACATGTCCAGACTTTCGTGCCATAACTCGTCGCTGAGTTCCAATAGCGGTCCGTCAAAGTCAGGATCGAAACCGACGGTTTTGATGGCTTCAGGCACCGTTCCACCGTGACCCATATTACTGACGATTGCATCAATCCGTCCATATTTGCTCATGGTGTCGTCGACCATCGCTTGCAAATCATCGACATCTAATACAGAGCCGCGACGGCCAATGCCCTCAAGTTCCTCCGCCAATTCAACCGAGCGGTTGGACGGAGACATAAGCGAAACCTTATAGCCGGCTTTCGCCATTTCAATGGCACAACCCCGGCCAATTCCCTGTCCTGTACCTGTCATCAAAGCAACTTTGGTATCGGGCATGGTATGTCCTTTCTTGGGGCGCACAGTGTGTGAGGTTTATTGATCTGTGGTCAGTGTAACTGCCGGGAACAAAGCAGACCTATCGAGTTTTTGGGGCAATGCTGTTAGGTTTTCTCACATGCCGGAGAACCTTAGACATCTACGTGCCCTTCAGGCCTTTGATGAAACCGCAACCCACTCCAGCCTGACCAAGGCAGCGGATGTTCTGAACGTCACCCACGGGGCGATCAGTCGGCAAATTAAGCTGCTGGAACTGCATCTTGGCGTAACGCTTTTTCATCGCCGCCCAAATGGGGTTGAACTGACCAGTGCCGGGGAGCTTCTGCATCAATCGACGCGCGGGGCATTTTCGGCGTTGCAACTGGGCGTGATGGAGGTGAAGCGGCTGCATCACCGCCAGTCGATTACGGTGTCGTTGTCAACATCGCTGGCGCTTAAATGGCTTGTCCCGTTGCTCAGTTCATTTCAGCAAGAACATCCGGGTATCGCGTTGCTGCTGGACACAAATGATCGATTTGCGGATTTTGATGCGTCTGAGGTCGATGTCGCCCTGCGGTTCGGGGAACCCGGTTGGGACGGGCTCTATCATGAGCAGATAAGACAAGAGGACCTGATTGTTGTAGCAGCGCCATCCCTTGTTGGTAAAACCCGACTGCCGATGCCCGCCGAGAATGTGGCTGATCTTCCACTCTTGCATGATGCCTACAACGTCGGATGGGAAAGCTGGGCTGCGCAGGTCGGGCTGGGCGCTGACCGGATCAATTCGCAGAGCATCAAGTACGTGGACAGCGCGGTTCTGTTGGAGGCTGCGATTGACGGGCAAGGTGTAGCGTTGGCAAGACATCTCTTGGCGGAGAGGGATTTGGAACTTGGTCGCTTGATCCGCCTCGATGAAAGCCGGGTTCGATTGGATCGGGGGCTCTACTTCGTCTGCCGCCCCGGCGATCAGGAACGGGTCACCGTGAGAATTTTCAGGAAATGGCTTATGTCGATTTAATCTTTTGCCTTGCTTGCAAATCCGCGAGAGCGATCAACAGACTACGTTTTTCAGAATGCCGCAATGCCCCGTGCTGCGGACACTTGTAACCAAGACCAGATATGGATTGTACGCTGTTCATGCTCATAGAGGCATGAAAATCACCACCCTTTATTGACTCATACTGCACCTGCACAATAACAGGGGCCGGTCCGGGCGCATGGGGTGTCTGGCACGTTTCCCGATGGAGTATCCAAATGTCTGACCTGCGTGAAACCGCGACGACGTCCAAGGCGTGGCCGTTTGAAGAGGCGCGGCGGTTGCTCAAACGGTATAAGCAGGGCGCTCCGGAGAAGGGATATGTGCTGTTTGAGACGGGCTATGGCCCCTCAGGTCTGCCGCATATCGGCACCTTTGGTGAGGTCGCGCGGACCACGATGGTCAAGCGCGCGTTTGAGGCGCTGTCGGATATCCCGACCAAGCTGATCTGTTTCTCTGACGATCTGGATGGGATGCGGAAAGTGCCCAGCAATGTGCCGAACCCCGAGGCGCTGAAGGATTATCTGCAATGTCCGCTGACCTCGGTGCCGGACCCGTTTGGTGAATATGACAGCTTTGGTGAGCATAACAATGCGATGCTGCGCCGGTTCCTCGATACTTTCGGGTTCGAGTATGAGTTCTATTCGGCGCGTGAGTTTTACCGCTCGGGCCAGTTCGACGAGATCCTGAAGCGCGCCGTTGAGAAGTATGACGACGTGATGGCCATCATGCTGAAAAGCCTGCGCGAAGAACGTCAGCAGACCTACTCGATCTTCCTGCCGATCCATCCCGAGACCGGGCGGGTTCTGTATGTGCCGATGAAGAAGGTTTGCGCCGATACCTACACTGTCACCTTCGATGACGAGGATGGCAAGGAATGGACGCTGCCCGTGACTGGCGGCAATGTGAAGCTGCAGTGGAAGCCTGATTTTGGCGCGCGCTGGGCCGCTTTGGGCGTTGATTTCGAAATGTATGGCAAGGAACATGCCACCAACGAGAAGATCTATGACGCGATCTGCCGGGCTTTGGGAGGTCGTGCGCCTGAGCATTTCTCGTATGAACTGTTCCTCGATGAGAACGGCCAGAAGATTTCGAAGTCGTCGGGCAATGGTGTTTCGATCGATGAATGGCTGACCTATGCGCCCACCGAGTCGCTGGCCTATTTCATGTATCAAAAGCCCAAGACCGCGAAGCGGATGCATTTCGATGTGATCCCAAAGGCGTATGATGAATATCATCAACAGTTGCGGGCCTATCCGGGACAGGACCTGAAGGCTCAGCTGAATAATCCCGTCTGGCATATCCATGGTGGCGACGTTCCGGTATCCACCCTGATGGTTCCGTTTGCGATGCTGTTGAACCTGGCGTCCGTGTCTGGGGCCGAGGACAAGGAGGCGCTGTGGGGCTTTATCCGCCGTTATGCGCCCGAGGCCACTGCGGAGACCCATCCCGATTTGGATCAGGCGGCGGGCTTTGCAGTGAGGTACTTCAACGATTTCGTCAAGCCGACGCGCCAGCATCGCGCGCCGACGGATCAGGAGCGTGAGGCGCTGGAAGCATTGAGGGCGGCCTTGGAAGCCTATGACGGGCCGATGGAAGACGAGGCACTGCAATCGGTGGTCTATTCCATCGGGCGTGAGCGGTTCGATCCGATGCGCGGCTGGTTCACGGCACTTTACGAGGTGCTGCTGGGGGCTTCGCAAGGGCCTCGGTTTGGTGGGTTCATCGCGCTTTATGGCGTGCCAGAGACGATTGCTCTGATCGACAAGGCGCTGGCCGGGGAATTGGCCTGATTTGACCTGATCCAGTGTGGGGCTACCCTTGCATCAGGAGGTGGCCCCATGCGTCGACTATTGCTTGCTGTATCCCTGAGTGCCGGACTGGCATCCGGAGTTTTTGCTCAGAGTGACGAGATTGAGGCCAATATCTCGGCGCAGATACAGGCCTTCAAGGCGGATGACTTTGCCACCGCCTTCACCTTTGCCAGCCCCAATATCCAGCGGCTGTTCGGCGATCCCGAGAATTTCGGGATCATGGTGCGCCGTGGCTATCCTATGGTCTGGCGGCCTGCGGATGTGAGGTTTCTGGAGTTGCGCGAGATTAGCGGAGCCCTGTGGCAGAAGGTCATGATCACTGATGGTGACGGACGCGTGCATTTGCTGGACTACCAGATGATCCGGCAGGAAAACGGCTGGAAGATCAACGGTGTACAGTTGCTGGGCAACTCCGACCCGGCGGCCTGAGGCAACACCACCGTCACGGTGGTAAGAGCCGCGATTAATCCCTTTTCGATACTCAGACCCATGCGCTTGGGCTCAGGGCCCGGGCGGTTTCGGGTTTTGGCGCGCGTGCTTGGCGCGATTGGGAAAGGGATTTTACATGAACAAGGCAATCACCGACGGCATCGTGTTCATGCCGCCCGCCTATGCGGCTGGTCTTGGGGTCTGGTCCAGTGGCGACGGCACGCCGGGCTCTCCGACCTATGAGGGGTCGGGCACGGGGGTGTTCGTTCCGGCGGATGCGGATTTCGCTGGCTGTCTGGAAATTTATAAGACGGCAGAACCGCAGCGACTGCGGTATATGGGGCAAACGCCTTTGTTGCCGGGCTGCTATCTGCAGATCAAGGCGCGGGTGAAGGCGATCAGCGGGCCGCTGCCCGAGGTGCGGATCGCCGGCTGGGCCGGAGGAGCCGGAGATGCGCATGTGGACGGATTGGCGGAGCAGGGTCCGGCGGTGCAGCTGACCGGCTATGGCACCGTGCATGAGGTGACGGCCATCGTGGGCACAGGCCTGCGGCCCGGCGTGGACATGCCCTGGGGCAATGCGGTGCTTTATGGCCATTTTGGATTGGATATCGAAGGCACCAACGGTGCGGTGGTGCGGGTGGATGATATCGAGATCACCGATGTGACCTCGGTCTTCCTGCGCGATTTGATTGGTCTGGTCGACGTGCGTGATTTTGGGGCAGTCGGGGATGGTGTCACCGATGACTCGGCAGCGTTTGAGGCAGCGGATCAGGCAGCGAATGGGCGCAAGGTTTATATTCCGCGAGGAGTGTTCCGGCTGGAAGAGAACACCAACATGGCGTCCGAGGTCTCGTTTGACGGGACCGTCACGATGCCGGTCGACAAGATGCTGCTGCTGACCAAGAATTTCGATCTGCCGACCTATATCACCGCCTTTGGTGACGAGATGCTGGCGTTCAAGAAGGCGTTTCAGGCTCTGCTGAACAGCTCGGACCATGAATCACTGGATCTGGGCGGGCGCAAGATCGCGGTGACCGAGCCCATCGATATGGCAGCGGCTGTGCCGAACCGGACGGGCTATGCCACCCGTCGCGTGGTGCGCAACGGGCAGTTTGACGTCAAAAGCAGCTCGACCTGGGATACCGAGACCTTCACCTCGATCGCGACCTACAGCCCGTCTGATCCTGATACGCTGACCAACGTGGCCAATGTGGCGAATATACCGGTGGGTTCGCTGGTCACCGGCAGCGGGGTCGGGCGTGAGGTTTATGTGCGGTCGAAAAACGAAAGCACCGGTGAAATCACGCTGAGTGCGCCGACTTATGATGCCGCAGGGACGCAGACCTTCACCTTCACATCGTTCAAGTACCTGCTAGATTTCAGCGGTTTCAGTGCGCTGCAGAAGTTCAACATGGAAGGGATCGAGTTCCAGTGTAACGGTCGGTGCAGCGCGATCCGGTTGTCTCCGGGCGGGAACACTTTTGTACTGAAAGACTGTTTCATCAGTCGCCCGAAGGACCGGGGTATCACATCAATCGGGCGCGGATGTCAGGGGATGCTGATCGATGGCTGTCAGTTCCTATCGACCGAGGAAAGTCTGGACGTGCCGGACCGAAGCTCAATCGCGCTGAACGCCAATGCCAACGACGTCAAGCTGCGCCACAACCGGGCCACGCGGTTCCATCATTTCGCGGTGCTAAGTGGGGACAACAATCTGGTGCTGGGCAACCACTTCTTCCAGGGCGACAACGTCGCGAACGGGGTGCGCAACGCTGGGTTGGTGATCATCGGCGGCTATAACAGTTCGTCCATCGCCGAGAACTATGTCGATAACTGTTTTATCGAATGGACCAACGAGCACGATGCCAACCCGGATTATTTCACCAGCTTCTCGTTCAGCGCGCTGAGCATCACGGATAACATCTTTTATGCCAGCGATGTTGCCCCCTGGTTCAGCTATCTGGTGATCCGCCCCCATGGCACGGGGCATTTCTTGAACGGGCTGACCGTCACCGGCAACAAGTTCCGCGTCAACAACGTGCGGATCGACCGAGTGGACCGGGTCGATACCAGTTTTGCCGATCTTGATCCGGAAAGGCACAAGAGGGTGTGTTTCGAGAACAATACGTTCCACGGCATCGATACGCCTTGCGCCAATCCATTGCGGCTGCAGCACACGCAAAGCTCACCGTCATCAGCCTGGACCGTCAGTTCGCAGGGCCAATTGCCGTTCGGGGGCAGGGCGCGCGGGTGTGATGCGGTTGTTGCCCTGGGAAGCCTCAGGACATCGTTGAATGCGGTGCGCTATACCGCGCCATATGTCGAGTTGCGACAGGGATCGGGCCAGAGCGATATCCGCCTGCGCTGGTCCGAAAGCTTGCGTGGTGCGGTTTCGACCATTCTGCGGATTGATACCTGATTGATGCGGTGGGCCGCCTGAATGTAGGCGGCCCATCTTTAATAGCTGCGCCACAATCCAAATTTGATCCCGATGTTATCATCAGCCGAATTGCGCTCGGCACCCAGAATCCAGGTGAGTCTGCCCGTCTTTGGGCGATACATCAGCGAAGGTCGCACCCTCCAGTACCATGGTCGGTCCGAAACATAAGAAGTTTCGATCTGCAGGAGCGGGTCAAACCGTCGACCCGAGGACAGACCGGCCGTGAAATCCAATTTGCGGATCACTGCCTCATGGGTGCGGTTTTCGAGCGCTGCGTCGACATTGATCCATCCACCTCCCAATCCGGTTTGAATGCTTTTGCCGTATGAAAGTGTTGCTTTGTACATTGCCCAACTACTGTACTGGCGATGGTGCGCGCCAACGCCGAACTCGGCCGCCAGACGCCCTGCTGACCCCATGTCTGCAACCGGCACGCGTGCAAAGACCAGCGCGTGCCCATACAAATCCTGATGCTCCTCGGCATCCAGTCCGATCGTGAGTTTCGGCCGCAATCCCCACTCGGTATAAAGCGAGGATTTGTACTTGTAGACGTCTTCCTCTTTGAAAGCGGTCACAGATAACGCGGTGAAGCTTGACCCCTTCTCGCGGAGCCACGCACCGGACCATGCCGGAGTGCACACCATAAAAAGCAGCGGAATGACGAGAACCAGACGAGCCATGGGGGCAGCATCGGCAGACATGGTTAACGGATGGTTAGTTTCTTGTTCATCTTCGAGAAAGATTTTTTGATCCAAAAACATTGTCTATGTGCAGGAAAAGGGTGGCGTTTTCAAAAGCTGTGCTAGGCTCGGGTCAGCTATAAAGGAGGAGCCTTATGCCGCAGATTTCCAAAACCAACAGCTATCAGACTGTCATCACCACCTTCGAGATGACCCCCGGAACCTGCCAGGACCTTCTTGAGGCGCTGACCGATGCTTATGCCGAGTTCATTTCGAAACAGCCGGGTTTCATTTCAGCCGGATTGCATGTGAATGATGCCCAGACGCGGATTGCCAATTATTCACAATGGGAGCGCCGCGAGGATTTCCTGGCGATGTTGCGCACACCGGAAATGCGAGAGCGGAATCGCAGGGTTAACGAGCTGTGCAAGAGCTTTGAACCCGTGATGTACGACGTCGCCGAGACATTCGGTGAGACCTGATCTGAGTCAATGCACGGCCACCACCGGTCGCGCAGTATAGCGGCACAACTACGGAGGCGCGAGCCATGTATCATAACATTCTTGTTCCCATTTCCTTTGATGCCGAACGGGACAGCTCGGCAGCGTTGAAGCTGGCAGAACTACTGTCGACGCCCGAGGCTGCGGTTACGCTGCTGCATGTGGTAGAGCACATTCCGGATTATGCGATCTCGTACATGCCTGCCGAGTATCTGTCCGAAGCCCGCAAGGCCATTCAGACCGAGCTTGATGCTCTGGCGGCGCGCGTCCCGAATGCGAAGGGGCTGGTGGTTGAAGGCCATTCCGGGCGAACGATTCTGGACTGGGCCGAAGTGAATAAGCCCGACCTGATCATCCTGGCTTCGCACCGCCCGGGGATGCAGGACCTGTTGTTGGGTTCAACCGCGACCCATGTGGTGCGCCACGCCAAATGTGCCGTGCATGTGGTGCGATAAGGTCGAGCTTTTTCCAAGCCGACCCCGATTGCGGCCATGGCTTTGCCACATACCGCGTGTAAGACCTATGGCATGACAACCGGGAAACAAACGAAAGACACCGATCCGAACCCTCGTCTTACACGGCGGCAACGGCGGGCAGACGCGTTGCGCAGGCAGGCTCTGTCTCCGGTGCGTATTCTACTGATGGTGCTGGCCTTGCCCTTAACCACAGGAATGATCGCAATCGGTGTCTACCTGCGCGTTTCAGACTACGAACGTCATGAAGCGGTGATCCATCTGGTGGCGCTGGCTGGGTGTGATGCGGTGGAGATGCTGGGTTTCGGGCCTTTTCGCGAAGGGAGGCCCGGATATCATAAGCGCAATGATCCCGATGGCGATGGTGTCGCCTGTGGCTCGTTTGCCTTGCAGAAACCACGCAATGTCGCGATGCCGGGAGATATCCAAGCCAATCCCCGGAATCTTCAGACCCCGAAACAGCGCACTGTCGGAACGGCAAAGTTTTTGAAGCCTTGAATCGGTGGGGGGCGAAATCTTGAAAAGATTTCGGGGCGCTTTCTTTTCAAGAAAGCGTTGCGTGGCTCAGGTGAGCCAACGCACGGGTGCGCGGTTGCAGAAGATTACGATCTGGCCCGAGTTTTCCGCCACTTGATAACCGCGACGATTGATTTCGGCCATAAAACGCTCCATCCCGGCAAATCGCTCTATATCGCGCGCCTTGCGACGGATTACGCCACCTTGCTGCACCGCCTTGGAGGCGAATAGATCACTGAGCCAAACCTCAGGCGAGAGGGGAGAATTACAGTTATACATCACCTATGATTTGGCGCAGCTAGGTTAATGCTGGGTAAAGAAAGTTGCGCCCGCAAAGCGGGTCTTGCCTTGTCCTGACCAGAGCGCCACAGTCGCCGCGATGACTCGTGATGAATTCAATGCCTTTTGCTCGGACCTCAAAGCCACCAGCCATGTCGTGCAGTGGGGCAACGCAGATGTCTGGAAAGTAGGCGGCAAAGTCTTTGCCATCTGTGGTTGGAACGACGGAAAGGATGCGTTTACCTTCAAGGCCACCGATCTTGCCTTTGAGGTCCTCGGAGATGAGCCAGGTATCCGCCCAGCGCCCTATCTGGCATCGCGAGGTATGAAATGGCTGCAGGTTTACGATGAACGTGGCATGAGCGACGCGTCGCTGCGAGATCATATTGTAATCTCATACGATCTGGTCGTAGCTAAGCTGACCAGAAAGGCGCGGGCAGAGCTGGGCCTTTAAGGCGGTCAGTCTTTCATGGCGTGCAGCAGCTCAAGCAGTTTTTTCCGGTCATCATCGTCGGCATAGTCTCCGCTGGCCAGCCGTTCGGCGATGCTCAGGCGCAGACGGTCATGTTGTGTGCGAACCTCTTCGCCCGCCGTTTCCGCGAGGGTCTTCATGATCACTGCCACCGCCTGCTGCCGTTTGGTGGTGGGATTGGCGATGTAGTCCACAAGGCTTTGCTGTCCGGAATCAAGGATGTTTTCGGCCAGATCACGCAGTTGATCCCCATTTGGAAGCAACGGCGTAGGGGCATCTTGCGGTGGCAGAATCTCAGGCGGGTTGCGCGGGGTTTCCGCTAGCGCATTGGTGCCGTCAACAAAGGCTTCGGTGATCATCCGCGTGATCCTGATCGCGCGCGGATCTTTAAACAAAGTCGAGGCAATAGCTACGCCGTAGTCGGTATAGACCCACGGATTGACCCTACGGCCACCGCGGCCTTCGGGTTTTGAGATCACATTCTGTGATTGCAAATCCGCGACCTCTGCGTCGGAAAGCTGAAAGCGGTAGCCTTCGAACAGATCCTTATTGCGCGAGACGGCCTGATTGAAGGCGCTGACGGATTTCCCGTAAAACTGCGCCAGATCTTCTGCCAGAACCACGCGTACACCGCGCACCCGATGAATGGCGTTTTGGACCTCTTGAGGGCTGGGCAGGTTTTCCGGGTTCGTCATCATATCCGTTTGGAATCACAATTTGTGATTTCAAACGTGACGCAGGGAGCGCTGGGCTGCAAGTTTGAACTGCAGGTAGGTTCGATGTCTCTTGCCGAGAGGTCTGCCAGATTCGGCCAATACCCTGATGGAAATAACTTTTTTGAAAGAACAAGCTTGCCCTCTATCAAGTTGACAATCCTAATGGATTGACTGATACAAACGGAACAAGACCGGGCCGTTAGCTCAGCTGGATTAGAGCAGGGAACTTCTAATTCTCAGGTCGGGGGTTCGAGTCCTCCACGGCTCGCCATTTTTTCAGATGTTTTTCGAAACGGGGCAAGGGTACGGCCCTTATATCTGAATTCAAAGCGGTCGGTCAGACTGCACCAAGCGGGTGCTTTCAGCTTTTCCCTCAGCGTTTTGGGCTGGACGTAAGGTCCAACCGCATAAACGCGCTGTTTGGATCGGCGTCATAGCCGTAGATCGGACCGCAATAGGAATATCCCAATGTTTCATATAGCTTGCGTGCTGCGTCATATTCCGAGAGATGATTTGCGCCAGTTTCCAGGACAAGTGCGGAAACGCCCTCGGCTCGGGCCAGATCGGCAAGATGGTTCATGATCACACGCGCCAATCCTCGGCCGCGCGCAGCAGCAACCACGTGCACCGATTTAACTTCGGCAGTGCCATCCGGCAGCGCCTTAAGCGCACCACAACCCAAGGGCTTACCCGCCTCATAAATAGCCCAAAAGCGAATGCCCGGCTCGCGCAGGGCATCAATGTCCAGCGTATGATTTGAGGTTTGCGGTGTCGCGTCCCAGCTATGGGCGAGATGCGCTTGAATGATCGGGCGCAGATCCTTGGCGCCGGGGTCTGCTTGGCGGATGTCGATCATTCACTGGGCCTTGTCAGTGGGTCCAGGGAGCGCGCCGGTCAGTGGCGAAATTCTCACCATAGCCGCGCGCCCGCAGGTTCGGCTTGCGCTTGTGCGGCTCGCATACCTGCGCGTCGATACCGTTGTCTTTGGCATAGTCCAGCGCCTCTTCCTTGGTATCGAACTTCAGACGCACCTGCGTTTGGGTGTCATTGGACGAGGTCCAGCCCATCAGCGGATCGACCTCACGCGCAGAAGCCGGGGCGTATTCCAGAACCCATTTGCGGGTTTTGGCCATCCCCGAGGTCATCGCGTTTCGCGAAGGCTGGTAAATCCGTGCGCGCATGTCGCCTCTCCGTACTCACTTGGCTGAAGCTGTTTATGCGTCAGAGCGCGCGCCGGGACAAGATGACAATTGTCGCGGGTCGCATGGACTGCCTAATGACAGGTATTGTCATTAGTTCGGGGTAGAAAGCGCGCAGACGTAAAAGGACAGCAGGATGCTTCACCAAGAACGCCACCTCGACATCAACGCCCGACCCAATGAGATTTGGGCTATCCTCCGCCGCTTTATGCATATCGATGAGTTTGCCCCGCAGGTGATATCGGTTGATGCTTTGACTGCCGGATCGGATGGTGTTGGGTCACAGCGCCGGTGTCACTTCGCGAACGGCACATCATTGGTCGAAGAGGTGACGGATTGGCAGGTTGACCGCGGCTACACCGTGCGGTTGTCGCAGATGGCGATGCCTCTGCGCGAAGCACAGGCGGCGATTGCCATCACACCGCTGTCCGACACGTGCAGCCGTGTTATCTGGAGTATGGATTTTCGTATGAAATATGGACCGTTGGGCTGGTTAATGGGACAAACTCTGTTGAAGATGATGATAGGCCGCGTACTGGCCGAGAACCTGTCGGCCTTGGCGGTGAAGGTTCAAACGCACCCCGACGCCCAAGCCCGGACCGCTTAGCTGAAAATGAATCCAGATCAGCCCTTGCAGATGGACAAAATAAGAACAAATGTAGGGGCCTGACCCGGAGCCCGCCCATGCCTTATGCCCATTCCGACAAGACTCAACTGACCGCAGACGACGTGCGCGCGCGTCTGAAACTGGAGGGCGGCAAGGAGTTCGTCATGCACACCGAGTTCGCACCGGCTGGCGACCAGCCGACGGCGATTAAGGAGCTGGCAGGCGGTGTGAATGATGGTGAGCGAGATCAGGTCCTGCTGGGTGCGACCGGGACGGGCAAGACCTTCACCATGGCCAAGGTAATTGAAGAAACGCAGCGGCCTGCGATCATCCTGGCGCCAAATAAGACGCTGGCAGCGCAGCTGTACGGGGAATTCAAGGGCTTCTTCCCAGAGAACTCGGTCGAGTATTTCGTTTCCTATTACGACTATTACCAGCCAGAAGCCTATGTGCCGCGGTCGGACACGTACATCGAGAAAGAATCGCAGATCAACGAACAGATCGACCGGATGCGCCACTCGGCCACGCGGGCGCTGCTGGAACGCGATGACGTGATCATCGTCGCCTCGGTCTCGTGCATCTACGGTATCGGTTCGGTCGAGACCTATGGAGCGATGACACAGGATCTGAAGGTGGGTCATGAGTATGACCAGAGGCAGGTGATGGCTGATCTGGTTGCCCAACAGTACCGCCGCAACGATCAGGCTTTCCAGCGCGGGTCCTTCCGGGTGCGTGGCGATTCCCTGGAAATCTGGCCGGCCCACCTTGAGGACCGTGCTTGGAAATTCTCGTTCTTCGGCGAGGAACTGGAAACCATCACCGAGTTCGACCCGCTGACCGGCGAACGCGCGGCAACGATGGAGCAGGTGCGGGTCTATGCGAATTCGCACTACGTCACGCCGAAGCCAACGATGAACCAAGCGATTATCGGGATCAAAAAGGAACTCCGCATCCGGTTGGACCAGCTGGTTGGCGAGGGCAAGCTGCTGGAAGCTCAAAGGCTGGAACAGCGTACGAACTTCGATCTGGAAATGCTTGAGGCCACCGGCGTTTGTAACGGGATCGAGAACTACTCACGCTACCTCACGGGCCGTGCGCCGGGCGAACCGCCGCCAACCCTGTTCGAATTCATTCCGGACAACGCGATTGTCTTCGCGGATGAATCCCATGTCAGCGTCCCGCAGATCGGCGGCATGTACCGTGGCGACTATCGGCGCAAGTTCACGCTGGCCGAACACGGGTTCCGCCTGCCGTCCTGCATGGACAATCGACCTTTGAAGTTCGAGGAATGGGACGCAATGCGCCCGCAATCCGTCTTTGTCTCGGCCACCCCGGCGAAGTGGGAGATCGAACAGACCGGCGGTGTCTTCACCGAACAGGTCATCCGCCCCACCGGCCTCTTGGACCCCGAGGTCGAAATCCGCCCGGTGTCGATGCAGGTGGACGACCTGCTGGACGAGGTGCGCAAGGTGGCCGCCAACGGATTCCGCACGCTGGTGACAACGCTGACCAAACGCATGGCCGAGGACCTGACCGAATACCTGCACGAACAGGGCATCAAAGTGCGCTACATGCACTCGGACATCGACACGCTGGAACGCATCGAAATCCTGCGCGATTTGCGGCTTGGGGCCTTCGACGTTCTGGTCGGCATCAACCTGCTGCGCGAAGGGCTCGACATCCCAGAATGCGGGCTGGTCGCCATTCTGGACGCGGATAAAGAGGGTTTCCTGCGCTCGGAAACCTCACTGATCCAGACCATCGGCCGCGCCGCGCGCAACGCCGATGGGCGGGTGATCATGTATGCCGACAAGATCACCGGCTCGATGGAGCGCGCCTTGGGCGAAACTAACCGCCGCCGCGCCAAACAGCTCGCCTATAACGAAGAACACGGCATCACGCCTGAGACCGTGAAGAAAAACGTCGAGGACGTTCTGGCCGGTCTCTACGAAGGCGATGTCGACATGAACCGGGTCACCGCCACCATCGACAAACCGATGCATGGTGCGAATTTGGAAGCGCACTTGGACGGGCTGCGCGACCAGATGCGCAAGGCCGCCGAGAATCTTGAATTCGAAGAGGCCGCCAACATCCGGGATGAGATCAAACGTCTGGAAGCGGTCGATCTGGCCGTCGCCGACGACCCCATGGCGCGCCAATGGGCGGTCGAGAAAGCCTCGGAAGACGCGGTGAAATCGCGCGGGCGGTCAACGGCTGGCAGGCCGGGGCAGCGGGGTGGGAATGTGAAGAGACGGAAGCGGTGAAGAATTTGCTCCACTAATATTTAGGAAAAGGTATGAAGTTAGATATACTTAACGAGATCAACCTCAAGAACGAGAAATGTGTTAGCGAAAAACAGATCGCAGAACTGATAAAGAAGTCACCGGGGTGTCTCGGGCTAGGTGAATTGGATTTGGTCGGCGTAGAAGTACCGCAGGTTGGTGGCGGCTTTCTAGATCTTCTTCTTCAGGATGGTGAACCGACTCGTTACTGCGTGGAAGTTCAACTTGGCAAAACTGATCCTTCTCACATTATTCGAGCAATAGAGTATTGGGATTTGCAGCGTTCGCGTTACAAAGGGATCGATCACGTTTGCGTGTTGATTGCAGAAGAAATCACTGGACGCTTCTTCAACGTTATCACACTGCTAGGAAACTCAGTGCCGATAGTTGCAATTAAGCTTTCGGCCGCAAAAAACGATCTCGGATTGAGTATCATGTTCTCTAAAATCTTGGATACCCGGCAAGAGTATTATGGAGGCGATAAGGAACTCGACGAGTACGTTGAGGTAGATCGCTCATATTGGGTTGAGCGCGCATCCTCAGCGTCGATTGGTGTTGTCGAACGGATTTTCACTTTAATGAAAGATCAGATATCTAACTCTGAGCTAAATTTTGCCAAACATTATATTGGACCAAAAATCGAAGGTCGTTCGAGAAATTTTTGTGTCTTTCATCCTAGAAAATCGACGATGGTTCTTGAGGTTAAATTACCTCTGGAAGCAGAGATTTTGGCGTCAATCGAAGAATCTAAGTGTGATTATCTTGGCTACAACCAAAGGTATGGGACCTATAAATTCAGTTTGAAGTCCGATGATGAAGGGCTGAATGATCAGTTTCTCGTAGGGCTGATCTGCAAAGCTCACGATCAAATGATGAACTGATTTTTGTAGCAAGCGTAGGATGGGTGCTCGCACCCATCTCACCCGTGACCATACAACAACCGATAAAACCCTCTCAGATCACGGTGCCAACGTCTTAGAAGTCAAACAGCTCGTCCAGAAAGCCGCCGCGTTTCTTCTTTTTCCGGTATCCGTGATCGGACCGGTCATCATAACCCCGCTGCGGCGGTGGCGGCGGCGTATGGTCGGCAGAGCGATCGATGATCTTGTCCAGCTCTCCACGGTCCAGCCACACGCCACGACATTGCGGACAATAATCAATCTCGACCCCGCTCCGCTCGGTGATTACCAGCTGAGTTCCATCAATCGGACATTGCATCAGACGCTCTCCTTTTTCTGTCCTGAACAGATGGGAGCGCGCGCAGGGATTTTCACCCCACTGCGACCGCACGTCCCGCTATGGGCAAAGCTATAGGGCAGAGTTGGCCCGGTCCCGCGCTGCCCCCTTCAGCATTGGAATTCACAAATTGAGGTTCCAAATGGTTGCCATGACGAACCCGAAGAAATTTCTCAGCAGCTGATGGGTGCATAGACCCATTGTCTCTGTCTTCGAGCCCTCAATGCTGGGTTGGATACTCCCCAAAACGCGATGGAAATGTGCTTGGGGCTCACCTCAAAACGCATGCGAAACCCAAACGTGAATTGGTCTAACGAGATGCGTGCTACGAGACCGCAGAACGACCCGAGTTTGGACAAAATTCCGCCCAAAATCGTCAATAGCCGCCGCAGTGCAACAGATCGAATACAGATTGGAAATCAATGAAAAAGGCAGCTCTTCTTCTTGCCCTATTGCCCGCAGCCGCAGTCGCTGAGGAGCGGGTGTTTGAATGTGAGGCACCGGATGCGGAACACCCGGAAATGGCCGCTCGGCTTGTGAAGTATGATGGCCAGCAGAAGGGCCACATCACGATCGGGGATATCGACAAGGATGTGGATGTGTTTCCCGGTCTCGACACCCTGACCTATCTGTATGTCGGTGAGGATTACACGCTGAATTATAACGTTCACCCTGAGAAGGGCACGTTTGATTACTCTGCCTCTGGCAGCAAGTCAGGATGGGGCAAGGGAACGTGCGTAGAGACCACGGGCCAATAATGGCGTTCGAATAGAATGGTTTAAGGCGCGGTCGGGACGGCAGTCTGGTCGCGCCTTTGCTTTTGTTCCGAGATCAAGTTCGCACAGCTGATCCAAGCATTTGCAGCATAATTACGAACCCAGGCGGAACTTGGTCGGTGTCATTCCGGTCTGGCCCCTGAAAAAGCGTGTGAAATGGGATTTGTCGGAGTAGCCGAGCATCAGACCGATCTCAGCTATTGTCATTTTGTCTTCTCCGAGGTGTTCCTTGGCGACATCGACACGCAGCCGTTTGATTTCGCGGGGCAGCGTTGTGCCTTGCTGCTGAAGCGCCTTAAGAAACCGTTCCGGCTGTATTCCCAACAACCCGGCCACAACCTCTGGTCCCAAATCGGTTTCATCCAGTTTATCGCGCAAAACAGATCGCAAAGCAGCTACTACGGTTACTTCTTCATCTTGTCGCGGTGAGGCGATGGGCTTGGCAGAGCCCTCAGAGACATGGTGCAAAAACAACCATTCTACAGGGAAACTAATCTGCATTCCGGGATCGGTCCCAAGGCCGACCTCGATCCCTTTGTAATCGATAGGTAGTCCGTTGATGTATCTGCTTTCCCATCGCACACGAGAAGAATCCCAGGCATCTCCGACGACGGTCTGCAATAGGCGTACATAGATTGCGGCACCAAATCCGGTCACCTGAATGGGTGGGACAGTAGGCTCTTGTTGCCTCTCGATACGATAAGTCGCTTTGTCCGCTTCAATGACAAGGCTATGTCGCACAGAATTGGATTCCTGCGGTACAAGCCCCACGAAACGGGTAAAGAACTCGAACAGCGTCTTTGTCGATTGCAGGGCCTGAGCGAACGGAGGCCACTGTTGCAGGTCAAACGTCTCCCCTACTTTCAGTCCAAGGTATCGATCCCCTGATACTTCTGAGAAGGCATTTACCAAACCATAGACCAACTCTGAGTGCACGAACACGGCTGGGTCAGACAACAGTTCGGCTTTCAGGCCGACCTGATCCAATGCTGGTTGCGGATTGATCTTACGTTCGGTGAGATATTGCAGGAACGGAGCAGCTAAGGAGAGGCGAATAAAGCCCTCGCTATGCTCTTGAGAGGTGGAGTTGAAAGGCAAGCTCGTCACCCTTGTCTGGATTAGTTTTAAGAAGTGGCCATTTTTTCAATCACATTCGAACATCCTAATTCGAAAGTGGCAACCGAGCCAAGATTTTCCGGACTACAGTTTGCAAAACACGAATATGAAGGGAGTGCTTATGTCCGGTCTACGAATGTCCCTTTGCTCGGCGGTAATTGTCGCTGCAGCTCTTTCTTTTCCAACGTCCGTGCAGGCTCAGGATCAAGAAGAACCTCAAACGCTGTTTACCAATGTGCATGTCTTCGATGGCGTGAATGAACAGCGTATCGAGAATGCCAGCGTATTGGTCGAGGGTAATCTGATTAAGGCCGTATCAACCGATGCGATCGATGCCCCCAATGCTACGGTCATTGACGGAGAGGGACGGACACTGACCCCCGGGTTTATTGAACTGCACGCGCACCTCATGCTGATGGGGCCGACGTTACCTGCGATGGAGGCCAACACAACGTGGGAGGACTTTGCCATACACGGTGCACGGATGGCCGAGATGTATTTGATGCAGGGCTTCACCACAGTCAGGGATGCGGGTGGCGCCAATGGCGGGTTACGTCGCGCAATTGACGCAGGCCAAATTGACGGCCCGCGTTACTTTCCATCTGGTGCATTTATCGGAACGCGAGGTGGTCACGCTGACTTCGCGAATTTCACCGCACCGCCCGGGTCTGAAACAAACATGAGCAGGCTGAACTTGGCGCAGGAAATTAGCGGTGTTGATGACGTTTACAAGTTCGCACGCAACAATTTCCGCATGGGCGCGACGCAGTTGAAGTTCATGCAATCTGGTGGCGTCGTATCGGCCTTCGATCCGTGGCAGTTGCTGGCTGGATCGCCTGAGGAAATCAAAGCTGCGGTACAGGTGGCAAACGAGTATGGCAGCTATGTCATGGCGCATTCCTATCGGAAGGAAGCAATCCTGAGCGCGCTAGATGCGGGTGTGATGTCGATCGAACATGGCTTCTCGTTTGACTGTGAAATTGCCCAAGTCATGAACGAAAAAGGGGCATACATTACCACCAACCTGACGGCCTTCGATCCCGGATTGCTAGATATTCCGGCAGTGGCAAATGTCCCGTCGAGTCTTGCTAAGGCAAAGTCCGCCTCGGCCACATTTGCGGGCTACATCGACAATATGAAGGAATGCCCGGTGAAGCGAGGGTTCCAGACCGACTGTGTTGGTTCGGTCGAGGCATGCAATATCCAGATTGCCTACGAGAAGCACCTGAACAATGAGTTTTTTGGACCCTACACGTCGATGGTGACGTTGACATCGACGGGTGGTGAGGTGGTCGCTTTGTCAGGTGACTTTATGAACCCGTATACCGCCGGAAAACTGGGCGTTATCGAGGAAGGAGCTTATGCGGATATCCTGCTCATCGATGGTAACCCACTTGAAGACTTCTCGGTTGTTGGCACGGGAGATCAATGGTTTGGTGCCGACCCGAGGCCTGAAAGCCCAGATACGATCCGCCTGATCATGAAGGACGGCGTCATCTACAAAAACACACTGGATTGACCTGTCTGAACAGCCGGAGAGTATTTATGCGACATTGCTTCCGCTCCGTAGTATTCGCAGGGTTGGTTTGGTGTGCTCTTCCTGTCATGGCGACGCCAGGAACCGCGTTAGACTGGTCTGACCTGCCTGACCCGTCCGCGCAGGTCTTTGAAGACCCCTATCGCGAACTTAGCGCTGAACAGTTCGACGATGTTCTTTACGTCGTAAGGCTGCGCGGCAGATTGCAGCGGGAATCTGGTAGCGATGAAGAAAGGCAGAAATGGCAAGAGCTTCTGACCGAGACTGAGGATGCCTTGGTGGCAGATGGTATTGATGTCGACTGGCTACTCGATCAGCGAGAGGTCGTAACAGAACGTCGAAGAAAGGCTGGTACAAACGGAAATCCGCAATTCGACGGTCAAACAATCACACTCGCGGGCTTTGCCATTCCTGCTCCGAGTGATCCGGACGGGCGACCTGTCGCGTATCTGGTGCCGGAACGCGGGATGTGCAGTCACATGCCTCCACCTCCGCCCAACCAAATGATCCGTGTGCGGTTGAATGGCGACTGGACGCCCAGCTATTTCCACGAACCTGTTCGGCTAACGGGCACTTTGACCATCAATCCTTCTGTTCAGAACATGATGGTTGTGGACGGCCTTATGCCTATGAATGCGACGTTCCAGTTGGAGACGGAACGTGTCGAAACTCTGGAGACTGAAGCAGACAGGCTTGAATGGAGGCAGCGCGCCTCCGATCGCATCCGGGCGGCGGGAGCTCGCAAGACCGGTAGGGCAAGGGCGTCTGAATGATAAGACTTCTGGTTGCCGCTTTGAGCATTGCCTTCGCTGGCGCAGCGTCGGCTCAGGGACTGTCCGGGCCATCTTCGGTTGAAGCTGATCTAGAGCCCGGAGATGGGCTAACCGACCCGCAATACCGTTCCGATTTTCCACGCAATATCGCACCAGGTTGGTTTCAGTGGAAAGACCGACTGGCCGAGGAAGGTTTTCGCTTCAATATTGACTACTTGGCATTGGGCCAATCCACGAATGCTGATCTGGGAACCGGCGAAGCGGCAAGCGGAATTGCGCGTTTTTACGGTAGTTGGCAGGCAACTGAACGCGGCTCTTTGACATTCAAGATCGAAGACCGGCACAGTTACACCGATGTTGCCCCGCAATTCCTTGGGCTGGATGGCGGAGCACTTTCGATCACTGGGACAGCCTTCAACGATAATGGTTTTCTGCTGACCAATCTATTCTGGACGCAAAGGGCCGAGAACGGCGCGTGGACGCTGCAAGTCGGGCAGATTGATGTAACGGACTTTGTGGACATTTATGGGTTGGTCAGCCCATACAGTGGTTTCCAAAACCTGTCTTTCAATACCAACCCGACTATTAACACACCCAATCAAGGCCTTGGCATTGCCGGTGGAGTAAAGCTGAGCGAAAACTTCTACGCTGTTGCGAGCATCTCAGACGCAAACGCCGACCCGTCTGATCCAAACTTTGATGTGTTTAGCGATGGCAATCTCTTCAAGTCACTCGAGCTTGGTTACACCTCTGGCTTTGATCGCATCTACTTTGACAATATCCACCTGACCCTTTGGCACGCGGATGCAGCCGACGATGGCAGCCGCCCAGAAGACTACGGGGCCGCGTTTTCAGCGGCGTGGTTTGTTGGCAATAAATGGATGCCATTCTTCAGGGCAGGGGCCTCAAAAGGGACAGCGGCGCTTTATGATCGGTCCGTTTCTGCAGGTCTGGGATATTACGGTCGCAATACCGATCTGGCCGGGCTGGGACTGAACTGGGCCGAGGCAAGGGGCATAGACGGTGATCAGTTCACGCTCGAAGCATTCTATCGTTTTTCAATATCACCCGGGCTGCAGATCACGCCATCACTGCAGTTCATATCTAACCCGCTGCTGAACCCCACGCAGGATAGCATTACGCTGTTCGGTCTAAGAACCCGGATCGTTTTCTGAGGTGGTTCGAGAGTGGCAACCAAAAAGCAAAGTAGATTGGGAGGTTGGGACATGAAGACCTTGTTAGCCCTAGGTGCCATAGCGATTGCTATTGGGGGCGCATTGAACGCCAGCGAGGAAAGCAAGACTTGGGAAGCGTCAGATGAGGCGAAGCAATTTGTGCAGGACGCAATTGTCCTTGGCATGTTGGCCAGCCCCCACGGCACCGGCTGGACCGAAGACGAGCAGCTTCACACATACTTTGAGCGTGCTCGCGAGAACGGTATCACAGGGCACGAAATGACGCTGGCTGCTGCAGATATGTCTTTCGAAACCTTTCTGGATCAGCATTACCACTTCCGTGCGGCCATGGCGCAGCAACCGGAAAACTACCTGATTGTGAATGAAACCCGCGATATCGAAGCTGCCCATTTACAAGGCAAAACGGCGGTCATCTGGAACAGCCAAACGGCTACGATCCTGGACGGCGACCTTAAGAAGATGGCGGTGCTCAAGGATATGGGGATCAAGAGTATGATCCTGGCCTACAATGACATCTTCCGCACAGGTTCAGGACAATTGGCGGCCTACAACGGGCGCGATATTGGTCTGACCCCTTGGGGGAAGTCGGTCATCGATGAAATGGTGAGGTTCGGTATCCTGCTGGACCTGAGCCATACTGGCTCAAAAACGGCCAATGACGCAATGGACTACATGGATGAGACCTATCCCGGTGTGCCTTATGTTTACACGCACTCTGTCCCTGCTGGTCTTTACGCGAATGAACCGAATGCGACGCTGCGCGGGTGTTATCGTGCCATTCCCGACGACGAGGCGCTGCGCGCGGCCAAATCGGGCGGCTACATTTCTCCGACCTTCACTGAATGGATGATGGACGGCGTCTGGCCTGAAGATATCTCACCCAAGCAGGCCGCTGACATGATCGACTATTACGTCCGACTTGTAGGAGTTGACCATGTCGGAATCGCAACGGATGACATGTTCTCACTTGAACTCGTCGTGCAGTGGGCGACTGACAATGCGAGTATGTACGATGATGGCGGCTACATGATCGACGCGTTCAACAAAGGGGCTACCGGCAACGGCGAACTCGCCAAAATCCTTGCGGCGATAACCGATGACCTTTGGGCGCGGGGCTATTCAAACGAGGACCTTGCAAAGATCTATGGCGGCAACAAGATGCGGGTTTATGCGCAAGTTTGGGAAGGCAAACCACCCGAACAATTCATGAAAGAATACCCTGAGCGTTTGCGCCTGAGGCAAGAACTTCGTGATGGATTCTATTCACGGTAACCGTCTGGAGCTTGCCTCTACCCTCCCAAAAAATGTGCCGTAAATTCTCGTCCGGTCCCAAAGCGGACGTTTTTACGATCGGTTGCGAATGACCGAGTTTAGCTCTTAGCGGACGTTCGCATGAACGGATTAGCCTAATGTTGCGGCGACCTGAACTGCCGGGCTTTTACAGCAACGACGTAGGTATTTGGTATATTTCACCCCCCGGGAGTATACCAAATTGGCGAAGTGTAAGCGCGTTCCTGTGTTGAGGTCGGCACTTCAGCAGGCAATTCGTCTCCGAACCGAACGGCATCGTAAATTGTCCACCTCGGTGTGGGAATTTCCAGGACGCGGGCGTAGTAGAAAGCCCGCACAGAAGGATCGAATTCAGGGTCCGTCCAAACAGTGATCAGTTCCGGGGATCCTATCGAATTGGTAAACGTACCCGTTGCAACATCCACGGTATTCCCCACCGCCGGTAGGTTGCCGTCCGCATCAGGTTCGCGGTCTCCCGACCATGCCACGTCATAAACCCGCTCTTCAGTGTCGCCGTTGGCATTTAACCAGCCTTTCACAATCTGAATACGGTCGAGATTGCCGGAAAACGGGTCTTTCAGGGCAGCGACCAGGAATGTCGGGGAGTCCGCGCCTTCTGTAGCGGTTGCGAGGTCCCCACCCATCGGAACGCCTTTTTCATATCCGACGTCGGCGGGCAAACGAGATTTTGCATCAGCTTCAGTAAAGTCCCAGCCACCAAAGAAGCGAACCGCGATGCGACTACCAGTCGTCCCATATACTTCTTTCCTCTCCATGGCATCGAATATCGCTTCGCGCGTGTTATCTTCTGCCCAGACTGCAGCGTAACCTGAGGCTGCCATTTCCCACCCAAGAATCCTTGTCGTATCGAACTCGCCAACGACATGCTGCCAACGGCCAGGTTCCGGTTCGACACCGGAGTGTTTGCCAAAGAAATTGTCTTCTTCCGCCGTTGCCAAAGCCGTATGGCTGTCGGTCGAGCCCACTACTCCGAACTTGTATGGATTGCTGCCGAGTTGAGCCTCTAGTTTAAGACCATTCTTCAAAGCCTCACGCGCGTATTCGTACTGAAGCATCCAGTCTTCTTTGGGTGTCGGACCCAGATTTGACTTATCCCAGGTTTCATAGTCCGCGAACTCATCATTCGGGCTGAGAAACGGGTGGGTTTCTCCATCGCCCTTGATCTGGGTGATCTCATACATCGGCTCCCACTTGGCACGCCGCTCTGCGTAATCTTCTGTCAAAGGTTCACCCGTTTCAGGGTTGGTCTCGACAGGAAACATCAGGCCATTGGAGACGTTACCGTTGTGGGCAAGGGCCAGCACACGGCCGCCGGTCTCTAGTTCATAAGTATCCATCCAGTCCCACAAACGTTCGGGATTAAAAGTTTCTGCGGTTGTGAATGGCAGCATCTGCCGTGCGCGAATGGCATCATCTCGGTAGATCACGTTGCGGTGGAGGTTGTTGCCTCCTTCAGTGGACGTCCATTCGTACCCGATGAACGCAGTGAATGCGCCGGGGTCGTTGTGATGATCCGCAGTTTGCGTGAATTCGTCCCAAACGGATTGTACGAACCTGCGATCTGAAACAGCCTCGGGAAGAGCATCACCGGTTATACCCGCAAAGGTTTCTATGACCTCCATTGTTGCGCCGAGAGCAACATCTCCACCGGCATTAAGACGTTCGTTCCAGTCTCGAAGTGTTGGATCGCGCATCAGCGTAGAATTCCCTGCGACGATCTCATTCATGGCGCCCATGGCGTCCGAGTGATCGGATACGACAAGCCAGTCGAGGGGACGCGATAACTGCACCCGAAGGCCGTGCGACGTAGTGACTTCCTCACCGCGTGCAAATCTATAAGCATCGTCTGGGCTCAGGATGACGCCAAACCCCCGCGCGTCGAGCGAATTTGACGTGTGCAGGTGAGTGTCACCCCACAGAGGTCGTGTAGGAAAGTTTCGACCTGCATAAGGTGAGAAATCAGCAGGCGCGGGTTCACGCATATCATCAACTGATATGGTCATCTCTCCAACTTGCCCACCTTGAGCGGCCTCTTGAGCATGTGAAGAGCTTGTTATGAATGCTGCGGAAACTATTGCTGTTGATGTCGTCAGAAAAAACTTCATTTGAACCTCCCAGCCGAGCTGAATGCCAGCCCATGGCAACATCTGAGCCGGCTGTTCGTCAAGGAAAACAACAGTTTTTCTTAGTTTTGCACAAGGACCCCGGGGGAAGTTCGACCAAAATCGGACCGCAGCTTCGCCCAATTCTTTAACGCTCAGCCGTTGTGAGAAAATACCGCAACGAGTGGGTGTTCTTGACGACTTGTGGCCTGGATCGTCAGACTTGAACCTGTGATCTTGATTGGAGGCGTTGTTATGAAATGGTTGTCGCGAACATTCCTACTGGCCTTATCCCTTCAATTTGCCACGGGAGCTTCAGCTCAAGATAAACCAAACATCGTATTCATATTTCTAGATAATTTTGGTTGGGGTGAACCCGGGTTCAATGGAGGTGGCATAATCCGAGGTACAGCGACCCCCGAGATGGATGCCCTCGCCGCGGAGGGACTGCGACTCACGAACTTCAACGTGGAAAGCCAGTGCACGCCGTCCCGCGCAGCGACCATGACGGGACGATATGGCATCCGGAGCGGCAACCACACGGTCCCACTAGGCGGCGGTGTCTACGGCCTAACTCAGTGGGAAATCACGATGGCCGAGATGCTAAAGGATGTGGGATACAACACGGCCATGTACGGCAAGTGGCACCTTGGCTGGACCGAAGGACGATATCCAACGAATCAAGGATTCGACGAATTTTTCGGAGTTGAGACCACTGACGTTACAGTCTGGCGCACGCTTCCGGGATTTGCTGAAGCCAACTTGGAAGAGCCTGTTGTGATGCAGGGTGTTGCAGGTGAGCCAGCAACCATCGCGCGGGACTACGATCTCGACTATCGCGGCGAGATAGACGGCGACCTGACGAAAAAGGCTATCGAGTTTATCAAAGCGAAGAGTGCCGAAGAAGCGCCGTTTTTTATCTATCTTGCCTATACTCAGACTCACTATCCAAATATCGCGTCCGAGGAATTTGATGGCGCCACCGGTAATGGTGTTTGGGCCGATATTCTGCTTCAAACAGATACCTATGTCGGGCGCATCGTGGATGCGATCGAGGCGGCAGGTGTTTCCGACGACACTGTGGTGATATTTACTGCTGACAATGGCCCCGAAGCTCTTCCGGTTGGAAACGCAAATGTCTCGCCCGTGCCAGCGGTACATGGCACCGCCGGGCCCTGGCGTGGCACTCTGTTCACCAGCCTCGAAGGAAGCATGCGGGTGCCTTTTGCGATCAAGTGGCCGGGTAAGATTCCCGCGGGTTCAGCAAGCAACGATGTTGTCCATTCGATGGACCTCTATCCGACACTTGCGGCATTTGCAGGCGGCAAGGTGCCTGATGACAGGGCCTTTGATGGTATCGACCAGTCGAAGTTCTTTCTTGGTGTCCAGCCAAATTCAAACCGAGAAGGCGTGATCGTTTACATGGGAGAGCAAATATTCGGCGTAAAATGGAAGGATTGGAAAGTTCTTTTCAAAGAGAATACGACGGCTTTTGGTGCAACGGAGTCTTTCGACACACCAAGGGTCTACAATCTATTGAACGATCCACACGAGCGCGAAAGTGTACTTTTCCCTTACACGTGGGCGGTCGAAAAGGCGCTTCCGCAGCTGCAAGAGCACATCGCTACCTTCGAGGAATACCCTCCGATTCCACCGGGAACGCCCGATCCCTACGAACCACCCAAAAACTGAACGGCGTCTTTGTCTGCACACTCGCCTTTAGTCGTCATTAGGTCTAACGACCTTTTTTTGCAGTTCGCGACTTGCTGCAAGAGCGAAACCCTAAACGGCGATCAAGGTCCGCTCAGGGCTCTCACCACCAGTCCAAGCGCACCACAGTGAATGGCCGCAGCGAGTCCATACTTTCGACTGCCGCAATCCAACCGAATGGCCGCAAACAGTGCTTCAAGGTGGTGAGCGATACCAGCTCTCAATTCAGAATGTCGGCGATTGCCCCTATCAGGTTCAGCACTTCATGTGTTTCACGGTTTACTTCGTAAACATAATCTCCGGCACGCACGTAATATCCGTTGCGCCGTAGTCCCCAACGGCTGGGATCATCAATGCGGACATACCCATCATAGATGTAATCGCCACGTCGATATTTCTTTGCCTGTCCAGGCGGTACGCACGGGATTGCCTTTTTTGCCAAGCCCGGCGGACAATGTCCGGATTTGGATTTCACATGGATCGGCGAGGTAGCGCCGGTTCCGCTAACGTGCCCCGTGCTAAGGCTCCACAAGCTGACACTGGCGTTCGCAAATGACGCGCCTTGCACGGTCAGTGCCACCGCCAGAATCCCAACAATCTTTTTCATTCCCAGCGCCTTTTTCAGCTTCTTAGCCTAGATATGATCTTGAATGGGCCTTGGCGAGTTCATAAGCGAAGAGTTGCTTTCCGATGCAGCAGTTTGTTCACGAGCTGAAATCATCGGCTGCGATTGTCATCGCAAATTCAACTAAAGCATCAAAACGGGAAGTTCTTCCTCCACCTGGTCGCCCGCCTATTCGTTTGTCTTTATTTCGCGAACAACATTAACTGAACGTGAACAATGTATTCTCAGAGTGTTCAAACAGTCTCAGGCATAGTGATGGTGTTGGATCATTCGGGACGTTGTTCCGTTTGATCGCTGACAAGGGGAAACGCATGATCAAGTCTGCCTTTGTGACTGAAGAGTCCAGCACAACAGCTGTGATGCAAACCTCCGGCAAAATCGCCGAAGAACGTTTGCCAACCACGACCAAATCGAGCAGTGGTCGCTTCCCTCCTATCGATAATGCATTAACACAGATCGTCAAAAACAAGCGGCTTTCCGAGGCACATAACAACGTCTGAAGGCAGTTCAGCAGACCCCCACACAATTCCCGGTATTCGTCCTAGATATTGGAATTGAAAACTAAATCCCGCTCCAGTTATGGGGCGGGATTTCTTTCTTATGCCTTTGGGAAAAAGGGCGTAGCCCTTGATTTGCAAAAGTATCCGGCCAGCCGCTACCCATCCTGTGAAGCCTTTGGCTGACCCGGGCTTTAGTACTTCCGTGAGTGGTCAGTACTGAGGGTTGATTGACGCAGAGAGCCGTTGTCTTTCGTTACAGACCCAACAGCGCCTTTACCTCATGTTCAACGGCGTCGGTCACGGGCTTGTTTGCGGCGGCTTCTAGGGCTTCCCGTTCGGTCAATTCCTGTTCCTCGACCTGGTCAGCCAGTTCTTGCACCTGTTCAGCCGCTTCTTCGTATTCGACGGCAGCCTGACGTTCATCGTTCAGGTCCTGCGCTGCTTCGATCGAAGAGTCCAAATCAGCGCGGGCTTCATCCAATTGCTCCTCAATCTCTGGGTCTGTTCCCCCTGCGTCTTCCAGAGCTTGTTCGAGATCCTCCACGCGTTCCTGGTTTTCCTGGACTTCACTCAACGCGGCTTCCAGGTCTTCTTCAATCTCAGGAACAGTCCGCTCCGGCGGCTCCAAGCCAGCGAGCTCTTCCAATTGTTCCTCAAGCTCTTCGCGCAAGGGTTCTCCGGCCAACACGGTATCTCGATAATTGGCAATTCGGCCTACGCGGGAATTGGGTGCTGCATTTTCTAATGCAGTTGCGCTGGCGTTGGCGGCATTGAGCGCCCCTAACTCAGACGGGTGGGCACCAAGAAGTGCCGCCATCTTGTTCCCCTTTTCCCTGACCGCTGGGCGAATGGACTCTTCGACAATTACTGTTTTCGAAGGCTTCTTGTACGTCCTGGGCTTTTGTTTGCTACCGCTGGTGGTCGAGCGTTTTCCAGATGTGGCAACCGTTCTCGACTTGCCTTTGCCGCTAAAGATATCCTTCAAGGAAAAACGACCGCCCTTGCCCAAAGCAGAGCGCGAAGATTTTGTCTTGGATTTCCCGGTGTTTCGGCCACCAAAACTTTTGTCGGCACCTTTCTTTCCGCCTTTGTTACCGGCGAAACTGTGGTCACCACGATCTCCGCTGGCGGAGTTCCCCTTGCCATCGCTATTGCCTTTTCCGCCGCCGTTGCCTCCACCGTTTCCTTTATCGCCGCCTTTGCCGTTGCCTCCACCGTTACCCTTTCCACCGCTATTGCCTTTGCCCTCCTTTGCAAATGCAATATCCGGCACCGCAACGGTAGCTACGATGGCTGTAGATCCCAACAACGCGATTGCCAGGGTCGATGCTTTTAGCAGTCTCAAACTGGTGATTTTCATATCGACCTCCTCGGTTGAAATCAGCGGGTATCAGTTTTCTGAAACAACTCGCTATGTTCAATAGTCTTGATTCACGCACGAATCCCCAATGCTTCTTGCCATTTAACTTGAGGGTGCTTGAACGCAGGGCTAACTGCTTGTTCATCATCGGTTCATGTCGAAAGACGTAGTCTCTAGCCGCGAAATACGAGGACTTTCATGCGCGCGAAGGTGATCTTGGTGGTAGCAAGCCTGATTGTTGCTTTGCCTGTTGGGGAAGCGGCTGCCCAGACACGCGAGCTCAAGCAAGGTGAACTGCGCAAAGCGACCCTGACCGGGGACACCATTCGTTTGAAACGGGTTATCAAAGGTGTCGAAAAAGCCTATGGCGGGACTCCAGTCGATGCGCGCGCGTTTCAGGCTGATCAAATTTACTATCGTATTCTAGTCAAAAAGCCCGATGGAAAAATTGTCAGTGTCATTGTGAATGCCCAGTCCGGTACAGTCGTTTCCAATCGATCCAGCGTTGGGCGTCAAATATCAAAAGCAGCCCGTTCGAACCCCGCCAACGCCAACACCAGCCGCGACACCAACAGCAATCGTGGAGCTTCTGCGAGCCGTGGAAACAACGGCAAAAGCGGTGGCAATAGCAATGCTGGTGGAAACGGCGGCGGCAACGGCGGCGGCAATGGCAACGGCGGCGGCAATGGAGGTGGAAATGGTGGTGGAAACGGAGGAGGTAATAGCGGTGGAAACGGCAGCGGCAATGGTGGCGGAAACAGCGGTGGAAACGGCGGCGGCAACTCTGGCGGGAACGGCAAGGGCAACGGTAAAAAATAGGGCTTAAACCAAAGCCCTTGTGACTGTAGTTTTTGAATATGAGAGTACTTCTGGCCGAAGATGAACCGCAGCTATGCGAGCAGATTAAGAAACTTCTTAGCGTAGAAGGCCGCGTGGTAGATGTGGCCAAGAATGGTACTGACGCCCTGCACCTAGGTGCGACCGAACCTTACGACATGATCATCCTCGACATCGGGTTGCCGGAACGCGACGGTATTTCTGTCCTGCGCGAATGGCGCAGCGTGGGCGTCAAGACACCCGTGTTGATCCTCACCGCCCGCGATGGGTGGAGCGAGCGGGTGGATGGTCTTGATGCAGGTGCTGATGACTATATGACCAAGCCATTTCACATGCCCGAGCTGGCCGCTCGTGTACGGGCCATCTTGCGCCGACAAAGCGGTCAGTTGAACCCGGTTATCGAAATGGGGGACGTTATGCTCGATACACGAAACGGTCGCGTCAGCGTGGGCGGCATTCCTGTCGATCTGACGGCGCAAGAGATCGCAGTTCTGACATACCTTGCCCACAACATCGGACGCATGGTGTCACGTACCGAGTTGTCAGAGCATATCTATGAATATGACGGTGACAGGGATTCGAACACCATTGCCGTCTTCATAACCCGGCTGCGAAAGAAACTGGGCTCTGACCTTATTACAACGGTCAGAGGACGCGGCTATATGATCGATACGACCTGATGTTATCGCTGCGCCAACGCGCTTTGCTTGGCGGCCTTGCGACAGGCGCGCTTTCTGTCGGCGTCGGAACGTTGATTGTGTTTTCGTACATCAACACCCGTGTTCTGGAACAATTCGACCAGACGCTACGCGACCGGCACACCCAACTCGTTGTCGGTTTGAGCGCAACGACGCACAACCCTGAGGCACTGCGCGAACTGATATTCGATCCAGCCTATGGAACGCCGTATTCAGGCAGATACTGGCAGGTTACCGATGGAAACGGGGCTACATTCACATCAGCCTCGCTCTTTGACGAGACAATTTCCGAACCTGTACGTGTGAGCGAAGAGGCAATCGTTTGGAACACCACAGGTCCGGAAAGCGAAGCCGTTCGTAGCGCATATCAGAGAATCACATTCGAAGACGGAACCGAGTGGGGCGTAACGGTCGCCGAAAGCAGGCGAGAGCTGATAAGCGAACGCAGAGCCGCGCAAAACAACTTGCTACCGGTTTTTGGATTGGTTGGTTTGATTGGAGTTGCCGGTTCGTTGTTGTTGATGTCAGCAATTATTGGCCCACTCAAAAAACTGCGCGCAGATGTGGTGCATCGCTGGGACAAAGGAGATGACTTGATTCCGGAAGACTACCCAGAAGAGGTTTCGCCGCTTGTTGAGGACCTAAATAAATTGCTTCACAGGAATCGTGAAATTGTGTCTGGTTCTCGGCGACAAGCTGCGGATCTGGCACATGCGCTCAAAACACCGACGGCAATTCTCAGAAATGAACTGGCGATTTTGTCGGACGCGGGTGCAGATATCGAACCTGCAGATGACGCGTTAAATCGAATTGATGCTCAGCTAAAGCGCTCACTTGCGCGTATGCGTGCGTCGAACACCGCAGAACTTACGCATTCACGAACTGACCTTACCAATTCCGTCAACAGGTTATCCAGACTGTTTTCGGTCATGGCGGAACGCGAAGGAAAATCTCTGACGACAGATTGCGAGGATGGGATTCAGGTTCGAATGGATACTCAGGACATCGAAGAGGTGATTGGAAACCTTCTCGACAACGCGCTCAAGTGGTGTCGGACAACAATTCACATCGCCGCAAAGCGTGTAGAGGGCGGCATTGAGATTTGCATTGAGGATGACGGACAAGGAATTCCGGAGGATGCACTTGACGGAGTAGTTCGATCCGGAGGTCGGTTGGATACCTCTGTCAGCGGCACAGGATTGGGTTTGGCAATCTGTGTTGATCTGATGAACGCTTACGGCGGCAAACTAAAACTGGAGAAATCAGCGGACCTTGGCGGCTTGGCCTGCCGAGTACTTATATCAAGCTAAAGGTGGCCGCATCTGGTTAGAAATAGTCGTTGATCGCAAGCAATCAAAAGGCGGCTTTGTCCGTAGAGCAGACATTGAGTTGAATTCAAACAACGACTGCTTCGTGCCCAATCTCCCAAATGCTGCGCCTCACCCCAAACGCACCGATGCGCCCAGAGCTGACATTGAGCCATAAACGAACGACCCAAACTTGCTTTCCAGTTACCTTTAGATACCCGGCTACGTAGCTCCTAAGAATGGAAATTCGGTGCAAACGCGAAATCGGAGCAGTATCGAACTGAAAGATTTGTGGACATTCGAGTTCTTGTTTGAGTGCGGTTTGCCAGAGTTCATTGTGCTCAAGTCTGACACTGGTAGGTGACTTGTCGGACGGCAGATCCAACGTAAGAGCTTTCACGTATTCTATCAAAAGGGAGATTACGTGCAGGTTGTATGGTTCAAACGCGATCTCCGGGTCGATGATCATGAAGCGCTGGCGCAGGCGTCTCGTATCGGTCCGGTTTTGCCGCTTTATGTGGTTGAGCCCGAGCTTTGGAAGCAACCCGATGCCGCGGCGCGACATTGGGACTTTGTTGCCGAAACACTTGCTGAATTGCGTGGAGATTTAGCGGACTTGGGCCAACTGCTCATCTTACGTATGGGTCGGGTGACACAGGTGCTGTCTGATTTGGCGACCAGCCGACTGATCGAAGTCCTTTGGTCACATGATGAAAAGGGAAATGATTGGATCTATCGGCGGGATCGTGAAGTTAGCGCGTGGTGCAGGCAGAGAGGTATTCCTTGGACCTAGGTTCAGAACCATGGTGTGTTTCGCCCGCTTAAATCCCGCGATGGCTGGGCGGCCCGCTGGACAGAGTTTATGGAGCGACTCGTGTCTTCGTCAACGCAACTTACCCCTTTAGACATAGAGCTCGGCCCCACGCCGATCCGGTGTGACCTTAACCTGGCGGATGATCCATGCGCCCACCGCCAATTTGCTGGCCGCCGTGCGGGACTTGATTCCTTGGATAGTTATCTGATCAGCCGCGGCAAACGATATCGGCGTGAAGTGTCGAGCCCTATTGAGGGCCCAGTCGCGTACTCGCGCATTTCGCCTTATCTTGCATGGGGTGCGTTTTCGATGCGTGAAGTGAAGCAAGCGACGGATCGACAGCGTCGTTCATTGCCTGCGAATGCCAGAAATTGGCGCAAATCTCTCCGATCATATTCCAGCCGGCTCCATTGGCATTGCCACTTTATTCAAAAGCTTGAGGACGAACCGCGGATGGAGTCGGAGAATTTAAATCCGCTCTACGATGGTCTTCGTCCTCGGGAGCCCCACGCGGATTTACGTTCCACATGGTCAAGGGGGGAAACGGGGTATCCGTTTTTTGATGCCTGCATGCGGTCATTTTCAGCGACTGGGTGGCTGAATTTTCGGATGCGGGCAATGGTGACGGCCACGGCTAGCTATCACCTCTGGCTTGATTGGTGGGCTCGGGGTTTGCATTTGACGCGGATGTTTTCGGATTACGAGCCGGGTATTCATTGTAGCCAAGTGCAGATGCAATCGGGAACCACGGGCATCAATACGGTGCGCACCTACAATCCAGTGAAACAGGGGTGCGATCAGGACCCGCATGAGCAGTTCATTCGAAAATGGGTGCCCGAATTGGCGGCGATCTCTGACCCGTACATCCATGAACCTTGGACGGCACCGAACGCAGGGCAGATCATAGGCTTTGCCTATCCTGCACGCGTCTTTGATCATATGGCGGCCGTCAAAGCCGCGCGCGAAAGGGTCTGGAGGGTCCGCAGAGGCGATGAATTCCGCGATGGATCCAAAAAGATCATGTCAAAACACACCAGCAGAAAATCCGGTAAAAGAACACTTAAACGCACAGGATCGACAGAGGATCTAGCACAGCTCAGTCTACCACGCGGAGACGCCGAATGAAGATGCGAAAAAAAGCGAATCTACCACAGAAAATCTGCTCAGTCTGTCAGCGTCCGTTTGTTTGGCGCAAGAAATGGGAAAAGGTCTGGGATGAGGTTAAGTACTGCTCAAATAAATGCAGATCCGCCGCATGACTGAACTGTTCCCGGAACTTATTACTTTACCCGAGACCGTCGATTTCAGCCCGACGCGCGCGGGTGGCCTTAAACGGCTAGAGAAATTCGTGACGCGCGCTGGACAGGACTATGCTCGCACGCGGAGCTACGATTTTGGGACCGAGCGGCGCAACAATGTATCAGTCTTGTCACCATGGCTCCGCCATCGCTTGTTGACCGAAGAGGAGGTGCTTACACGGGTATTGGCGTCGCACAGTCCCGACACTGCTGAGAAGTTTGTACAAGAAGTTTTTTGGCGGGCTTACTTCAAAGGTTGGCTGGAACAAAGACCAAGCGTCTGGTCACACTATCAACGCGACCTGATGGACGCGCTTAACTCACTTGATAACGACACGTCATTGGCAAGCCGCCATACTGATGCAGTGTCAGGCAATACCGGCATAGACTGCTTTGATCATTGGGCAAAAGAACTCGTGGGCACCGGTTATCTGCATAACCATGCGCGGATTTGGTTTGCCTCAATCTGGATATTCACCTTGCGTCTGCCTTGGCAGTTGGGCGCTGACTTGTTTTTGCGACATCTGATTGATGGTGATCCGGCGTCGAACACATTGAGCTGGCGATGGGTCGCGGGCTTGCACACGAAAGGCAAGACCTACCTCGCCCGACCTGACAACATCGCCAAATATACCGAAGGCCGATTTCGCCCCACTGGATTGGCCAAGTTCGCAGAACCGCTGACCGAACCGGTAGAACACCCACGTGTTTCTTTTCCAATCCTTCAAATGCAGCCGAAAGAGCCATTTCTATTGCTAGTAAGCGAGGATGACATGACCGGTGCATCCATCATGCCCGTACCGCCCGTTGCAGTGGTAGGACTTTTGGCAACCCACGGTCGCTCCCCTAATCCGGTTGGATTTATCCCGGTGAATTTTGCAAAAGAAGCAATGAACAGCGTTTTGTCAGACCATGAAGTGCGTGCGCAATCTGCCGATGATTGGAGTCTGCCAATAATTGAAGCTGCGCAAAGTGCAGGAGTAAGAAGAATTGCGACTGCTTATGCGCCAATAGGTCCGGTACGGTCCAGGTTAGATCGTGCTGAGCCTATTTTGCGTGAAGCAGGCCTGACGCTGGAACGGTTAATTCGCCCTTATGACGCTGTCTCATGGCCCCACGCGAAGGCGGGATTTTTCGGACTAAAGAAAAAGATACCGAACGTTCTGAGCCAGTTGAATTTTATCGCTGTAACGAAGTGAGATCTCAGTTTGTCAACCGCTGCCCTGCTGCTCCCTAACCAACTGTTTGCCCAACATCCCAGTCTGACTCCCCAGCCGGACAAAGTGGTGCTCTTTGAAGACCCTCTATTCTTTGGCGACCCGATCTATCCCGCCAACATGCACAAGCAAAAGCTTTGGCTGCACCGGTCATCGATGGCCCGATATCGCGACGATCTGATTAGGCAGGGTTTCGACGCGACGATCTGGCCCTATGAACGGGAGGCGGGTTCGTGTTTGCGGTTATTTCAGAACCTGCAAGAACTCGGCGTCGATCAAGTGAACATGGTCGATCCTGTCGATTTTATCGCCGAAAAACGCCTAAGTGCGGCGGCGGGTATTACAAACATCACAATCAACTTACAGCCGTCCCCAGGCTTCTTGAACACACAAGACTATAACCTGGCTTGGTCGACCGGCAGAAAGCGCTGGTTCATGGCGGAGTTCTACAAAAGCCAACGCCGCCGTTTGAACGTGCTGATGAATGGCGATCAACCGGTGGGCGGGCAGTGGAGCTATGACGAAGACAATCGAAAGAAAGTCCCCAAAGCGCTGCTCAAAAGCCTGCCTTGGATTGATTGGCCGACCCATGATGCAATTGATCAAACGGCAAAAGACAGCGTTCTTGCCGAGTTTCCGGACGCTCTGGGGACACTGGATCGTCTTTATTACCCAACATTCCACAAAGAAGCGGCCAACTGGCTAAATCAGTTTTTGGAACGGCGCTTTGATCGGTTTGGCGATTATGAGGATGCCATTGTCGAAGGCGAAAGCTGGCTTTGGCACGCTGTCCTGACGCCCGCATTGAACATTGGACTTTTGACGCCGAAACAAGTCTTGAATACCACGCTCGCCCATGCCTATCGCAGAAATGTTCCGCTGAATTCGGTGGAAGGGTTCATCCGCCAGATCATCGGATGGCGTGAATTTATGCGGGCGACCTATGATGACCTAGGCGTAAAGATGCGGACCACAAATCACTGGAACCATCGCCGCACTATGCCAGTCGCATTCTACGACGCCAGCACCGGGATCGATCCGCTGGACGACACGATCCGCAGGGTGCTTAAAACCGGGTATTGCCACCACATCGAGCGGCTTATGGTTCTGGGTGGCTTCATGTTCCTTTGCGAGATCGATCCTGACGATGTTTACCGCTGGTTCATGGAGATGTTCGTGGACAGCTATGATTGGGTCATGGTTCCCAACGCCTATGCCATGAGCCAGCACGCTGACGGCGGGCTGATCACAACGAAGCCCTATTTTTCCGGCTCAAACTACATCCGCAAAATGAGCCATTGGGGCAAAGGGCCGTGGGCCGACATATGGGACGGTCTGTATTGGCGCTTCATCCTGAAACACGCGGGCACGCTTGCCAGCAATCCAAGATGGGCAATGATGTGCCGCACGGCTGAGCGCATGTCCTCGGATGTCAAAGACAAGCACGTCACGACCGCCGAAGCCTTTCTGCAGCGGATAACCTGAACATGATCTACCTGGGGCACCATGGACGAGATCGTGATCACATCCAAAGATCAGCTTTGGCACTGGTTGGCAAAGAACAATGCCCAAAACGAAAGCGCCCGATTGATCACCTGGAAAGCAGCACATCCCGATAAATATATCAGCTGCGAAGAGGTATCGGGTGCGCTGGTTGTACATGGGCGGATCGATGGCCGAAGGCTCAAAGTCTACGAAAAAAGGAGGGCACAACTCATCAGCCCGCGCTGGCAGCAAGCTTGGTCCAAAAGCTACAAAGATCGTGCCGCGCGTCTCAGTCATTAAGGCATCATGCACCTATCAGGTGAACCACTGTCATCGGCTGTTCGGATATGCTTGGGCCTTACTTATGGCGGGAACGGCGTTTACCGCAGTTTTCATGCACCAGACACGGTTATGGGGGAGCTACTCTCCCATCCACCTGTTGATTCCGGTTACACTTGTTAGCCTTTTTCTGGCGAGCAAGGCGGCACGTCAGGGAGACATCAACCGTCACAAGGTGCTTATGATATCCCTATTTGCTTTGGCGCTTGTGGTAACGGGCTTGTTCACGCTGTTACCTGGCCGCGTCATGAACACTACACTTTTTGGTGCTGTTCATATCTGAATCGCCGCATCGCCTAGCGCCTGATCTAGACTCGTTGTGACTTGATCCACATCCTCCATAGACAGGCAAAGCGGGGGCACCATGCGTAGGCATTGCTGGAACGGACCGGATTTCGATAAGATAATTCCTTGTGCGCGGCAAGCCTCGAAGACCTCGGACGTCATCGTCTTGTCAGGTGTTTTGCTGTCGCGGTCGATCACGAATTCCAGTGCCAGCATCAGACCGTGGCCTCGAACATCTCCGATGGCCTTATGCTTGGCTTTCAGATCGTTCAGGCGCTCCAACAGCTTTGCACCAACGGTCTTTGCGTTCTCTTGCAAACCCTCATCGCGCATTACCGCAAGGACGGCACGCGCGGCGGCAGCAGAGGTCGGGTTCGCTCCATAGGTGTGGAACATGAACTTCTCGGCCATTGGCTCTGCGATATGTTTCTTGGCCACAACGGCGCCGATAGGAAAGCCATTGCCCAAACCTTTAGCCATAACAATTATATCGGGAACCACGCCGTCCGCCTCAAACCCCCAGAAGTGATCGCCAGTGCGGCCGAAACCGGATTGAACTTCATCCGCGATATAGAGCCCACCTGCTGCGCGTACTCGTTCCGCCGCCCCCGACATGTATCCCGGCGGCATCTGGTGGATACCGCCATAACCTTGCACACTCTCAACCAAAATCCCGGCCACCTGGCCGGATGTAGCGGCATTGATCGTGTGGGTGATCTCATCAAGATAAGGCGCAGTGCCGGGGCCAAAAATGCCGCGATACTGGTTCGGATCAGCGACAAAAGCCACGTTGCCGGGCATGCCCGGGTGTCGCCACCCAGAAATACCCGTGACTGATTGCGCTGCAGCGGTCGGTCCATGATAGGCGGTCCTCAAAGCGAGCAAATCAAGATTGCCGGTGAAGGTCCGCGCCATTGTCATGGCCAGGTCGATGGCCTCAGACCCCGAATTGGTAAGATGCACCACCCAATCATGACCTTTTGGCATTGTGGCAGCAAGTTCCTCTGCCAAATGCGCAGGCGTCGGGTGATAGAACATGGTCGTACAATGGGTGAGTTCTTGCGCCTGTTCCATCGCTGCGGCGACGACCCGGGGATGCGAATGGCCGACAGAGATGCAGACGTTCATTCCCAGAAGGTCCGTGTATTTCCGCCCGTCCGTATCCCACAAATACTGACCTTGCCCCTTCTGAAATACGATTGGTTCCCGGAACGGTGTGAAACGGGTCAGTGAGGCTGCATAGAACCGATCACGCCGCGCGGCGGTACTGTCAAAGTTCCAATCGGTATGCAGGGGATGTTCGATCATTTGGCGGCTCCAGCTTTCAAACGGGTATTGTCAGGGTCATATGGAGGACGCGGCAGAATGGTTGCCCGCCTGTGCTGCCCTAGGATGGAAACGGTCAAGTTTTCGCGTGCAGTTGGGTCGCGCAGGTACGCCAGTGCGAGCACTTTGCCGGTGCGATGGCCATAAGCACCGGAGGTGATGATCCCAACCGGGTGCTCCCGATGCCAAAGCGTGTGGGCATAGAACGGATCGACTTCGCCTGCCTCAATCTCCAGCAGAACCATGTCCCATTCTTGACGCAGGGTGTTGCGCAAGTCTTTGCGGACAAAGGGTGTAAGGCCGGCGTCTAGCGGGCTGCGTTCCGTTGTCAGGTCGCTTCCCCAAGCGCGATAGCCCTTTTCCAGCCGCATCGAGTTGGCGGCATAGGCGCCATAAAAGCCAAGGCCATGGGGTTGGGCGGTCTCTTCCAGTTTGGTGAAAAGCGCAACGGCCTGATTGCGCGTAACATGCAGCTCCCACCCGCATTCCCCAAGGTAGGACACGCGCAGGGCTCGCACGGGGATACCAGCGATCTCGGTTGCCTGCGCGGTGAGCCACGGCATGCTGGTGAGTTGGGGCAACACATCGGGTGATTTCGGGCCCATGACACCGATCACGGCCAGATCTTCGCAGCGGTTGGTAACGGTGACCTCGAACGCCGCCGCTGCCTTGATCAACTGATCCAAGTCGATTTCCTCGGCCGCAGCCGCGCAGGTCAGGTAGGCATGATCCTCGGCCAATCTGGTGACGGTGAGCTCCGACAATACCCCGCCTGCTGGTGTTAGCACATGGGTCAGGCCGATGCGCCCCGGTTCTGGCGCGCGGTTGGATCCGAGCGCCTCAAGGAACGCCGCCACATCCGGCCCGGTGACATCGAATTTCGAGAACACCGAAAGATCGGCCATCGCAACGCGGTTGGTGGCGGCATCGACCTCGGCGGCCACTGCATCGAACCAATTGGCGCGGCGGAAGGTTTCAATCGCCTCTGCGCCGGGTGTATCGGTGAACCAGTTTGGCCGTTCCCAGCCATGGGCCGCTCCCATGACCGCACCCCGTTCGACCATCAGCTCATGCAATTGAGACAGACGCAGGCCACGACCTGCGGGTCGTTCCTCGTGGGGATAGTGGACACCAAATTGTAAGCCGAAACACTCAATGGCTTTGGCCACGCGATAGTCGCGATCTGCCCAGGACCCGAAGCGGCGACTATCCACTGCCAGCGCATCCATAGGCGGCGCGCCATGGGTCATCCAATGCGCGAGGAACCAGCCCGCGCCGCCGCCCTCCATCACACCCATGGACGAGCCGGTCAGCAACCACGCGTTTTGCAACCCATGCGCCGGACCAATCAGCGGGTTGGCGTCGGGGGTAAAGGTGATGGGGCCGTTGATGACCGATTTGATGCCCCCAGTTTCCAGCGCTGGAATGCGTGCCATGGCCGCCTCGATGATATCTTCTACCCGGTCTAGGTCAGGCGGCAGCAAGTCCGCACCAAATTCGGGCGGGACGCCATCCACGGACCAGACCTGTGCCTCTTTTTCGTAAGGTCCAAGGATCAGCCCATCGCGTTCTTGCCGGACATACCAGCTTTCTTCGGGGTCGCGGATGATCGGCAGTTCAGGCAGCCCCTGAGTAATCCGGTCTTCCACGACCGGTACAGTATCGGTTACCAGATATTGGTGTAGCACCGGGACAGAGGGGATGTTCAGCCCCATCATTTGGCCGATTTCCCATCCCCAAGTGCCAGCCGCGTTGACTACATGTACCGCCTCAACCGTGCCTTTGGGCGTGTCGATCAACCAATGGTCGCCATCGCGCCGGATCGCGGTTACTGGGCAGTTGCGCCAGATCTGCGCGCCGCCCTGGCGTGCCACCTCAGCCATGGCGTTGGTGGCAAGCGTGGGATCGACGTGGCCGTCATCGGGTTCATAGATTCCGCCCAACAGACCGTCGAGTCTTGCCAGCGGATGCAACTCGGCGATGCGTTCGGGTGCCAGGACTTCCAGCGGATAGCCCGTGAAATCCGACAGGCCTGCGACATGGCGAAACTCATCCATCCGGTCCGGGTTGCGCGTGATCCGCATTGCGCCAGTGGTGTGAAACCCGCAGTCACGGCCCGTCTCCTGTGGCAAAATATCCCGATAGAGTCGCACGGACGTGGCACGCAGTTCCTGAATCGTCGGATTGTGCGCGAAATGGGTACACAGGCCCGCTGCATGCCAGGTTGAGCCATGGGTGAGGTCGTTCTTCTCCACCAGCAGCACATCCGTCCAACCCACTTTGACCAGATGATACATCAGCGAGACGCCCATCGCGCCGCCGCCGATGATGACAACCTGTGCCTTGGTCACGGTGCTCATTGTCCACGCATCCTTTCATTTTTCGGGTCAAAGGGCGGGCGCTGCAACGGGGTGGCAGCATAGTTTTTGCCAGCGACCTTTACCGTGAAACTACGTGCGCAAGTTTGAGCTTTCGCCTCACTTGGGTCGGTGGACACAAGAGCAAAGCAAAGGTTCAGCCCGGTGCGAGGTCCACGCGCGCCGGAGGTTGTGAACCCGACATGTCGACCCTCTTCAAAGATGGGTTCATCGTGCAGCATCAACGCCGAACCTTCGATTTGCATCAGGACAAGACGTTTGCGGGTGCCCTGTTCCTTTTGTTCCTGCAAAGCTGCCTTGCCGGTGAAGTCCTTATTCCAGTCGATGGTAAAGCCAAGCCCCGCTTCCAAAGGTGTGACGGTCGGATCAATGTCATGGCCCCAGTGTTTGAAGCCCTTTTCGATCCGGCAGCCATCAAGCGCATAGTGCCCAAGCGGCGCAGCGCCTGCAGCGATGAGCGCGTCGAAAACGCGCACTGCGACAGCATTGGGAAGGGTTAATTCCCAGCCGTATTCACCGACAAAGCTTACGCGGGTGGCGCGCGCACTTTGGCCTTCGACCTTAAATTCGCACACCTGACCCATTGGCGCATTTGCCCATGCGACCCCGGCATCCAGTTTCTGCAGCACCGGGCCACTGCCTGCGCCCATGACACCAAGTGTGCAAAACTCCTCGGTCACATCCGTCAGCGTCACGCCATCGGCCAGATTGCGTCGCAGGAACGCAAAGTCACGAGCACGGGTCGCGGCACCCGATGTGATATGGAAACGGCTGTCGGCGAGACGAGAGACGGTGATATCCATCTCGATCCCGCCACGGTCGTTCAGGATTTGGGTGTAAACTGCTTTGCCGATAGCGACGTCCATCTGCGCGGTACAAAGCTGGTTCAGCGCGTCAAGAACACGCGGCCCCGTGACGTCTATCTTGGTAAAGGGGCTGAGGTCGATCAGGGCCGTGCCCTTGGCCATAGACGCAGCTTCGTTTTGGGTAATCGGCCACCATCCTTGAGCGCCAATAGAATACGCCTGCGCCTCGCCATACCAAAGCCCTCGCTCCCACCCGGCGGTTTGTCCAAACTGCGCCCCAAGGGCAGCCCATCGATCATGCAGTGCGGACCTAAGCATCCCGCGCCCGGCCTTGGGCTGTTTGTAAGGCCAATGCAGGTTGAAGAGGTCCGCGACGGCCTCTTCCATCCGTGCTTCCAAATGCGCGGGCGTTGCCGTAAGTGGGTCGACCCGGGCGACATCCACCTCCCACATGTTCATTGGCGGTTGGCCATCGACCATCCAATCGGCCAAGGCGCGTCCGATCCCGGCCGAGGACATAACACCCACCGAGTTCATGCCTGCGCCGACAAACAGACGATCAACGTCAGTTTCCCCGACTAGTGGGCGTGTGTCGGCGGTAAAGCTCTCGGGGCCGTTCATGAAATGCTGCACGCCTAAGTGCTCCAACGCGGGGCAAAGCTCCAAAGCCGCCTCCATAAAAGGGGCAAACTGATCCCAGTCTTCTGCCATCTCAAGGAAAGGTCGGTTGCCTTCTGGCCCGTATGGGTTCCAGCATTTGGCATTGGGTTCAAATCCGCCAATCACCAATTTTCCGGCATCGCCCTTGATATAGATGCCTCGATCCAGATCGCGGATCACTGGGAAAGGGTCGGGCAGATCGGGGAAGGGTTCGGTCACAACGTACATATGCTCAACCGCCTGGAGCGGTAGCGCGACCCCGGCAGTCGCAGCCAGCTCTCGCGACCAGGCTCCTGTCGCGATGACCACCTGGTCCGCTTCCATAGTGGTGCCGTCAGCAAGTGCCACGCCCTTTGCTTTCCTGTTTTCGGTGATCAGCCTTTCGACCTCGACGCCTTCACGGATCGTTACACCGAGGGTCTTGGCGGCACGAGCATAGGCCATACATAGGTCGACCGGGTTCACATTGGCGTCTTCCGGCACATGCAATGCGCCGACATGTTTTGAAAGATCGAGCACGGGCAGCGGAACATCGCGCGCAGCGATCATCGCTGGCGTTAACCCTTGCGTCGCGCCGAGGTCAGCAATCCGGTGAAATTCGTCCATGCGCGCCGGTTCGCGCGCCAGCCAATAACCCCCGGTGCGTCGATATCCGGTGGACATGCCTGTCTCTTGCTCCAGCGCCGGAAAGACCTCAAGCGCGGCAGAGGCAAGTACCGTCATATTGGGCGTCGCGCGCAAGGGGCCAACAATCCCCGCCGCATGCCAGGAGGTGCCCGACGTCAACTGGTTGCGCTCCAGCAACGTGACATCATCTGCGCCGCGTTTCCCAAGATGATAGGCTACGCTAAGGCCAATTGCGCCGCCGCCAATGATCAAAATGCGGCTCATGCAAACCCCTGTTGACGCAAGCTTTTCAGCACCACTAGGCTAACCACATGACTATACATGCTTTGTGGTGCCACCCACGCTCGGTTTCGACGGCGTTTGAACGGATCATGCGCGAGCGTGGTGATCTGTCGGTCCTGCACGAACCGTTCATGTACCACCACTACCTTACGACCAAGGATCGGCTTTTCCCGGGTTTCACTCCGGAACCGGGACATCCGGTGACCTACGATGAAATCCGCGCCATGATCCGCAAGACCGCGCAGGGTGGTCTGGTTTTCTTCAAGGACATGGCGTACTACGTCGCCGACAGACTGCCCCGCGATGCAGGGTTTGCGGGCGAAATGACCCACGCCTTTTTGGTGCGCAATCCCATCGAAGCCGCGCTTTCCTACGCAAAGCGCGATCCTGAGTTTACGCAGTTGGAGCTGGGGCATGAGGCGCAATGCAGGCTTTACAGCGCGTTGACCGAGCTGGGCCATAGCCCGTTGGTGATTACTGCAGATCAGTTGCGCAATGATCCGCAGACCACGTTGCGCCGCTACTGGGCACATGTGGGGCTTACGTTTCTGGACCATGCGTTCACGTGGAACGATGCTGTGCCGGATGGATGGGGTTCGGTTCAAAGCTGGCATACCGAAGTGCTGCAAAGCGGGGCGATCAAGGCACCTGAAGCGGTCGACTTCCAAGCAGAGCTTCACCAGCTCGGAGAACCCTATACCGACATAGCTGCGCATCACGTACCGTTCTACGAGCGGATGTGTGAGATTGCAGAAAGCCAGGCCCATCAGAAGTATTCCTGATCTGGTTTTTCGGCTTTGCGGGCGGCGATGTAGTCCTTGAGAGCTGCATCAATGTCTCGGTCGAGGCCAGGGTCCTCATACCCTGCTAGTCGTTCCTTCCAAATGACGTTGGCCCGCACGGCCGCATCCTGTTCACCTGCCGCGTGCCATTGCTCGAACGAGTTATCGTCGGGTGTCCACGGGCGAAAGAGCGCAGTCATGAAGTTGGCTTGCGTATGTTCAGACCCAAGGAAATGTTGCCCCGGCCCTGTTGTGGCAATAGCCTCCATCGCCTGAGCATTTTCGCTCATATCGATCCCGTCAAAAAAGCGTCCGATCTTGCCGCACAGATCATGATCAATCACGGTTTTTTCGAACGAGGTCACCAACCCCCCTTCGAGCCAGCCGGTCGCATGGTTGATCAAGTTGGCACCGGCAAACATCGACATCATCAGACCCCACGCGGCCTCTTGCTGGCTTTGTGCATCGGACAGTTTGGACGAACTTAGTGTGCCAACAGTGTGCAGGGGCACCCCGAGCCTGCGCGCAAGTTGCCCCGCGGCGAGAACCATCAACCCGGCCTCAGGTGTGCCAAAAGTTGGCGCGCCGGATTTCATCGACATGGTCGAGGCGAAGCTGCCCATCAGACAAGGCGCGCCGGGGTTCACCAGTTGGGTTAACGTCATTGTCGCCATGGATTCGGCCAGCACTTGCGCAAGCGTGCCGGCCACGGTTGCGGGTGACATCGCCCCAGTCAGCACCCAGGGCGTGCAGGCGACGGGCTGGCCCGCGCGGGCATAGGTTTTCAGCGCGCCAGACATATGGCTGTCCATCACCAAAGGCGCATTGGTGTTAGACACGCAGTATAACGCGGGCTTCTCTGAGATGTCGCCAAAAACAATGCGCGCCATGTCAATTGCATGACCTGCCCGTTCAGCGCCGATAAAGGCCCCCATAAACGCGCGGTCAGAGTGGCGGATATGAGCGTAGAGCATATCCAGATGGCGCTTGTTGGCGGGCAGATCAACAGGTTCACAAACCACACCGCCCGAATGATGCAGCCATGGCAGCGTGTGGTGTAGCTTTACCAGATTGTTGAAGTCTTCATGGCTCGCATAACGCCGGCCGCGATCCAGATCATGCACAAAAGGCGGACCCCAGGACGGGCACAAAACCGTCGCATCGCCGCCAAGCTGGACAGTGTTTTTGGGGTTGCGGGCATGCTGTATGAACTGGCTTGGCGCGGTTGCCATGATGGTCCGGCGGCAAAAGCCGGGCGCGAACCGTACCCGTGTGCCGTCTACATCGCACCCTGCATCCGCAAAAATCAGGAGGATCTCAGGATCGTCTTGAAATTCCATACCCGTCTCAGAAAGGATGGTGTCGGCATTTGCCTCAATCTGCTCAAGCCCGGCATCGCTGAGGACACCGAAGGTTGAAAGCTTGCGCAAAATGAATGGCGCACGCGCGTCGTTCGGTGAGCGTTGCTTTGCCGTTTTTTTGCGGCGAGAGGTGCGTATGCGAGACATGTGATAACGATGCCGCAGCGATTGACCAAACCCAAGAAAATCTAAATAGTATTAGAAATTCTTATACTAAGGATGAGCCGTGCTTGATCGCTATAAAATGTCACCCAGTCTTATGCGCTCGCTTGAGGTGTTCCTTGCGGTAGCAGAAACAGGTCAAATGCGGGCTGGAGCGAGCCTGCTGAGTCTGTCACAACCCGCCGCATCTCAGCACATTTCCGCGTTGGAAAAGGCGTTCGGCACGACGCTACTGGACCGCAGCACGCGACCCGCAAAACTGACATACGCTGGTGCACGACTGCACGGCAAAGCGCAAAAGATACTTGATGCTTTGTCGGATATGGAAACCGAGTTGCGCCATGTCGGTGGCCAGTCCCTGACGCTGCTAAGGGTGGGCATTCAAGCCTCCGTTGCAACAACCCTTACACCGCCATTGATCGATCTTGCGCAAAAGATGTTCAACGTCGAAGATATCACATTGCACGCCGGGCAAAGCGGTAACCATGAGCATCTCTTGCGCACCAAGCAGGCGGACCTGGCAATTACATCAAACCCTTTTTTGGACATGGACGGGCTAGAACGGCATCACATTTTGACCGAAAAATACCTCTTGGTTCTTCCTGAAGCATACAACGGACCAACTGAAAGCCTGGAAGCAATCCAGACAAGGCTGCCTCTTGTACGTTTCGGGGATACGACCAATGCAGGACGCCAGATTGCCCAACACCTGCGACGACTGCGCTTCGAGCCTGACAAAGTCATACAGGCAGATCGCTCCAGCATGGTGACTTCCTGCGTTTCGACAGGACAGGGTTTTAGCCTTTTGACCCCGACGCTGTTGATCGATGGTCTCGTTGAAAACATGGCTTTGCGATTGCAAGAATTGCCTGTTTCGGGTTTGTCGCGCACGTTGACGGTCGTTGCGAGGAAAGAGGAGTTGCAAGGCTTGCCAGCGGCCGTAGCGGAGTTGTGCAAACAAAGGCTAGCAGAGCGAATAACTCTCCACATGGGTAATATCGGAGTTAACAGTGTGGAGCTCGAGCGGTCTAGTAGCTCAGTCTATAGTTGAATGGCGGTTGGCTAAATCGCCTGACTTCAAGACAAAATAACAGAAGCAGACATTCCGTCCGCAAAGTTGGAGATGGGGTTGTCCGAATTGCGGTCGTTTTCGGCGACTTGCTTGTACGTCCACTTTGCGGACATTGCTGCCATTCGCTGTTTTGGACCCAGCAGGAGCGAAGGCCCAAACCGGACCAAGATGCGCGTGAACGGCGTAAGCCGACCTACACAGGGCTCATTAGGGGCCGCCTGATGTTTCTGCGTATTCGTTAAGCACGTCCCAGACAATTTCTTGCATCCATGCCGCCTGCACCTTGTCCGGCCCGCCCTGCGTCAGCATCGTTGGCGGCAAGCCACGCGGATCGCCGTCGTAGATCACCGCGAAATGTGCCAGTGCGATGAGATAGTTACCCATCTTGTTGGGGTGAATGCTATCTGAAAAAAGGTCGTGAATATCATTGAGCCCCGGGGCTGTGCCTGATGCAATTTCGTCATAAGCGCGAGCCATAATCAGAGGGCCAGGGATCATGTCCATTTCAGGCATCCCATCGGGCCGGTTTGCGTTGACGTGATCAAGAATGCTTTGCCACCGCACCATCTCCAACGGCAGTCGTTCGCGAAATGTCAAATGACCTTCAGGGTCGTTGTGGCGATTTTCAAAACCCGAACCGCTTTCGATATCGACCCAGCTTGCATAGAGCACAGACCGAGCGCCATCACCATTCGCGCCATGCTCCCACGCATGGCTCGCCCAATGCAAAGCCCAGTGTTTGCTGTCATGATGGTCCATTGTGTTTGTCAGTGCGACACGTTCGGTGATTGCTAGAACGTCGTAACGGGCCATCACCTCAGGCTGACGGATATCCGGGTTACTCGCATTTTCCCATCGCCACTCCATCGGACTGCCCGGAATTGTAGCCTTGTCCAGTTTGCCGCCACGCATACTGGTTACACGTACCATGATCTCAAGCGGACCGATGACGCCATCGGTGAGGCTATGACCTGATTGTACGACGCGTAGCGCCGGTAGCCGCTCAGAGGCCGCAGCGCCAATCCCGAACGCCATACTTGCAAAGCTTGCCAGCACTAGTGCCTTGACCCGGTTGCTTCGATGTAAATTCATGTCAATCCTGAAAGGTTATTCCTAGGAGTGTACAAAATATATGGCTGTGTGCACAAACGCGTTAGGCTCTGAGCGCATCACAAGTAAGAGTCTTGAGGGTTTTCGGATCAAAATCATGCGGCCTGACTGCGTGAGTGCGCGGGCTCAAATTGGCCATTTCTGACAACTTTCGAAATGTGTAAAGTTGGCCTAGTTTTTGCTGTCCCTGCTTAGGTGCATCTAGCTAACCAAGGTTGGCTTGAAGAGTATAGCAGCTGCCAAAACACTGCGACTAGCCGACGTAGGCTCATTTCGCTGCGAAAGACCGCTTTTCTGCCTTTAACAGCCAATGCCGCGTCTTAGCCTGATGTCTGCTTTGAGCCCTAAGCGACCATTGCTGAACCTCAGGTCAACTTCCGCTTGTCGGCAAGGAGGCAGAGACCACTGTATGACCTCTGCCTCATCACTTCATCTATTGAAGAACTCTGCTACAGCGTCCGTCGACGCCTTTACTGCCTCGGGCTTGTAGTAGAAGTCCACATGAGAGAACTCATCAAACGCCAACTCCTCATGTTCATTCGTCAGCTTCGCGACAAACTGCGTGGAGCACGGCGCTGTAAAGGCCGTGCTGCTGTAGATGGTTAGGGACGGCTGCACGATCTTATCGGCATAAGCCTCTCCAATGGAAATCAGAGACTGCATGCCCTGATCGCCGATATGCATGTTGGTATAGGTCGGAACCGCAACCGGGCCTTTGACTCCATCGCGTCCGTAGTAGTCATAGGATTCTCCGGCCATCGGGTTGACACCCGATCCAACAAATTCTTCTCGGGTTTGCTCATCATTTAGCCCAAATGGTTCGACATAATCCGGCTCGCCGGTTTCATACATCTTCTGCATCGAGGCGTTCGAGGCCGCGATTTGCTGATTGACCATATCGCGGTCGGTCCATTGAAAACCATCAGCCGCCATCATGCCCGACACCATGGCGATCTTCTTGATGCGATGATCGGTCACGGCGGCGGATGCGATGATCGAGCCGCCTTGGCAAACACCCAGACCGTAAATCTCGTCAACGAACGGTAGAGTGCCGAGGTAAGACACGGCGTCCCAGGTGTTTTCGATCAGCCGGAACATGTAGCGGGATTGCTTGTACTCTCCGGGCAGCGCAGGGGACGAGCCCATGCCGAGGTAATCGAAACCGAGGTAGATGAAACCCCGCGCGGCCATTTCCGGCCCGTAAGTAGCCGGGATCTGATCTTTGACCTGCGGGAACGGGCTGGCCCCCACGATGGCCTTGTAGGTCTTGGTCTCATCAAAGCCTTCGGGCAGGTAGAGATCGCCCGCCAAATCCACGCCAAAGGATTTGAAGGTGACTTCGTTTTTGCCCGCTGTGAGATTTTGAGTTGTCATGGTCTTGGTCCTTTCGGGATCAGGCAGCATTGCGCCTTGCTAAAGTAAATCGTTGAGTTTACTTATGGTGAGGCAAGTGTTTTTGTAAACACTTCTTTTTACTTTTTGAGGTAGAAATCTTGAAACGTACTGAAAAAAAACGAAAAGATATCATCGATGCGGCCATCGATGAGTTCAAAGAGCAGGGGTTTCTGGGGGCAAAGACCACTTCAATCGCCAAAAAAGCGAACGTATCGAGTCGCACGCTCTACAATCACTTCGAGAGCAAGGAGGCTCTCTTTGAGGCGATCTCACAGATCATGCTGGAGCAGAACCGGAGCATGGAGCCAGTGCCGTATGATCCGGATCGAGAATTCGTTGAGCAACTGAAGAACGCCTTGTGGCGCTACATTGGGGTGATCACCGATGAGACCGCCATCGGATTGAACCGGATGGTCATCTCAGAATTGATCCGTGACCTTGACCGTTCCCGGCAATTCTTCACTGAAACAGCAACACATGATTACCCAATAACGAGGCTGATCAGCGAAGCCATGGATGCAGGCGTGATCCGAAAGGCTGATCCGGTTCTTGCGACCAACCAGCTTCTGGCGCTTGTAAAAAACTTCTTCTTCTGGCCAGAGTTCTTCCTTGGCGAGAACCCAACGCCGAAAGACGTACTGGACGATTGTGTCGCGATGTTCCTAAAGCACTACAAAGCGGACGTTTAAACGGCCATCACGAAGAGCAGGAAAGTCCGCAGGACTGACGTTCGGCATAAGCTAAGGGAATGTCGGCTTCGCCTTTTTCCTTGAATACTCGATATCGGTGCGGGTTGAGCAAATTCGCAACCAGCCTTGTGCAAAGAAAACAGGTTCTAGCCCGCACGGGCGAGGCTTACGCCCCGCCATTTGCTAGGGTGTCCCGCTTCCAAAGAGGTTGCAGGTTGCTGTAACCGCAAAGTTCGGTGAGGTGCTCCAAAGACCGAGCAGCCGAAAGCCCATAGATCGGTCGGTGTGATCAATCCAGTATAGCCTAATCTCATTCCCAAAGGTCTCTCCCGAGGAAATCATTTTGATTTTCCATTGGACCGATCCAAAGAAGCTGTTTCCTCCAAGGCAGTTAAGTGCGTACCCTTTACCTCTAAGGAACAATCCTCTGGGTAGTCCAACACGGTTTTGAAGTTTCGATTCCCGTGCATTCATCCTCAAATAGTCTCCAAGTTCTCGTTACAAGACCCTGAGTAAACCATTGAAAATGAAGGGAATGGTGGGTGATGAGAGACTCGAACTCCCGACATCTTCGGTGTAAACGAAGCGCTCTACCAACTGAGCTAATCACCCGTGAGGGCTCATGTAGCTAAGCCCGTGCGTGGGTGCAAGAGGGTATGGCACAATTTCTTTTGCAAAATTGCGCAAGGTTTCAGATCAGCGTTTAGGCAACTGGGCGCGGTTACCAATCGAGCAAACTCACGTGTCATATCGTGGTTGAATAGCGAAATGCGGATATCGCTGTTCAGGCGAGGCGGATCAGACACGTTGTTTAGCGATTGAGCGCTCTACCTCGGGAGTTTCCGGTTTTAGAGAAGCGCGACAGCATATTGATCTTGGGTTGGGCGATTCTCGTTTTCCACCGAATTCTGAGTTCAATATGGGCCGTAGCTTTGGTTGTAAGGCCAAAGGGCCTTGCCTGCCACGTGTTGCCTCCGATATGCCCAGAGGGATTGCAACCCTCTGATCCGGAGGCAAAGAATGACGGGCGCCTGTCGCTGTCTGATCGCAGCTTTGGCCTTCTGCGCGATACTCGCTGTCCCGGTTCGGGCCGAGGGCGTGCTGGTTTTTGCCGCCGCCAGCCTCAAGACCGCACTGGACGTGATTGCCAGAAGTTATGAGGCTGAGACCGGGCAAGAGGTGACGGTGTCGTACGCGGCCTCCTCGGTGCTGGCACGGCAGATACAAGCGGGGGCGCCCGCCGATCTGTTCATTTCCGCCAACGAGGATTGGATGGACGTGCTGCAGGATCAGGGCCTGATCGATACCGCTTCACGTATTGAGTTGCTGGGTAACGGGCTGGTTTTGATTGGTGCGCCGGGGGCTGACACGGCCGAGATTGAGGCGGGGTTTGACCTGAGCACCCGTCTAGGCAGTGGGTATCTGGCCATGGCTTTGGTCGATGCGGTGCCTGCGGGCATCTATGGCAAGGCCGCGTTACAGGGTCTGGGACTTTGGGGCGATGTTCAGGACCAGATCGCCCAGACGGACAATGTACGCGCCGCGCTGGCGCTGGTTGCGACGGGGGCGGCGCCTTTGGGCATTGTCTATCGCTCGGACGCTGTGGCTGATGAGCGGGTCGGGGTCATCGGTGTCATCCCGGCAGATATCCACCCAAAAATTGTGTATCCAGCAGCCCTGACTTCTACTGCAGAACCTACGGCGCACGCGCTTTTGACCTATTTGCAAGGCAATTCCGCACGGGCCGAATTTGTGAGGCAGGGGTTCTCCCTGCCCGAAGGTTAGTACGATGGGATGGTTGGGCCCGGCAGAGATGGAGGCATTGCGCCTGTCGCTGCGCGTATCGTTCTGGGCAACGCTGATCACGTTGCCCTTTGGGATTTTCATTGCCTATGCGCTTGCGCGCTGGCGGTTTCCGGGGCGCCAGTTGCTGAATGGTCTGGTTCATCTGCCTCTGATCCTGCCGCCGGTGGTGACCGGCTATCTGCTGCTGCTGACCTTTGGGATTCAGGGGCCGTTGGGCGCGCCTTTGGCCGAGCTTGGGATCGTTTTTGCTTTCCGATGGACCGGCGCTGCGCTGGCTGCCGGGATCATGGCTTTTCCGCTGATGGTGCGCGCGATCCGGCTGTCGATCGAGGCAGTAGACCCAAAACTGGAACAGGCAGGCGCCACTTTGGGGGCGTCGCGTCTGCTGGTCTTTGGAACGGTGACGCTGCCAATGATCCTGCCTGGGGTCATTGCGGGCGCGATCCTGGCGTTTGCCAAGGCGATGGGAGAGTTCGGGGCCACGATCACCTTTGTTTCGAACATACCCGGTCAGACGCAGACGTTGCCCTCGGCAGTCTATGCGTTTTTGCAGGTTCCAGGGGGTGAGGCGGCGGCGACGCGGCTGGTGATCATCTCGATCATCATCGCCATGGGCGCGCTTTTGCTGTCGGAATATGTGGGCCGTCGTGTGGCCAAACGCGTGGCCGGATCATGAGCCTGTCCGTCCACCTGCAACACCAGCTACCCGGGATGAAGCTGGACCTCGATTTCGACGCACCTTCCGGTGTAACGGTTCTGTTTGGGCGTTCTGGTTCGGGAAAGACGACGGTAGTGAATGCAGTCGCTGGGCTATTGAGGCCCGAGGCCGGGCGGGTCGCGGTTGGCGATTGGGTGTTGTTCGACACGGATCGTGGGGCATGGCTGCCGCCACATAGACGGCGCTTGGGCTATATCTTTCAGGAAGGCCGTCTGTTCCCGCATCTGACCGTACGCCAGAACCTGAATTATGGTCGCTGGTTTGCACCGCGCGGGGCACGACGCGAAAACCCGGATCGGGTGATCGAGATGTTGGGTGTTGGCCATCTGCTGGACCGCCGCCCAGCCATGCTATCGGGGGGTGAGAAACAGCGCGTCGCCATTGGCCGCGCCCTGCTGGCCAGCCCGCGCCTGATCCTTGCGGATGAGCCTCTTGCCGCGCTCGACGACGCGCGAAAGGCTGAAATCCTGCCCTATTTCGAACGGTTGCGGGACGAGGTATCAGTCCCGATACTCTATGTGACCCATTCGGCGGCCGAGGTTGCCCGGCTTGCAACGTCCGTGGTTGCGCTGCAGGACGGGCGTGTCGTGCGGCATGGTCCCGCGTCCGATGTTCTGTCGGACCCATCCGTGGCCCCTGCAGGCGTGCGCGCGGTGGGGGCCGTTCTGCGGGTCCGTGTTACGGCGCATCACGACGATGGCCTGTCCGAACTTGATGCCGGTGGCGCTCGTCTTTACCTGCCTCGGATTGCCCATCAAATCGGCGAAGAGCTGCGTATTCGTATTCCGGCGCAAGAGGTGATCCTGTCCAATAGACCACCCGAGGGTCTTTCAGCCTTGAATGTGTTGTCGGGGCAGGTCGAGGCGATCCGGGCAGGTGAGGGGCCCGGTGCAATCGTGTCGGTCAAAACAACTGCGGGTGTTGTGCTGGCGCGCGTGACCCGACGCTCGGTCGCGGCGCTGGGTTTGCAGCAGGGCAGTGCATGCTATGCGGTGATCAAGACCGTCGCGCTGGCTCCGCAGGATGTCGGGGGGCGGGTTGTCTAGGACCTAGGCAAGCGCACGCGCCTCATGTTCGCGCAGGATCAGCCGCGCAGCAAGGCCGAAGCCGATATGTTCGTCCGAGGCGCGCTCGGGGAATATCTCGGCGAGTTCCTGCAGCGCGTCAGAAGACAGCGTGTGGAGGGTTTCTTCACCCAGAAACAGGCTTTCGGCCTGAGCCCCTTCGGCAAACAAAATCTCGTGCCTGTCCAGCAGAATATGCAGGTATTCGACCGGCTCATCACCGGTATCAATATCTATTCCCGGCCACGAGCACAGATGTTTGGCGGCGACCAACACTTCGGGCGCGCCAAACAGAATCTCGACCTTGGGGCCGCGGATCAGGAGGCGATGCTGTTGAGACACCAGTAAGTCGCAGGATGGAACACCAGGTCCCAGACTACCTGCGGTCACTCGCACCGGGCGCATCGCAGGATTTGCGCGCAACCGCTCGGGCGACAAGGTGCTGCTTTCGATCCAGCGGATCGGCTGTATTCCGTGATCGGCAGTCAACACGTCGTCATCGACGCGCAGGGTCTCAATCGCGCGCTGGCCTTCCGCCGTTTCAATCAGAGTACCTGCGGTAAAGCAAACGCCTTCGATAGTGATATCAATGATCTGGGTCTGGGTTCCACTGAAGGTGAAGAAACCATTGGCGAAATTGGCGGTGACCGTCACCTCGAACGAGTCCAATTGGATTTCTCCGTCATCGAGGCTATCGAAGAAGGCCGGGTCGACGGTATAGGTCCACGTACCGTTCGCATCGATTGAGGCGGTGCCGAAATCCGGTTGATCGGAGATTGCCCAGGTGGCCCCGGTGAAGGTCCCGAAATCCGATGTTGCGGTGACATCGAGGTCACCCGAGGCGACATTCGGAGGAAAGCCGGTCACGTCGCCCGTGATATCGCCCGATATGGTTACAACCGAAGTCATCCGTTTTCCTGCTCGAGCGTTCTGGCAAATTCGGCATCCCGGTAAAGGCGCATATGCACCTGTTGCTGGTCATCGCGTGTCCATTCGACGATACGTTTTGTGGATAGGTCGCTGCTGAGACGATTGGTGCGCACGCGTGGGTGCGGGATGTCCCGTTTCAGCATGTCGACGATCTGACGAGTTTGGCCGAAGGGTGCCACCATATCGATGATCCAGAAGGATGAGCCACTGGCGAAATCGACATCTCTCAGCGGCTCTTCCTTCACCGCATAGCGATATTCGGCTTCCGGGCTGAGACCGGCAAATGTCACGAATCCGCGCGGAAAGCCGTTTTGGCGGAAGATGTGATACTGGCCCAATCTCAGCGGCGTTTCGAACGCATAGAGAACCTGTGCCAAACTGCGGTTACGATGCGTTTTGGTCAGGGCAGCCAGATAAAATAACGCACCGAAGTCGGCGTATTTTTCACCGGAAAGATCGAACCAGTCTTTGGGAAATGACTTTTCCACGGGCCACTCTGGAAACTGCTGCTGCAGAGATCATAGCGCACCACATATTCAAAGAAAGAATTTTCACTCAAGTTGATGTGTTACGGGTTGAGTTAGACCTGAGGCCCGGTTTGACTATATTGATTCGTATAGGCTGGTTGGTCCCACGTCGTCTCAGCCGTGATCGCGTTTTTCATAGGGTGTTTTATATGCGTTTTCTTACATGCCTCTCTCTGACAGCCATCATACTGGCCCCCACCATTGCGCAGTCTCAGGGCGTTGGTTTTGGCTATAAACTAAGACCGCAGTTCAGAACCCAGATCACGCCGCTAAAGGATGGAACCTACGAAGTGAAGCCTGTCGGCGGGTCCTCGGCCGCGGTCACCTATTGGTGTGGAATTGGGGATTATGCAGTTCGCACATTGGGAGTTTCAAACTCGCAGCGGATTTATGTTTCCAAAGCTTACGAGAAAGGTGTTCGCACAGTGCAGTTTTCGCTAACTCCACCGCCCGGCGCGGATACCAATCCGGGATATTCTTTGACCGTCAACAGGGTGGGTGAGAACCTTTCCGCCGCTTCGGCGCAAAACTACTGCTTTGATAATTCCATCGATATGGGGTTTTAGCGGTCAGACCCATTTGGCCAAGGGCGGCAGACTCATCAGAACAGCATCGGGGTCGTGCCCGGTTTCCAGACCAAACTTGGTGCCCCGGTCATAGACCAGATTGTATTCGGCATAGAGCCCACGATGCACCAGCTGGGTGTTTTTGTCCGCGTCGTCAAAGCTTTGCACCCGGCGTTTTTCGACCAGAGGCAGAAAGGCGGGCAGGAAGGCGCGACCGATGTCCTGAGTCAGCGCAAAATCCGCCTGCCAGTCGCCGGTGCAATAGTCATCCATGAAGATCCCGCCGACACCCCGAGCGCGCTTTCGGTGGGGGATATAAAAATACTCGTCAGCCCAATCTTTGAGGCGCGGGTAGTGGCCGGGTCCGTGCGGGTCGAGATGCGCTTTTTGGGTGGCGTGGAAATGGGCGGTGTCGTCGTCATATTCGATGCAAGGATTCAGGTCGGAGCCGCCGCCGAACCACCAGGCATGTGGGGTCCAGAACATCCGGGTGTTCATATGGACCGCAGGCACATGCGGGTTCTGCATATGGGCCACAAGGCTGATGCCCGAAGCCCAGAACCGGGGGTCGTCCTTCATCCCCGGAATACCCTTGCGCGCAGCCATCGCGTTTTGCGCGCGCTCACCCAGCGTACCAAAGACGGTTGAGACATTAACGCCCACCTTCTCGAACACGCGGCCCCCGCGCATCACCGACATCAGCCCGCCGCCCGCGTCGGAGCCATCGTCAGACTGCCGTTTAGTTTCTTTGACTTCGAACCTTCCCGGCTGAGAATCCGAGAAGGGGCCTGAGGTGTGGCTGTCTTCCAACGCTTCGAAGGCGGTTACGATGTCATCTCGCAACTGGCGGAACCAGGCAGCGGCGGTGGCTTTTTCGTTATCGAACATTGGGATCAGTGGGCCGGGGCTGCGACAGGGTCCAGCAGGGTGCGGCCTCCGTCAATGGTTAGAATTTGGCCTGTCATGAAGCCCGCAGCGTCCGACGCGAGAAATTGCGCGGTTTCGACCAGTTCGTTCGGAGCGGCAATCCGGGAAAGCGGAGTATGTTTTTCGATGTCGTCCCGGAAATCTCGGTTTTCTTTCAGCGTTGACTGCAATGAAGCGCTCATGACTGATCCCAGTGCGATGGAGTTTACGCGAATGCGGCTGGGCGCAAGTGCAACCGCCAACGAACGGGTCATCTGATCCAGCGCAGCGGTCGAAACGGAATAGGCCATCAGATCGGGATGGGTGCGGCGTGCGGCAATCGAGGACAGGTTGATGATTGACCCGGCAGGGTTCTCATCGTCTCCATCAGCCTGTTTGATAAATCGCTTAGCCACTAGTTGGCTCAGTCGCAGCGCGGGCATCAGGTTCTGGTTCAGCAATGTGCGCACGGAATCGTCATCGGTGTCCAGCGGGTCCGACGGGATCACCTGCCGTGCACCATTGATCAGGATATCAACCTGATCAAACGCATCCAGCGTGGCCGAAAGCAGATTGGCGATGGTCAGCTTTTCACGCAGGTCACCGGCGAAATAACGGATGTTGCTGTCATCCGCCTGTTCGCCCAGCTCATCGGACAGGCGCTTTTCATCCATATCGGCGAACATGACATTGGCGCCTGCATCGGCAAAGTGCCGTCCGATGGCCAGTCCGATGCCGTTGGCACCCCCGGTAACGATTGCGGTTTTGCCCGCGATGGAAAAGGACATGCGAATCCTCCTGAGTTCTGGCGAAGGTTAGCGGGCCTCAGCCCCGAGGGCGAGAGGCATGGAACACCTTGAAGCGGTTGTCTCCTGCCACTTCATCAACACGGTCGAAAGCCTCGGCCAGCGTGGCCTCGTAAGGCAGGTGGCGATTTGCAACCATCCAGAGTTGACCGTTGCGGGTGAGGTTGCGTGCAGCACTGGTGATAAAGCCCTGGCCCAATGTCGGGTCGGCGCTGCGCGAGGTGTGAAAGGGCGGATTCATGATCACCATGTCCAGCGGCTCGGGCGCGCTCCATTTGGTGGCGTCGGCCCAGTGGAACTGCGCACGGGTGTCGGTGACATTGGCGCGGGCACAAGTAAGGGCGGTGTGGTCGGCCTCCACCAGATGCAGGCTGCGCAAGGTGTCGTCGATCAGCATGGCGGACAGAAAGCCCCAACCTGCACCCAGATCAGCGATGCGCGTGCCGCGCTTGGTTGGCAGAGACTTCAGCAGCAGGGCCGAGGCAGGATCGATACCATCGGCGGAAAACACACCGGGCGCGGTATGGAAGCCGTCAACCATTTGGTTTTCAGGCGCAGCCCAGTCGGCAAAGGCGTCCGCATCAGACTGAAACCAGAAAATCTTGCCATGTGCCTTCGAGATTGGACCCTCGATCGCAACCCGCTTGCGGATATCTTTCAGCAAACTGTCGACGCCATCGGTTTTGGCCCCGTCCACCACGATGACCCCGCTGGCGCGGCTGCAGGCCTGATGGATCAGCGCCCGGGCCAGCGCCTTGGCGCGCGGTAGAAACACGACCGCATCCTGGCAAGGCGCGTCACTATTGGGCGTAGCGACAAAGCCCTGCGTGGCAAAGTGATCGTGGAACGGTTTGAACGGCTGCACCATCTGCGCCTCGCGCGGAAGGTCCGACAAATCGTGGTCCGGGGTAGGCGCCAAAACAGTCAGCGGTTGCGACAGGCTGAGCCCGCTGTTCAAGGCTAGATCAAGGCGAGAGGACATGGCCGCGCGTTATTCTTCGCGTTCCATGGTGCATTGCAGCGGGTGCTGATGCCTGCGCGCGAAATCCATGACTTGCCCGACCTTGGTCTCGGCAATCTCATGACTGAACACGCCAACCACGGCGACACCTTTCTTGTGGACGGTCAGCATGATTTCAAACGCTTGCGCATGGGTCATGCCGAAGAACCGTTCCAGCACATGCACCACGAACTCCATCGGCGTGTAATCGTCATTCAGCAACAACACCTTATACAGCGGCGGCCGCTTGGTCTTGGGGCGCGTTTGCACCAGGACCGACGTGTCGTCGTCTTCGTCGTCCTTTTCAGACATGATCCACTGGTGTTTGCGCATTGCTGTAAGAGAATCTCGATTAACACTACGAATTGTTTCCCGGCTTATATAACGTCACGGTGGCCAGAGAAAAGAGCAACCGGACGGAAATGCGATGCGGGACAAACTGACAACAATCGGGTTCGATGCAGACGATACCCTTTGGCATAACGAGCGTTTCTTCCAGCTGACTCAGGCATATTTTGCCGAATTGCTGGCCGATCACGCCGATCACGATCACCTGATGGAACGTCTACTTGCCGCCGAAAAGCGCAACATCCAGCACTATGGGTATGGCATCAAGGGCTTTACCCTGTCGATGATCGAGACAGCGATTGAGGTGACGGAAGATCGCGTACCGGCGCGCGTCATCCGCCAACTTGTTGAAGCGGGGCAGGAGATGCTGGCACATCCCATCGAACTGCTCCCCCATGCGCGCGAGGCCATCGAGGCGGTGGCCGAGACGCATAAGGTTCTGCTGATCACCAAGGGCGACCTGATCGATCAGGAGCGTAAGCTGGCGCAATCCGGATTGGGTGAGCTGTTCGATGGCGTCGAGATCGTGAGCGAAAAAACGGCGGCGACCTATGCGGAGATTTTTGACCAGTACGGTGATGGACCCGACGCTTCGATGATGATCGGAAACTCGATGCGTTCTGACGTGGTGGCCCCAATCGAAGCCGGGTGCTGGGGCGTGCATGTCCCGCACGGGTTGGTATGGGAGGTCGAGCAGGCCGAGGTCCCAACTTCCAACCCACGGTTCCGCGAGTTGAAGGATTTGGGTGATCTTTCAGCTTTGATTGATCAGATTTCCTGACCTGTTGCCGTTTGACATCAGTCACAAAAAATTCGATGACACGGCTTGCCTGAAATTCGGCACAATCGCCGGTATGGTGTTCGGGCGCGCATGAAGCACCATATGTAGCGTGAATCTGATTGTGTATATGATCCACTCAAACGCAGCTTTCAGTTTCTTTAAACCCGTCCCTGTGTTAGCCTGAAGAATATCAAAATAAAAATTGCTGACCGGGAAAACCCGGCGGCGCGAGGCAGACAGAGGCAAAGATCGTGCAGATTCGGCGGACAGTTCCGGCCCGAATGGGCTTATTACTTATAGCATTTCTGTGGCTGCTTTCATTTGCACCACTTCAGGGCATGGCGGCCCCTTACGCGGCCATGGTGATCGACGCACGCACCGGAGAAGTGCTGCATTCCCGCAATGCCGACACGCGGTTGCATCCGGCATCTCTGACCAAGATGATGACGCTGTATATTGCGTTTGAGGCCGTGCGGAATGGTGAGATCACGTTGGACACTCAGGTGCGCATCACCAAGGCTGCAGCGGCTGAGCCGCCCTCGAAGCTGGGTTTGCGCACTGGGCAGCGAATCTCGTTTCGCTATCTGATCCGGGCGGCGGCGGTGAAATCCGCCAATGACGCGGCAACCGCGATCGGCATCGCCCTCAGCGGGTCCGAGGCGGCGTTTGCTCGTCGCATGACCCGCACCGCCAAGGCGATGGGGATGAGCCGGACCACCTTCAAGAATGCCCATGGCCTGACCGAGTCGGGGCATTTGTCGACCGCGCGGGATATGACCACGCTGGGCCGTCACCTACTGTATGATTACCCGCAGTACTACAACCTGTTCTCGCGCCAATCGACGAATGCCGGGATCAAGACTGTACCGAACACCAACCGCCGCCTTTTGGCAGCCTATCGGGGCGCCGATGGGATCAAGACCGGCTATACCCGCGCTGCAGGGTTTAATCTGGTTGCTTCGGCCAAGCGCAAGGATGAACGTATCATCGCGACCGTCTTCGGTGGCAAATCAGGGGCATCGCGCAACGCCCGGGTGGCCGAGCTTTTGGATATGGGTTTCCGCCGTGCCCCCTCGCGTGCGCCAATCCGTAAGCCCGCCCGCCCGGTCTATGCAGGGAATGCAGGTCTTGGTAGTGCACAAGTGGTCGCCCAAGCGGGCCCGCCGAAAAAGAGCCTGCGCCCGGTGTTGCGCCCGGTGGCGAGCGAAACGGTTCAGGTCGCGGGGTCGGTCGCTGCAACGGCTGAAAAAGACAACACCCGGATTCAGGACGGTATCGCTGCTGCGATTGCAGCAGCAGACATAGCACCGTCGGATGGCGCCAAGCCTTCCGAAAACGTGGTGCTGGCCTCGGTCGAACCGGCCAAACAACCCGAGCCTGAACCCGAAGTTGTGACCCGCTTGTCCACTTCCGGCGGTCACCTTTGGGGCGTCAATGTTGGCCGCTACACCACACGGTATGAGGCCGAGAAGGTTCTGTTGAAAACTGCGCTGTCGGAAATGACCACTTTGGAAGGCACTTTGCGTAAGGTGAACCAAAGCTCGCGTGGGTTTGACGCGACATTTCAGGGCATGACCCGCGAGCAGGCTGATCTGGCCTGTCGTCGGTTACAGGCGCGCAATGTCACGTGTTTCATGATCGGGCCGTCATAAGACCCGGCATTCTCTCCTGGATGGGCCTGGGCTGCGATGACCTCGCAGCCCATTTTTTATGGCAAATCAATCGAAGACGTGGCCGTGCTTGTACTGTTCATCTTGCCCGGCCGCCGCAGTTAAGGCTGCAACGTTATCCTTGGTGAAGAAACCGTCGTAGTGATGACAACGTTCGATGTATTCGGTGATCAGCAGCGTGTGTTTCGAGTGCTTTGAGAAGATCTGTTTCAGGTTCGGATCATCTTTGCATTCCCCGACCACATGGGCCAGGAACGGAACGCCCTTGTCTTTAAGAGTGTTGACCACGAAATCGACATTTTTCTCACCCGCGCCATGGTCGCCGTCCTGAATTTCAACCGCCATGTGGTGCAAGCGTCGTCCGAAATTACGCACGAAATCCTCGGTTGGCATCGGCAATTGCTCGAAAGAGTTCACGAACGACGGCGTGTTGTTAGCAGTAAAGACCTTGGCAGGGGATTTCTTGTCGTCATCCACATTGGCATTGCGATTCACATTGGTCGACGAGTTCATGTCGAAGATGTTGTACGCCCCCCAGAAGTAATAAGGCACCATGGTCAGAAATTCGAGGATCGCGTCCTCACGTTCCCCGGCCAGAATGCGTGTCGCCAGATGGTCGATCCCCAGCATCAGTGGTGAGATATTGCTTTCGGTCCCAAAAGCGGCGGCCTGATCCAGCTTGACCTGTTCCGCATCACTCAACAGCACACGGTCACCCAGTCCCAAACTGTCTGTGTCGTTGAAATCCAGCGTGGAATAGCCGACGCGATTGCACGTGAAATCCGATGGCGTCGTAAAGCGGTATCCTTCCAGCGTGTAGAACGGATTTTCGGTGTCCCCAGAATATTCGAACCGAATATTCTGATCCTCCAGCGATCCAGTCAGCGCCTTCAGGTCGATGGCACCGTAAATCTCACCTACATATCGCGTCTGCGGCTTACCGCGCGCCAGCGGGTACATACGATTGATACGCGGGATGAAATCCTCGAATGCCGGGCTGAGCGGAGCCATCAGGATCAGCGCCGGATAATCGGCATGTGAATGCATCACCGAGAACTTGTGTGTCTGTCCCAAATAGCTGGCGGTGTGGCGATAGGGGGTCATCACATAAAGCTCGACCAGCGTGTCAAACAGCGCATCTGTCTCGACTTGAATGACAATGGCCCGCATCGCACCGACCTGATCCGCAATGCCCGAGCTGATGCGGCGCTCGTAAATCCTGGGAAGATATTCGGTGAAGAAGTCTGAGTTCTTCTTGTCGCCCCTTGGCTGGTAGGACATCAGATCAAAAGACATAGGCTCACCTCCTTGCGGCGCGTTGCTTGGATTTGTGGTAGTCAGATCATGCACTTGCCGCGATGCTAGGCGCAAAGCTTTGCTTGGGCAACAGCCTGTTCAGAGAAGCATCAGATGGAATGCTTGGTTTACACGTGCGAATGTGAACTTCGGGTCGGGCACACCTAATCGGCAGTGATCCCGTACTTGAAGGCTAAGTCGCCAAGAACTGTGCCTTTCTGTGGTCCGTTTGCGTGAAAGAAACGTCTCACATTGGCCTGATAGAAATGCGTCACACAGGTTTTGGGAGTCGATACGTCGCCTATCGATATCCCTTCAGAGAAAAGCATGTAGCCTTTGGTGTTCCCAATCGGATTGAAAACCTCGTGGCTGAAGGCTTTATCGATATTATCGGATTTCTGGAAAACATGATTAAGAAGATCGGGCCCGAATGTAGTCTGTCTGCTGGTCACTATTTCGCGGCGTTCGCGGCCAGAGAATTGTCTTGCCTTTTTGGCGCGGCGCGGTGGAACCCAATCGGGAATAGCCTCGGGGTCCAGAGCAATCTCAAGCAGTTCTGACAATTCCTGAGACTCCGAGGGGACTCGCAGAACATTGTTGTTCAATAGCTTCGATTCCGCGTCCGTCCTGGCAAGAATGATATTCGTATCCGGCAGGGGCTGAAGCGCCACGCAATCGCAATCTGCCCAGATATAATTAGTGTCCCGCATTAGAATGAGCCTGAATATGTCGGATGCCACACGAGGAGTCGTGCCAAGCTTGGTCAGAATCTGCGAATCCAAAACTTCCCGATAGTCTCGGAGCGGAAGGTCGCTCTCGGTTTCGCGCAGCGACTCCTCGCAGAACAGTTCTACGGGATGCCCGATTTCCTGAAATGTTTTGATCGCGACTTTGTTGAACCATGGCAGTTCATTGCCAAGCCACAGAAATCCAACTGTTTTCACCGCCACCTCGATCGAAGATTTAATGCATCCGGGACATTCAGGGAATGTTGGTCAACTTTAGTAGCCATGTTCGCGGGGGCAAGTAAGAACGCACTTTCTGAATGAAATAGCATGCTTGTGCATCTAAACACGGCCATTGAAGCTGAGATATATCCGAGCAGGCGAATGATCGATCAAGGATAAGCGCAGTTTCAGGTAAATAACATGACGCTCTAACGGATGAATTTTGTGACCTCGACTCCGCCCGCGATCAGGTTCTCGCGCACCGAGTGCGCGATCTGAACTGCCGTTGGGCCATCACCATGCAGGCAGATCGTATCGATTGAGGTCTCAAGGCGTTCGCCGGATTCGGTGATGATGGCGCCTTCCTTCACCATTTCCAGAATACGTGCTCCGGCCAGTGTGGGGTCATGGATCACGGCTCCCGGCAGTGACCGATCCACCAAAGTACCATCGTCGTTATAGGCACGGTCGGCAAAAATCTCGCCCACCCATTTGCAGCCCAGCTCGCGCACCGCTTCTTCTTGTTTGGTGACCGCCAGCACCATGATGATGATGTCCGGGTCCAAGTCCAATGCACCCTGATAACAGGCCCGCGCCATATCGATATCGACCGAACACATGTTGGCCAGCGCCCCGTGCAATTTCAGATGCCGTACTTCGGTGCCCAACGCCTTGGCCATACCGATTGCCGATCCAAGCTGATAACGCACCAGATTGCGCAAACTGTCATGGGGCACTTTCATGTTTCGACGCCCGAATCCCTGCAGGTCAGGAAAACCGGGATGCGCACCGATGCCCACACCGTTCTGGGCTGCCAGAGCTATGGTCTTGGCCATCACATCCGGGTCACCCGCATGAAAGCCACAGGCGATATTGGCTGATGTGATGATCTTCAGAAGGCTTTCATCGTCACCCATCTTCCACGGGCCAAAGCCTTCGCCCATATCGGCATTCAGATCGACGCTCGGCATCGCAATAACTCCTTATTCGGTGGCAGAGATCATTCCGCTGATCAGTTGGTAGGACAGGAGGTCCGGGATGTCATGTGGATCGCGGACCAAGGGTTCAACACGGGCGGGCAGGCGGGCAAGGTCGGCCTTAAATGCGGCTTGCAGCGTGATGGCTTGTTCCAGTGTTACGAATTCGAAGCGCACCTCGCCTCCCGCCGGGGTCTGTGCAGCGCGGGGCAGATCACAGGGCAGAACGGTTGCGATGCGCGGATAACCTCCGGTGGTCTGGCACTCGGGCAGTAGGATGAAGGGCGCACCGGTGCCGGTCATCTGTATATCGCCGGGAGTTATGACTTCGGACAGTATGTTCAACTGACCCTTTGCCGCGAAGCCGTTACCGTCGCTATCCAGCTGCATGCCCATCCGGTTGGCTCGGGCACCGCGGCGGAATGTCGTTTGCGTAAACCGTGCCAGCGTCTCGTCATCGAACAGTGCGGTTTGAAAGCTGGCCACAACCCGCAACGTCCCACCCGAAAACCGATCCTCCGAACGCAGTTTCAGGCCGGTCTTGCCGGTTTCCGTCGAAGGCAGGTGATCACCCGCTTGAACGGCGCGCCCGATCCTTGCGGTCAGATGGGCCGCGCGTGAGCCCAGAGTCATGTCGGTCCCGATCCCGCCACCCAGATTCAGATACCCGTAACTGCCCTGCAGCACCGACCCGACTACCAGCCGCTGCCCAGCCTCCATCTGATGCGAGGCATTCCACAAGACGGGGCTGCCATCGATACTGGCCTGCATCGGTGCGCCGGTCAGCGCGATGGCGGTTGGTGCGGTTGCCTCAAACTCACCACCCATCCCCGCCATTTCGAGGGCGGCGCTCGTTGGGGTGTTACCAAGCAACGCGGCCCCTTCATAAAGCGCCGCTATATCTGCGGCACCCGAACGCGACAGGCCTTGATCCAGATACCCGGTGCGCCCTTGATCCTGAACCGTGCAAGCTGGGCCGATGCGATGGACGATCAGCGTCATGTCGTGATCTCCTCGCAACTCGCACCACCAGAGCCATCAGTGCAGGTTGTACGGATATCCTCAAGCTCTTCGCGCGTGACTGAGATGAACTGCATCTCATCACCGGGGTTGAGGGCAAAACTTCGCCCCATGTCCGGACGAAAGCAACGAAACGCGGTTTGTCCAACATGACGCCATCCGGTTGGGGTTGGCCCCGAGAACAGGACAAATTGCGAAATTGCCAAAACCAACGCCCCTTCAGGCACCATCGGCGTCAGCTCTTTCAGGCGTGGAATGTTGAATTCGGGTCCGAGTGGCCCGAGATAAGGTTGGCCCGGCGCAAATCCGATGGTTAAAACCCGCACACGCGATTGGCTGAGACGATCAATGGCGTCCGCTGGTGACAACCCTGCTGCCAATGCCGCGTCTTCTAGCTGTGGCGCAAGATCGGAACCGTAGACCGTCGGCACTTTCCAGAATCGTCGCCCCGCAGGCAAAGGTGCAGCGTACCAATCGCGACTGACCAGCATAGCCCGCAGCAACTCTTCGATGTCATGATGCGACAGGCTTAATGGATCAAACCTTATAAATGCAGATGCCAGCGAGGCCGAAGTCTCAAGCACGCCATCAATCTGCTGCGCCTCGACTGCGCCCCGAAACGCCAGGGCGGCGCGGTTCGACGGCTCGGACATGGTTTGCGCAAAGGTCACCAACAGACCGTCAAACCCAACGGTTCGCAGCAAGGGAAACTTAATGTCATTCGTCATATCAAGGTCACAGGCGTATCGGGTTTGCTTTGAAAAGACCTGAGCCTATCCATAGACGATGCGCAAGGCCCTGTAAGGCCAACTTGCATTGCGCCTGGCGGCGCCGATATCGGGTGCGATTCCGGGATTGGAAATGAATCGCTGATTGCCGTCGAGTCGGTATGGTCTTGTGGGTGACTGTAGTGTTCTCACTATATGTTGGGTTTGAACCAACAAGCACTGAAACCTAGGCGGTATATCTGATGTGCTTGAAGGATGATTTTCGCCGATTTCCATGAGGTGAGTTCCACTCAAATATTTGAAATTATTGTATAAAAAATGAATTTGAAGTTTTTTGCGATATTCTTGAATTTTCCACTTGCGCGTTGAATGCGTAAGGCATAGAACGCCCTTCACCGGCGCTGCTGAGGTGCTGGGACGCGGTGGAAGCTGCGGAGACGCTCGGGAGAGACTGGGGGCATCTGAGGTTTTTGATTGGGCGGTGGCGCTGAGAGATTGGCGTTATGGTCTGGTTTTTGGGTCTTGGTTGTTTTGTTCTTTGACATTGATGGATAACTGAAGAGATATGTGGGCGGTTTGGTTCGTTTCGACGGATTGAATGTCTGTATATCGCGCTGGTAGGGGTTTTTCCCCGATGACCAGTGTCAGCTTCACTGTTTGTACGGCTTTCGGTTTCTGATGAAACCAGAAGCACACAAACAGATGACTTTTAGTTGTACT